>DASXZC010000029.1:0-9937 GCA_036502165.1 Bryobacteraceae bacterium
TCGCCGCGTGGTGCGAGCTGCCAGGCGACTTCGGGAACTTCCGTTTGGATCGAATGAGCGCGACCGGCGCAGGGGATGCGTTCATGGCTGCACCGGGCCGCACCCTCGAGGACTTCCTCATCATGATGCGCGCACGTCCGACTCGCGCCTGATCAATCCGCGCGCACTGCGGACGCCGAACCGACGCTCGCCGCGCGTCTCGCCGGCATCCAGGCCGCGGCAATCGTCTACAGGATCCTTCAGGACTTCATGATCGCGAGTAAGGTGGGACCCTCGCCGCGTGGCGCGAACTGCGTGCGATTTTCCGCAACTTCCGTTTGGATCGCATGAGCGCGATCGGCTCAAGGAACGTGTTCATCGCCCGCGCCGCGACGCACGCTCGAGAACTCATCATGATGCGCGCACGTCCAATTCGCGCGTGCCTATTCAGAGCGCAGAGCGGACGCCGGATCGACGCTCGCCGCTCGTCTCGCTGGCAGCCATGCCGAGGCTATCGTAAAGAGGAACCCCTCAGGACTATGTAGACGGCAGCGACGAGCTCACGAAGCCGTAGATCTACGCGATGAATTAACGCACAATACGATTCAAGCGCGATCAGCCAGTAGTGTGTGTGGACCTTCGCCGCATGGTGCGAGCTGCGCGTCGATTTCCTTGCTTCCGCTTAGATCGCATAAACGCGCGTTCATCGCCGCACCGGGACACGCGCTCGCGGACTTCCTCATCACCATGCGCGCACGCCCAATTCGCGCGTGATCATTCCGCGCGCAAAGCGGACGCTGGATCGACACTCGCGGCCCGTCTCTCCGGCATCCTGGCCGCGGGGATCGTATAGAGGATCTAGAGGACCCTCGTCAAGTTCTACCCGAGAGCCACGACCTTCGAAGGCGAATTGCCCCTCTGACGAGAAGCGCACATTCTCACAATTACGCAACGTGCGGTTTCAGAGCCGCGACCAACGGGAGCGGTCCGCCGTCAAGAGAATCCCTGAAATTCTCGAGACGGGACGCAATCGCGAGCCCGATCACCGGCCCCGAATCGCTAACTGTACTTCACGACCGGCACAGGATCCTTGGGAACGCAGTTCAAACTTCGTGATCAGCGAGTAATGTGTGGACCCTCGCCGCGTGGTGTGAACTGCGCGGTGATTTCCGCAACTTCCGATTGGATCGCATGAGCGCAATCGGCGCAGGGGATGCGTTCATCGCCGCACCGGGACGTACGCTCGAAGACTTCCTCATCATGATGCGCGCACGTCCAATTCGCGCGTGATTATTCCGCGCGCAACGCGGATGCCGGATCGACACTCGCCGCACGTCGCGCCGGCACCCAAGCCGCGGCGATCGTCAGGGTCGTCAGGAACAAAGCCGCGCTCAGAATCGAGATCGGATCGACAGGCGAGAGCTGATAGAGGAATCCCTTCAGCACTTTGTACAACGCGGCGACCAGCACCAAACCCATAATGAAACCGGGTACAGTCAACAGGGCCGCTTCGCGCAGAATCATCCCGACCAGCTCACCGGATGTCGCGCCTACCGCGGCGCGGACGCCGAACTCCCGTACGCGCGCGTTCACCGAGTAAGCGAGCAGTCCGAAGATTCCGGCGGCGGTCAGTAGCGCCGCGATGCCTCCGAAGATTCCGACGAGCGTCAGCGCGAACCGACGCTTCTCGAGCGACTCGTGGACGTTCTGCTCGAGCGGCCGGATCGCGGTAACCGGAATCGCAGGATCGACGCTGCGAATCGCGTCACGGATGGCCGTCGCGAATTGCGCGGGCTCCGCTGATGTTCGTATCAGCAGCGTCACGGTCGGGCTCGTCGACAGGCTGTACAAAGTCGGCTCCGCCTCCTGATCCAATCCCAGCTCGCGTATGTCGCGAGCGACTCCCACGATCTCGAAGAGCTGCTGCTGCGGATCCATCACCCCGAGAGCGAGCCTCTTGCCAACCGCGGCGCCGCCAGGGAAAAAGCGGCGGGCGAGCGCGTCATTGATGACGATCCGCGGCGCATTGCGATCGGATTCGTTCAACCAACGCCCGCTCTTCAGCGGAATTCCGAGTACTTGAAAGAAATCGGGTGAGCCCCAACGATTCTGCGCCACCGGATAACTGCCGGGATCGAACGTCCTTCCCTCCACTCCGAAGCGCGTCGCGAAGCGGCTATGGTCAGTCGCGCCGAGCGTCAGCGGAGCCGAGTTGATCGCCGCCACTCCAGCGACGCCGGGCACCTTGCGCAGAGCCGTCATCAGTTGCGTCTCGAGAAATTCTTCGGCCTTGCTCCCATCCTCGCGCAAGGGCAGATTGGGGACCATGAGGACTCGTTCCGCATGAAAACCGGGATCCTCCCTGAGCAGCGCCGCGAAGGTGCGGGTCAGAAGCGCGGCTCCGGTCAGCACGAGGAGCGCCATCGCGACCTCGGCCGCAATCAATACGGAACTCAGGGGCGACCTCACGCTGACAATCGACCTGCCGGTTGCGACTCTTGCGCGTCCGCGGATCAGTTGCCAGCAGGCGGGCAGTCCGAACAGAATGCCGCAGATCACCGAAAGTGCGAGCGCGAATAACCATACTGGTGCATCGATCCCGTTCCAGTCGACGCGCGATGGCCCGAAATGGCGGGCGAATTGAATCGACCAAGCACCGAGCGCGGTTCCGATCGCACCGCCGAGTAAAGCGACGAGTACGCTCTCCATCAGAATCTGCCCGAGTAAATGCGCCGTACGCGCGCCGAGCGCAGTGCGGATCGCGACCTCCTGCCGCCGCTCGAGCATGCGCGCCATGAACAAATGAGCGAGGTTTGCGCACGCGATCAGCAGCACGAGCGCGACCGCTCCCCAGGCCAACAACAACGCCGGCCGTATGTCGCGAGTGGCCTCGCGCGCAAGCGGAATCACGAATGCGCCGAGCGTTCCATTGGTTTCCGGATAGGCTTGCGCCGCTTGCCGCGCGATCGCCTGCATCTCGAATTGTGCATCTTCCGAAGTCACGCCCGGCTTCAATCGCGCCACCACCTCGAGCGGATGAAACTTCCGGCGGTTCGCGAGTTGCGGCTCGATCAGCGACAGCGGGATCCACAAATCGGCCCACTCTGGAAAGGCCTGCCGCTGCGGGATGACTCCGACGACAGTGAACGACTCGGCACTGAAATGGATCTGCTTGCCCACGATCGAGGGGTCGGCCCCAAACTTGTGCCGCCACAGATTCTCGCTGAGCAGAGCGACCCGCTGCTTCTCGCGTTCTTCCTCGCTCGAGAACGCGCGGCCCGTTAGCGGTTCGATCCCCATCGTCGAGAACAGATTGTTCGTCGCCATCGCCGCATGCACGATTTCCGGCTCACCCTTTCCCAGCAGAGTCCCCGTATTCATCGCCGACAAAGTATGGGCGGCAACCTGATCGAAGCTCTTGGCGCGCGCCCTGATGTCGACGAAATCCGGAACGGTCAACTGCAACTGCGACAACGCCGGATGAGTATTCCAGATGCGCACCAGCTTGCCCGGATCGCGAAATGGCAAAGGCTGGATCAGGATGGCATAGATGACTCCGAACAGAGCCGTATTGGCGCCGAGTGCGAGCGCGATCGTCAGCACGGCGGCAGCCGTGAATACAGGCTTTCGGCGAAGTGAGCGGATCGCAAAGCGAATCATGCTTCTTACCTTACGCGATCGCGCGAGGCAGCGCTGGGCGGCGCGTTTGGATCCAATAGATGAAGCCCCCGAGCGCGTTCGCGCCGACGACGGCGCCGCACAGCTTGAGCGCGAACAGCAATGGATTCGGCACCGGGATGATCGGGAACACGGCCAGCACCACGCACAGGAACGTCATTCCGAAACCGGAAACCGCGGCGAGCCGCATGTACATCGGCGCCGAGGCAAAGCCGAGAATCGGGATCGCGAACATCGCCAAGTACGCGATGCCGTAGAAAATCCCCATGGCATTCGAGAGCAGTTGAAACGCCTCCTGCCGGCCCGTGCCGCTCATGCCCCAAAACGCGAACACGAGAATCATCGCCGCCACGAACATCGTCGAGTTCACCGGCGTCCGCCGCGTGGGATGCAGACGCGTGAACCATTCCGGCAGCAGATGGTCCCATCCGGCAACCATCGGCAAGCGGCTGTTCACTCCGAAATTAATACTCGACTGCGCGAGCCGCGAAATCAGCAGCAAAGTGAAGAACGCCGACGCCAGGTGCGCCGCCAGTTTCATCGGACGCGACGCGATGCTGATCGCCTGCAACACCGGACTCACGAGATCCACATCCTTCGCATCGACCACCGACAGCACGGCGCTGGTTCCAAAAATGAAAAGCGCCGCGATGATCGGAGCCGAAATCAGCACCGAACGTCCGATCATCTTTTCCGGATCCTTGCATTCGCCCGCGAACACCGCCATGTATTCGAAGCCGCCCAGCGCGAAGAACGCCAGCTTGCCGAGGATGCTCAGATTCACGAGCGTCAGCGGCGGCATCGCCAGCGACATCGTTGGGCGCGTGTGCGGCAGGAACTGAACCGCCATCAGCGCCGTGAGCAGCACCAGCACGGCGACTCCGCCGAGGTTGTAAATCCACTTGCCGACGCTCAGTCCCGCGATCGAAACCCAGGCCAGCAGGATCACCAACCCCACGGTCGCCGCGCCGACGATCGCATTGCTCTCCGCGATCCAGATCGCGGAAGGCCCGATCGCGTAGGCGAGATTGGTCACCATCGTGAGTCCGATTTCCGACATCAGGAACATGGCGTAGATCCACAAGTTCCAGGCGATCAGAAATCCCGCGAATTCTCCGAACGCGGACCGCACCCATTGATAAACTCCGCCCTCGAGCGGACGCCAGCTATTCAGATGGATCACCACCATCGCCTGCGGAATGTAGAACAGAACGATCGCCGCCAGCCAGAACACGACGTGCGACGGGCCGAGCTTGGCGGAGTTACCGAAGTTCGTCAGCCCGACGAGGAACAGGATTTGCGCCAGGACCAGATCGGTCAGTCCGAGTTCGCGCTTGAGTCCGTGCTGAGCAGGTGCGGTGGCGGCTGCGGCGGAGGGCGAAGGCATCGCTCATTATTGCACCGGTCCGGTCATTCCCGGACGCGTGCGCACAATTGGTAATCGGTTCGGTGTGAAGAATTGTTAACTGGATGACAGTCCGATCCGATGAAACGCGGAGGGACCGCCGAAACGTCACAGAAGTGGGTCGAACGGCATTAAAGTTAGGTTAGATGCGTTAAGATTGACCGAGGATGCGGTATTGTATAAAGAAATTACTCTCATCGCACGAATCATCGATAGAGAGCTGAGAATTGCTAGACCTCTTGGAGTAGCGTGCCGAATCGACGACTTCCGTTGCTACTAACTTCTCTCCTCGCGGCCACCGCGGGGTTACAGGCGAAACCTCCACTCGCGTCAGTCGAACTTCGGCTGACGACTCCCTTAACCAGTTACAGCTCGAAACCGGGCTCCGGATTCGAATCAGTCGTAGTCTCGTCGCGAAATGACAAGGGCCGCATCTTCCTGCCGCCGGGCACCATCGTCCGCGGAGAGGTCCGCAAGCGGAAATCGGTCGGCTGGGGCATCCGACACGAGCGGGCGAGCCTGGAACTCGAGTTCGAGGAGTACCAGCTTCCCAACGGCGACCGTTTCCCATTCGAAGCCGATCTGCACGCGCTCGACAACGCGCGAGAGTCGGTCGCGCCCGACGGAACCATCAAAGGCGTACTCGCCGCGCGCACTCCGCACACCTTTCTACAGGGCGCCTGGCACCGCCCGAGCATCGAGCTCTTCCAAAAATCCTTCATCGGACTGACCGGCGCCAGCGGCAAAATCTTTACTTCCATGTCGCTCGGCCCCATCGGAGCGGCCGCCATCTTCGGCGTCCGGGTAGCGTTATTCCGTATGGCTGAGCCGGAGATCCAGCTCGCCCCCGGCACCGAAATGCGCATCAACGTGATGAGCGTACCGACTGACGCGCCCTGGTTCGATCCGCCGGCCGATCTCCCGCTCGACGAGGAAGTCGCCGGAGCATTGCGCGACCGTGCCGCCGACATACACAGGGCCGATGGCAAGCTCGAACGCGACATCATCAACGTCGCTTTCATGGGCACGCGCCAGGAACTGATCACTGCGTTTGAAGCCGCGGGTTGGAATCAGGCGGATCACTGGAACCTCAAAACCGTTCGCACCGGCTTCATGGCGTACAACCGCCAGGCCGGTTATCCGACGGCCCCGATCTCGAAGCTTTACTATCAGCAGACCGACGCCGATCTTGTCTTCCAGAAATCCCTCGACACGATGTCGAAGCGCCATCACGTCCGCTTCTGGCACACCGAAATCCAAGGCGAGGAAATCTGGCTCGGAGCGGCCACCCACGACGTCGGCGTGACCTTCGGCGAGGGCGGCTTCACGCACAAGATCCATCCCAAGATCGACTACGAGCGCGGCAAAATCATCGCGGATATCGCGTTCGCCGGCTGCAGCGAAGGCGCGGCCTACGTGGATCGTCCGGACCTCAAGCGCGACTGGCAGGATGGCTCGGGCATCATCACCGACGGACGCCTGGCTGTCGTGCCGTTGCGCGGCTACTGCTCCTCCCGCGACGACTTCGCGGTCAGCGCGGGGATCCTCAAGAAGGATCCGAAGTCGGGAGCGTCGGGACTTGCGCGGCGGCTGATTCTCGAGGGGCGCAACTACGTGCTGCGCAGCAATCCGTACTATCTCGTCTACGACGCCTGGCGTTGGCACCGCAGCGAGCGCGGCCGCACAGCGGCGATGCTGGCGGAATAAAGCACGAACATTCTCCATCGATAGCGCGTTCTCATATGTAGGATGAGCCGCGCCCGGTTGCTGACATGCGTGATCCTCGCGACCGCTGCCGCCGCTGCTTGTATCCTCGGCTCCATCATTCTGGCGGACGGATCGACCAGTCTTCCCATCCAATCCCGCGTCTGGCAATACGACCCTTCCGCCGAGCCAGTCTCCATCACCGCCGCTGACGGAGCCATCCTTCGCGCCGCCTGCTTCCATCCGCTCAGCGACGAGCCCCGTGGAGCGGTGATCGTCCTGCACGGCGTCGGAGATCACGGATATTCGATGACTGGGCTCGCGAACTTGCTCACGGCCCAAGGCTACATTGTGCTGGCGCCCGACAGCCGCGCCCACGGCGGCAGCGGCGGCGAACGCATCACCTACGGAGTCCTCGAGCGTCACGACATCGCGCGTTGGATCGCATGGCTCGATGAGAATTACCATCCGCAAGCGTTCTACGGCTATGGGGCATCGCTCGGCGGCGCGACGCTGATTCAATCGCTGAACGAAGTCAAGCCGCGCTTCCACGCAATCGTCGCCGAATGTCCGTTCGCGAATTTCCATACTGTGGCGTATGACCGTCTGTCGCAAATCGTCGGCGTGCCTCGTCCCTTCTTTGCGCCGGTCGTAGAACCGGCTTTGCTCTACGCCCGCATGAGGTACGGAGTTGATCTGGATGAAGCGAACCCTGAAGAGGTTCTGCGAGATTCGCAAACGCCAGTGCTGCTGATCCACGGTACGGCTGACGCAAACATCCCGATTTCACATTCGCGCCGTCTACATGCGGCGAATCCGAAGTTCACTGAGTTGTGGGAAATCGAAGGCGCCCATCACGTCGACGCGTGGCATCGAGCGGGGCGAGAATTCGAACGTCGCGTAATCGCTTGGTTCGCGAGTCATTGAACGCCACACCGAAGAGTCGTATAAGATGGTGCAACCGTTTTTTGGGGAACCTTCTTCATGCGAATCGCACACGTTCTGCTTCTGTTCGGATCTATTCTCACCGTCGCTCTCGCGCAACCAGGCGGCGCCACGCTCGAGAACGGAGCCTTCGAATCGTCCGAAGCCGCGGCAGGATGGAGCCGCACTCCGCCCGAGGCTCCGGCAGGCCTGTCGATCCAGATCGACGCGGCCGTCCATCGCGAAGGACGTCAAGCGCTACTGCTGACTGCGGATCGCTCGATGAATTTCAGCTTGTCTCAAAAGATCTTCCTGCCTGTGGGGACGCTCTGGCACGCGAGCGTCTGGATCCACGATGGAGGCGGCAAGGCATCGGCCATTCGCATCGAAACTCCGGCCGGCGATCAAGGGTCGAGCCAGCCCGCGGCCACCGCCGCCGGATGGCAACAAGCTCAGGTTCTATTCCGCGTGCCTTCACCCGGATGGATCCGCTTGCGTCTGATCGCGTTCGATCATACGAGCGGCAAAGTCCGCTTCGACGATGCTCGCCTCGATCCAGTCGACGAGCCCCAGCGAACCGAAGAGATCGACATCACGGCGACGCGACTCAGCCCAAGGCCGATCGACTTGAAGCAAGGCGGCCAGTTCATCGAGCCCCTGTGCCGCCTGCTCTCGTCGATGGTCGCGCAGCAAATCGATTCGACTAGCTTCGAGGAAGAACCCGCCTGGCGGCCGAGCTACAAGCGCGAGATCGACAAGCCCTATCGGCCCTGGTATCCCGATGGCGCGGTGCATGTCGCGAAGTATTCATTCGACGGCAACAATCCGTTCAACGGCAAGCGATCGCAGAAGATCGAATTGCCCGCCGCCCACTCCTGGGCAGGACTTTCGCAGGACGGTTTCTACCTCGAGCAGGGCCATCGCTATCGCCTTCGCCTCCACTTGCGGAGCGAGGGAAATGTGGAAGTCCGCGCATCGCTGCACGGCGATGGTGGAAGTATCGCCGCGCCTGTGTCGCTCGGCTCCGGGTCGCCGGCGTGGCGCGGCGCGGACGTGATCCTCACAGCCCACAAGCCTTCCTCGAACGGCACGCTGACCATCGAATTCCGCGGCCCCGGGACGCTCTGGCTCGACCGCGTGTACCTGATCGACGAACAGGCGGTGCTTGGCATCTGGCGCCCCGATGTCGTCAGCGCGCTAGCAGCTATGAATCCGGGAGTGATCCGCTTCGGCGGCAGCACGCTCGAAGTCTTCGAATGGGACAAATGTCTCGGCCACTGGGATCAACGAGTGCCCTACGCCACCGAGCCCTGGGGCGGCCTCGATCCAAATTTCATCGGAGTCGAAGAGTTCGTGCAGCTATGCCGCCGCGTGAAAGCGGAACCGCTGATCTGCGTCCGATGGACCGGCAAGAAGCCTTCCGACGCCGCCTCAGAAGTCGAGTACTTCAATGGCTCGCCCGACACATACTGGGGACGCGTGCGCACTCAAAACGGACATCGCGAGCCGTACCACATCAAATACTGGCAAATCGGCAACGAAATCGGCGGTGGAACGTACGATGCATCTGTCAAGGCGTTCGCTGAAGCGATGCGCCACGTGGATCCCGCGATCAAGATCCTGTCGTCGTTCCCATCCGCCGAGACGTTGAAGCTGGGCGGAGGATATCTCGATTACCTGTGTCCGCATCACTATGACGCCGGCGATCTCGTGTCGGAAGAGCAGAGCTTTGAGACGCTGCGCGATCAAATCGCCCAATATTCAAACGGCAAAGATGTGCGCGTCGCAGTCACCGAATGGAACACGACGGCCGGGCAAATGGGTCTCACACGCGGCATGCTGCTGACACTCGGGAACGCATTGAGCTGCTCGCGATATCAGAATCTAATGCACCGGTATAGCAATCTGGTAGAAATTGCAATCCGCTCGAATCTATCGGATAGCTTCGGTTCCGGAGTCATCCAGCCCGGCCCCGGATGGCTATATCGTTCGCCGACTTATTACTCGCAAACTCTCTATCAACGCGCCGCCGGAACATTTCCGCTGCAACTCGTGCGCCGCAATGAATTGGCTCATCATCTCGAGGAGCCCGACGTGAGCGCGACGCTCAGTGCCGACGGTGGAACGCTGCGAATTTACGCCGTCAACTCGACGCTCGTCAAGCGGCAGGTACGCATCAATCTGAAAGGCTTTGCGAACGCTATCGACAGCGCGCGCGTCTTTCAACTCGGCGACATCGAGCACGCC
>DASXZC010000030.1:0-7386 GCA_036502165.1 Bryobacteraceae bacterium
CAGCCATTCAAAGACGAGGCATCGTGAAGAATGAAGCTTTAGGTTCGGCCACTACTCCACTACAAATCACGTCCCGCGCCGATGAAATATTTCCAACTCTGACGCAGGCGCAGATCGACCGGATCGCCGTGCATGGGCACACCCGCCCCATGCGCGCCGGGGAGATTTTAGCTGAGCAGGGCGATACAACCATTCCCTTCTTCGTGGTCATTTCCGGGGAAATCGAGGCCGTGCGCCCCTTCGGTGCGAGGGAAACGCTCATTACGATATTGCATGCAGGGCAATTCTCGGGTGAAGTGAACACGCTCTCCAACCGCCGAGCCATTTCCCGCCTGCGGGCCCGTACTGACGGTCAAGTGATCCAGGTTCCCCGCGAAGATCTGCTGGCTATGGTGCAGACCGACGGGCAGTTGAGCGAGATCCTCATGCGTGCGTTTATCCTTCGGCGCGCCGAGTTGCAGGCGCAAGGCATCGGGGACGTAACGCTGGTTGGTTCCAGCCATTCCGCTGACACCTTGCGGATCAAGGAATTCCTGAGCCGTAACGGCGACCCATACACGTACATTGATTTGGAGCGAGCCCCGGACTTGCAGGGCATGCTCGACAACTTCCGCATATCCGCCGCGGATACGCCCGTCTTGATCTGCCGCGGCGAAACCGTGCTCCGAAACCCGAGCAACGACACAATCACGAGTTGCTTAGGTTTCAATCCGGACCTTGACCAGACGCAAGTACGCGACCTCGTGATCGTCGGTGCGGGACCCTCCGGACTTGCAGGTGCAGTTTATGGGGCTTCCGAAGGCCTCGACGTAGTGCAGTTGGAAGCATATTCGCCAGGTGGGCAAGCGGGATCCACGTCAAGGATCGAGAATTATCTCGGATTTCCGGCCGGTGTTTCCGGCAACGAACTAGCCAATCGAGCTTATACGCAAGCGCAAAAGTTCGGCACGCAAATGCATCTCGCCAGCGCAACTCGCCTCGCTTGCGAACGCAAGCCGTTCGTGGTCGAACTTCAGGACGGATCCCGCATTCCTGCGCGTGCCATTCTGATTGCGACGGGTGCGAAATACAGCAAGCTGCCTCTTGAGAACCTCAGTTCCTTCGAAGGCGCCGGCGTATACTACGGTGCGACATTCATTGAAACGCAACTGTGCAAGGGAGCGGACGCGATTGTTGTCGGTGGAGGAAACTCGGCGGGACAGGCCGCGACGTTTCTGGCGGAAACCACGAATCACGTCTATGTACTTGTGCGAGGCCCCGGTTTGGCTGACAGCATGTCGCGATATCTGATTCGCCGCATCGAACAAAATCCGAAAATAACTCTCCTGCCCCACACCGAGATTTCGGCGCTCGAAGGCGAGAAGCACCTGGAACGCGTGACGTGGCGCAATAATCTAACCGGCGCGACCGAAACCAGAAATATTCGTCATGTATTTTTAATGACCGGGGCACTTCCGAATACGGCATGGCTCAATCACTGCGTAACACTTGATGAGAAGGGTTTCGTGAAGACCGGGCCTAACCTGGCGCCGGAAGAATTGGCAGCCGCGGGGTGGCCGCTCAAACGGCAACCCTATTTACTAGAGACGAGCTTGCCCGGAGTTTTCGCCGCCGGTGATGTACGCTGCGGAAACGTGAAGCGAGTTGCGTCCGCGGTGGGCGAAGGCTCGATCGCGATTTCGTTTGTTCATCAGTTTCTCAGAGAGTCCTGATCTTGGATTCCAAGAAAGAACTGGAGCCACCCGCCGGGATCGAACCGGCGACCTGCTGATTACGAATCAGCCGCTCTACCAACTGAGCTAGGGTGGCGATGCTGCTTGCGAGGACGATCACTCACGATTTTAGCAGATCACCTGACTCAAATCCTATGGAAGCTCCGTAGAATCTCCCGCGTCGAGTATCGTAGCGCGATCGGACGCCCGTGCGGACAGCTCATCGGATACTCCGTCTGCGCGAGCGCCGCGAGCAGCCATTCCATCTTCCGCTGATCGAGCCGCATGTTGATCTTGATCGCGGCGCGGCAAGCGATCGATGCCGCGATCCCGCGCCGCAGTTCGTCGAGCGACGCGCGGCGCAGCTCACTCTCCGCAATCTCGAGCACCTCGAATAAGACGCGTTCGATGTCCGCGGTGGCGATGCCGGCGGGCGCGGCTTTGATCGCGATCGTTCGAATTCCGAATGGCTCGGTCTCGAAGCCCAGGCCGTTCATCTCGGCGGCGATACGATCGTATTCGATCTGCTGCGCCGCGTTCAGTTCGAGGACGATCGGCATCAGCAGTTGCTGCATCTCGACTCCGCCGGCCGAGCGTTGGCGCAGGACTTGCTCAAATAGGATCCGCTCGTGCGCGACGTGCTGGTCGATGATCCACAATCCATCGCGGCCGGCGGCGACGATGAAGCTTTCGTGGATCTGTCCGAGGGGCCGCAAATCGCGCAGCACTTCGAGCGTCGGCGCTTCGAGCATCGTTCCGGCGGGCAGGATCGAACCGTGCGTATCGGGGACGCGCGTCCGCTGCGCAGCTCCGAATGAAGCAGCAGGTGCGGCCGATTCGTCCGTAACAATGGGCGCCGCATCATAAGTGAAATCGAACCGCCGCGGAGGACTCGGCGGGCGGTGCAGCGTGAACTCCGGCGCATCGCCGAGGGCCGCAGCGGGAACCGGCGTCGGCGGCACACTGAGTACTGTCGACGGCACCTGATCCCACGCCTGATGATTCTCAATGCGCTGCGTGAAATCAGAGAAGGGAAGTTCCGCGCCGGGTTGAGCGAGCGGCGATCCGGCGGCGGGCGCAGCGGATCCGATGCTCGCCACAGGACGCTGCGCAGTCAGCGCGTTCCGCAATGTATCGCGGACGAAGTCGTGCAAGACCGACCCATGCCGGAACCGGACCTCGGTCTTCGATGGGTGCACGTTGACATCGACCTCCTCCGGATCGCAATCCATGAACAGCAGCGCGAACGGATAGCAGGCCGGCGGCATCAGGTTGTGATACGCCGCCGAAATCGCATGCATCAGCAGCTTGTCGCGGATCAGCCGCCCGTTCACAAAAAGGAAAATCGAATTCCGATTCAGCTTCTGCACCTGCGGACCGCTCACGAATCCGCGCAAACGGAAGTGATGCACCGACGGCTCGCGTTCGTCCTCAACCTGCGCCGACACCGATGACCATGGCGGCAGCGATGGCGGCGCAATGAAGATGTCCTTTTGCACGTCCGCAAGCTCGATCAAGTCCTTAAGGATCTGGCTGCCAAAGACCTGATAGACGCGCTCCCGCAGATCGCTGACCGGCGAGACGTTCAACAACTCGTTCGGCCCGTGGACCAGTTGGAATCGCTTGTCCGGATGCGCCAGGCTGTAATGCGTCACCAGCGATGCGATGTGCGCGAGCTCAGTCTGCTCCGTGCGCAGGAATTTCTTACGCGCGGGCACGTTGTAGAACAAATCGCGAACAGTGATCGTCGTTCCCGGAGTGCGCGCCATTTCGTCGCACGTGAGGATCTTGCCTCCTGCGATTTCGACGCGCGTACCGACGGACTCATCGCGGCTGCGCGTCTCGAGCACCAGCCGCGAGACGCTCGCAATCGACGGCAGGGCCTCGCCGCGAAATCCTAGAGTCGAGATCGCGTCGAGATCCTTGACGTCGCTCAGCTTGCTCGTGGCATGGCGTTCGAAGGCGAGCAGCGCATCGTCGCGCAACATCCCAGAGCCATCGTCGGCGATTCGAATCAGCCTGCGTCCACCGGCTTCGACGTCGATGAGAAATTCGCGCGAGCCCGCGTCGAGCGAGTTCTCGAGCAGCTCTTTGACAACGGAGGCCGGACGCTCCACCACTTCGCCGGCGGCGATTTTGTTCGCGACATTGTCAGAAAGAATCCGTATTCGACCCAAGCGCTTATTGTAGCGACAGGGCAACGGAGCACGTAGCATATTGAAATGATTCCGATCACACGACGCAATGCCCTGACGGCTGCTGCTGCGCTGGTAACCGTTCCCATGGCCGATGCCTCGCCGGTTCCGCAAAAACGACGAACGAAGCTCTCCGTGTCGAGCTACTCGTACTGGCACTTCAAGGGCGACAAGGTGCCGATCGACAAAGTGATTCTCGACGCCGCGCGCATAGGCTTTGATGGAGTCGAGGTCCTGCATCGCCAGATGGACATTACGACTCCCGAGTATTGCCACAAGCTCAAGAAGATGGCTTTCGAGGAAGGGGTCGACCTCATCATGCTGTCGATCCATCAGGATTTCGTGACGCCCGACGCCGCCGAGCGCCAGCAGATGATCGATCACACCAAGCGCTGCATGGATCTCGCGGTTGAAATGGGCGCGCCCGCGATTCGCATCAACTCGGGCAGGTGGAAGACGATCAAACTGTTCGACGACCTGATGAAGGTGAAAGGCGACGAGCCGCCCGTTGCCGGATACAAAACTGAGGATGCTTTCAAGTGGTGCGTCGATTGTGTGCAGCAATGTCTCGAGCACGCCAACCAGACGGGCATCACGATGGCGATGGAGAATCACTGGGGACTCACGACGCGCGTCGAGAATCTGATCGAGATCGTCAAACGCGTCGATTCTCCATGGCTGCGCGTGAATCTTGACTGCGGCAACTATCCTGGCGAGCCTTACACCGGCATCACAAAGCTGGCGCCGCTTGCGAAAGTCGTGCATGCGAAAACGTATCCCGGCGGTGGAGTCTGGTATTCGCTCGACATCGATTACCACCGCGTGGCAGCGATCCTCGCGAGCGCCGGTTACCACGGGTATGTGTCGCTCGAAATGGAAGGGAACGAGCCGGCGGAGACGGCTGTGCCGAAGAGCTACCGAATCCTGCGGGACGCGTTCGGTGCGTGAGGGCCTGAGCTACTGCTCGGTGTTCAGAATTTCCTCGGCCGCGTACGTTGTGTCGCCGACTGGGATTCGATCTGCTCCCCGATAGACTTGGAGAACTCCGCCCTTCTTTTCGATCTCGATGAAGGCGCCCTTGGGATCGATGATCCAGAATTCCTCTCAGCCCGCTTCGAAGCAGAGGTGTTTCTTGTCCAACATCTCTGATGCGCGGTTCGACGGCGACAGGACTTCGACGACAATTTCTGGCGCACCGAGAAGATCGCCCTTCAGCGTGCGCTTCAGGCGTTCACGCGAAACCCACGCGACGTCCGCCACTCGCAACTGATGCTCAGGATGCGGACGGAATGGAAACTCGGTACCCGCGCGGCCGCGGTTTCCGAATGCGGCCTTAAATCGGTCTGACAGCCCTGTTTGTAGAATCCATTGACTGAGCTTCGGACGCCTCTTCCTCAACACGTCTCCATTGCGGAGTTCGAGGCAGAGTCCGGAGGCGTCCTTCAGCTTACGAAATTCTTCAACAGTCAAGGATTTCATCCACCGACCGCGTCGCATCGCCGATCGCAATCCGTTCGCTCCCGCGGTAGACGTGAGGGACTCCGTCAATCGGAGTTACTTCGATGAATCGCCGCTTGGGATCCACGATCCAGAATTCACGGCATCCGGAGCGAAAGCATAGATCTCTCTTTTCCACCAACTCCGAGGCGCTGTTCGAGGGCGACAGAACTTCAACGACGATATCAGGCGCGCCGTGTAGATTGTCGTCGTCATCGATTCGCTGATATCGCTCGGAAGAAATCCACGCAACATTAGCGACTCGCAATGAATGTTCCGGCAACGGACGAAATGGACATTCAATGCTTGAATCGCCAGAACCGCCAAGGATGTCGTCGAACAGCAGCATCATCCGCTTCCGCAGCCTCCAATTTCTATAGTTAGGAAGCGCGACTTCAATCACCGCTCCTTCATGCAGCTCAAGGCGTACTCCCGGCGGGTCCTTCAACTCCCGAAACTCTTCGACGGTCACGAGCTTTATTATACGGCTCCTTTCACCCGATTCGGACCAGTCCGGAATCCATCTAAAGTGGAATCCTTGCGCGTTGACCGGAACCTCTTCGGCATGATAACGTTAGACTTCAGGGCAAACGGGTGGGGAGGCTGGCCGCGATCGTCGCGAGTCCGGAGTGGGGGTCTGCTAACCGGCCGGTTGCTCCGCGAAGCGTCCGTTCCCTCTTCAATTGAAACTGCATGGGTGACATTCTCAACACGGTCGGTGAACTTCTGCTCAAAGCAGTTCCCACCATCGTTTTATTCCTCTTTCTGTTCTTCTTCCTGAAATCGATGCTGTTCAAGCCGCTGGCGAAAGTGCTGGCCGAGCGCGAAGCGAAGACCGCCGGCGCGCGCGAAAGTGCGAGCCAGAGTCTCAAGCGCGCCGACGAGAAAGCCGCTGCGCTCGAAGCATCGCTGCGTAGTGCAAAGGGCGACCTTTATAAGGAGCAGGAAGGGATGCGGCGCCAGTGGCTCGATGATCAATCCACGCAGTTGAAAACCGCGCGGGGTGACGCCGAAGCCATGATCACAAAAGCCAAGGGCGATCTCGCCGTCGAAACAGAAGCTGCCAAAGGATCCCTCGCCGCGCAGAGTGAAGCCTTGGCCGATCACATCGCAGCCAGCTTGCTCGGAGGAACGCGTCCATGACGAAGCGCCTCCTGCTGATCTTCACCTTTGCTACCGCGCTCACTTGTTTCGCCGCGCAACAACAGCAGCCTTCCGACGAGCACATCGAAGAATACAGCGATCCCAGACTCCTTTGGAAATGGTCGAACTTCGCGATCCTCGCGGCCATCATCGGTTGGGGACTTGCGAAGACCCTCCCCGGATTCTTCACCTCGCGTTCCGAAGAAATTTCGAAAGGTATCGCCGAGGCATCGAAGCTGAAGGCTGACGCCGAAGCGAAGGCCGCGGCGATCGAAGCGCGACTCGCGCAACTCGCCACGGAAATTGAAGCCATGCGCGCGCAAGCCAACCAAGAGATGCAGGTCGAAGCCGATCGGATCAAGCGCGAGACTGAAAACTTCCTCGCGAAGATTCACGAAGGTGGACTCGCGGAAATTGAAGCCGCCGCCAAGCGCGCCCAAGCGGAACTCAAGTCGCTAGCCGCATCGCAGGCCATCGATCTCGCCGAGCAGCGCATACGCGCCGGCATGAAGGATGGCGGAGCGATCGTCGACCGCTTCATCTCCGACCTTTCAAAGACGGGCGCCAAAGGGTCGAACAACTAGTATGATTTCCGTCATCGCAAACCGGTACGCGCACGCCCTGGTCGACGTCGTCACCGCGCCCGGCAGCGGACTCGACACCAAGACCGTCGGCGATCAACTCGGCGAAGTCGCTGGAACGATTCTCGCCTCGCATCAACTGCGCGCCGTGCTGATGTCGCCGGCTGTGCCGAAGGCGAAGAAGAAGGCCGTCATCGGACGCGTTGCCGATGCGATGGGCCTCCCCAAAAAGCTCAAGAATTTTCTGTTCATCACCGT
>DASXZC010000031.1:0-7747 GCA_036502165.1 Bryobacteraceae bacterium
GCCGTTTAGTCGAAATCATGGCCCAACTCCGCGCGCCGGGAGGCTGCCCATGGGATCGCGAGCAGACCTTCGATTCGATCAAACCGTACACGCTCGAGGAGACGTATGAGGTGCTCGACGCCATTGACGAGCGCGACTGGAAAGGGTTGACTGAGGAACTCGGCGACTTCATGCTGCAGGCGGTTTTCTTTGCGCAGATGGCGTCGGAAGCGAAGCTGTTCAACATCGAAGACTCCCTCGATGCGATCAATGAGAAACTCGTGCGAAGGCATCCGCACATCTTCGGCGACGGCTCGGCCAACTCGGCGGACGCTGTCAAGAAGCGATGGGACGAGATCAAGGCGGAAGAGAAAGCGAGCGCGGGCAAGCCGCCGGCGATGCTGCTCGACGGAGTGTCGCGCAAGACTCCGGCATTAGTGGAAGCGCAGCAGATCGCATCGAAGGCGGCCGGCGTTGGATTTGATTGGGAGAACGCCGGGCAGGTGTTCGACAAATTGGATGAGGAAGTCGCCGAGTTGCGAGCGTCAACCGATCTTGCATCGAGAGAAGACGAACTCGGCGATATGCTGTTCGTTGTCGTGAATCTCGCGCGCTTCATGAAGGTCGATCCGGAACAGGCACTCCGCCGTGCGAATGCGAAATTCCGGAGACGGTTTGGGTTTGTCGAGCGGACCCTCGCAGCTCGTGGAAAGCGGCTCGAGAATTCGACGGTCGCCGAGATGGAAGACTGCTGGCAACAGGCGAAGGCGGAAGAGAAGGCGCCGGAATGATCGAGATCCGACGTTTGACTGAGCTTGATCAATTCACCGAAGCCGTCCATTTGCAGCAGGAAATCTGGGGATTTCTGGACATCGAGCTTCTGCCCGCGCGGCTGTTCGTTGTGGCGAACAAGATCGGCGGACATCTCTTCGGCGGGTACGACGGCGATCGCATGATTGCGTTTCTGGTGGCCATCCCCGGCTTGAAAGAGGCATCGCGCGGCTACCTGCACAGCCACATGATGGGTGTGCTTCCGGAGTATCGCAACCAGGGCCTCGCGCGTGCGCTGAAGATGGCGCAGAAGAGGGACGCGGTTCAACGAGGCATTGCGCTCATCGAGTGGACCTTCGATCCGCTGGAGTTGAAGAACGCGTACTTCAACATCGAAAAGCTCGGCGCGATCATGCGCCGCTACCTGTTCAACAACTACGGGACGACGTCGAGCCGCTTGCACACGGGCCTTCCGACGGATCGGCTGGTTGCGGAATGGTGGGTCGAGCAACCGCGCGCGGCCGCGCCGCCGATCGAAGCGCGCGTCGCGATTCGTTCCGACATCGCCGAACTGCGCGCGACGGATCCAGCAGCGGCGCGAGAGATCCAACTCCGCGCGAGCGAAGAATTCACTGAACATTTCACGAAAGGACTCGCCGTCGTGGGATTCGAACGATCCGACGACGCCGGGACGTACTTACTCGGGCCATGGCATCCTCACTCACAATAGACCGCGTCGTATTGCGGAAGATCCAAATGCCGCTGGTGCATTTCTTCGAGACCAGCTTCGGGCGCACGTACTCGCGCGAGATGATCCTCGTCGAAGCCGTCTCTGGCGGAGTGTCCGGCTGGGGCGAAGTCACCGCGGGCGAGAATCCGTTCTACAACGAGGAGTGGACGGATTCGGCGTGGCAGATCCTGGAGCGGTTCGTGTGTCCTCGCGCTATCGGGCACGAGTTCGCGTCAGCCGCGGACGTCTCCGCGCAGTCGGCGCACATACGCGGACACTTCATGGCGCGCGGCGGATTCGAAGTCGCCATGTGGGATCTGCAGGCGCGGTTGGCGGGCGAGCCGTTGTGGAAGACGATCGGCGGCGGCGCGCGCAAGGAGATCCCCTGCGGGGTTTCGATCGGGATTCAAAATTCGATCGATGAACTGTTGAGGAAAATCGAAACGGAGGTCAACTCCGGTTATCAGCGGATCAAGATCAAGATCAAGCCCGGTTGGGATGTCGATGTGATTCGCGAAGTGCGCAAGCGATTTCCGTCGATCCGGCTGATGGGCGACGCGAACTCGGCGTACACGCTCGCCGATGTGGACCGGTTGAAGGCGCTCGACGAATTCAATCTGATGATGCTCGAGCAGCCACTGGCGCATGAGGAAATTTACGATCACGCCGAATTGCAGCGCGCATTGCAGACGCCGATTTGTTTGGACGAATGCATCCGCACGGCGCATCAGGCGGAACAGGCGATCCGATTGGGTGCGTGCAAGATCATCAACATCAAACTCGGCCGCGTGGGCGGATTCTTCGGCGCGAAGGCTGTACACGACGTCTGCATGAAGCACAACATTCCTGTATGGTGCGGCGGCATGCTCGAAGCAGGCGTGGGACGCGCGCACAATATCGCGCTGTCGACGCTGCCGAATTTTGTGCTGCCTGGGGATGTGTCGGCGAGCAAGCGTTATTGGAAGCACGACGTGATCGATCCATGGGTGGAGGTGACTCCGCAGGGAACGATTTTGGTTAGGGATGAGCCGGGGTTCGGGTATCCGCTTGACTATGATTTCCTCAAGAGCGTGACTGTGGCGGAGGCGGTGATTCAGTAAGCGAACTGAGGCAACTCGCTATACTTGAAGTTCACTCCACGGCCGTTGCGCGGCCGACCTCTTTTTGGGAGCCATTTCATTTGTCACTCGAAGACGATTTGATCGGGCAGCGGCTCGATCGCGTGCAGCAGATTCAGGCGCTCGGATTTAAGCCGTATGGGCATCGGTTCGATGCCTCTCATACAATCTCGGAGATTCTCGCGCAATATTCGCCGAAAACTGCCGAGGAATTGGATGCGGCTCGCGCTCCCGTCAAGATCGCCGGACGGATCCAGACTCTGCGGCGGATGGGTAAGGCAGGCTTCGCACACCTAATGCAGCGCGCCGAGAAGCTGCAAGTCTACATCAAGAAAGACGCGATTACAGAGCGCGAATACAACCTCTATCAACTGCTCGATATCGGCGATTTGATTGCCGTTGAAGGATATCTGTTCCGCACCCGGACTGGCGAGTTGAGCGTCCATGTCGAGAAACTCGACTTCCTCTCGAAGACCATTCTCGCGATGCCTGAGAAGTGGCATGGACTCGAAGATGTCGAGACGCGCTACAGGCAGCGGTACCTCGATATGATCGCGAATCCGGATGTTCAGAAGACCTTCGTTAAGCGTGCGAAAATCGTTGCGTCGTTCCGGCATGAGCTCGAAGCGCGTCAGTATGTCGAAGTCGAAACGCCGATGATGCAGCCGCTCTATGGAGGCGCGGCGGCGAATCCGTTTGTGACGCATCACAACACGCTCGACATGGATTTGTACATGCGGATCGCGCCCGAGCTTTATTTGAAGCGCCTGATCGTCGGCGGACTCGAGCGCGTGTACGAGATCAACAAAAACTTCCGTAATGAAGGGATTTCGACCAAGCACAATCCCGAGTTCACGATGCTCGAGTTTTATCAGGCGTACACGGACTATCTCGGCTTGATGGATCTTTCGGAAGAGCTGTTGAAGGCAGCCGCGATCGCCGCGAACGGCACGACTAAGGCGACATTCGACGGGCGAGAGATCGACTTTGAAAAGGTCCGGCGGTTGACGATGCGTGAGGCGGTGGTCGAGTTTTGGAAGTCCGGCGAGAGGCCGACGCTCGATAATGTCAAGGATCCGGAGTGGTTGAGGCGGCACTCGAGCAAGCACTCGCCGGGCGAATGCCTCGTCGATCTTTTCGAGCGCGTCGCTGAAGGCGAGCTGTTCACGCCCACGATGATTTACGAATATCCGGTCGAGGTTTCGCCGCTTTCGAAGAACAACGAGCAGGACCCAGCGTTCGTCGATCGCTTCGAAATCTATTGCTGCGGCATGGAGATCGGCAACGCCTATACGGAGCTCAACGATCCGCAGGAACAGCGGCGGCGGTTTGAAATGCAGCTTGCAATGCGTGAGCGCGGCGATGCCGAGGCGCACCAGATGGATGAGGATTATGTGCGGGCGCTGTGCTATGGGATGCCTCCGACGGGCGGCGAAGGAATCGGTGTCGATCGGTTGACCATGATCCTCACGGATTCGAAATCGATCCGCGATGTGATTCTGTTTCCGCTCTTGCGCAGCGAAGGGGAAATCGGGTTAGCTGATCGCTTGCGCGCGCTTGAGAAAAAATGATCACGCGGCGGTTCGAAGTCTTCGTCGCGAACCGGTACCTGCGCGCCAAACGCAAGCAGACGGCGATTTCCGTCATCACCGTCATCTCGATACTCGGCGTCGCCGCGGGTGTCATGGCGCTGGTGATCGCACTCGCGGTGAGCAATGGATTTCAATCCGCCATGCAGGACAGCCTGCTCAGCGCAACCGCTCATGTCACGGTGCGCGAGCGCGAAGCCGGGCCGGGAATCAGCGATTGGGAACGTCTCATTCCCGCCTTCAAATCCTTGCCTCACGTGAAGAGCGCCGACCCGGGGCTCTATGGTCCTGTGCTTTTGCAGGGCCCTGACAATCCGGCGGAGGCGCTGATCAAAGGCATCGATTTACAGACCAGCGGAGGTCTGGCGGATTCGTTGGTCCACTTACAATCGGGGAACCTCGCGGGGATCGACGACACGAAGGGCTATCCAGTGATGGGAATCGTCCTTGGTTCGAAGCTTGCAACGAAGATCGACAGGAAGGTCGGGGACGTTGTGAAATTGATCAGTCCCCAGGGGGACGTCACGCCGTGGGGTCCACGGGCCGCGACCTATTCGTGCCGCGTGGTTGGAATTTTCGACTCGGGAGTTTATGAGCTCGACAGCCGGTGGGCGTACATGTCGCTCAAGAATTCGCAGAAAATCTTTTCCCTCGAGGATGTCATCAATACGATCGACATCAAGCTCGACGACCCGGAGCGTGCGCCCGAGGTTGCGAAGGAGGTTGAGAAGAAGTTGGCGCCGGACCTGACGACATCCACGTGGATCGACGACAACCGCCCGATTTCGAACGCGCTCAAAATGGAGCGGATCGTCATGGCGATGACCGTCGGCTTGATTCAACTGGTCGCGGGATTGAACATTTTCACGACGCTGATGATGATGGTGATGGAGAAGAATCGCGATATCGCGGTGCTGCTGGCGATGGGCGCGCGGCGCGAGCAGATCCGCAATATCTTTCTGTGCGAGGGCCTGCTGATCGGTCTCGTGGGAACGACGATCGGTTTGATTCTCGGCTATACGGCGTGCGCGGTGGCGACGTACTACAAGTGGCCGCGGCTCGACGAGCAAGTGTACGAATTGAGTTACGTGCACTTCAAGCCTTTGTGGTACGACGGCGTCTGGATCTCGGGGGCGGCGCTCGTAGTCGCGTGGATCGCAACGATCTGGCCGGCGCGGACTGCGACGAGAATCGCTCCGGCAGAGGCGCTTCGGTACGAGTAGGCGAACTCAGGCAAACAGGAGGCGGCCCTTAGGCCCAGGAATCGGTCGCCCCAATTCGCGAGCGGTTTCCAGCCATTCACTAATTACGATCTCGACATTAGCCAAGGCTTCCTGACGAGTTGGCCCATCCGCAGCGCACCCAGCTAGTTCGGGCACCTCGGCGATGAAAGCCTGATCTTCGGGGCTCCAGTAAAGGATTATCTCGTACGTGTTCATTCGCTTTCTCCACCCAGTCTATATCGGAGGATCACCGAGCGCACCTGCTTTACTTGATAGGACTTCGCCATCGAGCCTTTAGGCTGAAGGTTCAAAATTTCTTCGACGTTCTCCCGGACGAAGATATGATGACTCCCGCGGATCCGCTCGACGAAGCCCAACGATCGCAGCAACACTCTCAGATCGTCAAACCGAATGTTCGCGTCAGCCGCCCCGCGTAGAATTCTGACCAACAGTGACTCGGCCACGCTTTCAATTATCGCAATCGCGCGGCCACTTCTGTGCCCACGTTACACTAGAATTACGTGTGCGGCATAGCTGGATTCACCCATAAACAACGGCGCCTCGATCCTGAGGTGATCCGCCGCGCGACCGATTCCATTGTCCATCGCGGACCCGATCAGCAGGGAACATTTCAGTCTGATTATGTTTCGCTCGGGGCAGTGCGGCTCAAGATCATCGACCTCGATGGCGGACGGCAGCCGTTCAAGAGTCCGGATGGAAATTCGGTCATCGTCTATAACGGCGAGGTCTACAATCACGCGGAAATCCGGCGGGAACTCGAGCAGCGCGGGCATCGGTTCGAGTCGCGATGCGATACCGAGGTCGTGCTGAAGGCCTTTCTCGAATGGGACACGGCGAGCTTTGCGAAGTTGCGTGGGATGTACGCTTTCGCGATTTGGAATGAGCGCGAGCGGCGGCTCGTGCTGTGCCGCGATCGCATGGGGATCAAGCCTCTGTATCTATATCGGAACGGCGAAGATCTCTATTTCGGCTCGGAATTAAAGACGATTTTTGCGCATCCTGATGTCGAGCGGCGGCTGAGCTCCGAGGGCTTGTGGCATTACTTGTCGCTCAACTACATTCCCGCTCCCTTCACGATGGCGGCTGGAGTCGAGAAGCTCTCACCGGGCACGTGGCTCGAGTGGCGCGATGGAGTCTTGCGATCGGAACCTTATTGGCGGCTCGAGTTCGCGCCGGACGCCCGTTACACGCTCGACACTGCAAAACAAGAGTTGGATGAATTGTTGCAGAACGCGATCAGCGAGCATATGGTGTCGGATGTTCCTCTGGGCATTTGGGCCAGTGGCGGACTCGAT
Organism: Bryobacteraceae bacterium; assembly: GCA_036502165.1. Classification (GTDB taxonomy): domain Bacteria; phylum Acidobacteriota; class Terriglobia; order Bryobacterales; family Bryobacteraceae; genus F-183. The sequence continues at coordinate 6,727 of DASXZC010000031.1, forward strand.
TCCTCAACCATTCTCCACTATGCGTCGAAGCAGTTCAGTGGAAAGTTGAAGACGTTCTCGGTGTCGTTCGCTGGGCGGAAGTTCGACGAGAGTCCGTTCTTTCGTGAGATGGCGCGCGAGTATGCGACCGATCATCATGAGTTCGATCTCAATCCCGAAACCGGTATGGAATCGGCGATCGAGCAACTCGCGTATTTCTCAGACGAGCCGAGTGCGGATTCGGGAGCGCTGCCCGTCTGGTTCCTTTCCGAAATGAGCCGCAAGCACGTCACCGTGGCGCTGAGCGGCGAGGGCGCGGACGAGTTGTTCGGCGGCTATGAGACCTACAAGGCCGACCAGTATGCGGCTGCGGCGCGGCGCGCGAGTCCCGCATTCTTGCGGCGCGCCGGGCTCGGTGTTGCGTCCTTGCTTCCGGTGTCCGACGACAAGATCGGACTCGAATATAAGGTCAAACGATTCCTCGCGGGCACGCTGCGGACGCCGGCCGAGGCGCATCTGTATTGGAATGGGACGTTCGACAGCGCGGCTAAGCAACGCCTGCTTTCCTACACGGCCGAGGATACTGCGAGGCACGCCGGGCGCGAAGTTCCTCCCGGATTTGGCGGCGTGAATCGGTGGCTCTGGGTCGATCAGGTGAACTACCTGCCGGATGACATTTTGTATAAATGCGACCGGATGAGCATGGCGCACTCGCTCGAAGTGCGGCCTCCGTTCCTCGATCATCGGCTCGTCGAGTTCGCGGCGCGATTGCCGGAAGGATTGAAGGTCAACGGGTCGAAGCTGAAGTATGTGCTGCGCGAGTTGATGCGCGACAAGCTGCCGCAGTCGATCCTCAAGCGTAAGAAGCAGGGCTTCGACATTCCCGCGCATCATTGGCTGCGAACGAAATTGCGGCCATTGCTGCTCGATACGGTCACGCGCGAGGCAGTGGAGTCGACGGGTTTGATGCGCTGGCCGGCGGTTGAGAAGATCCTCAAGGCGCATCTCTCAAGAAAAGCGAATTACGGATATCATCTATGGG
>DASXZC010000032.1:0-5449 GCA_036502165.1 Bryobacteraceae bacterium
AGGTCGGCTTCCTCTTTCAACAGGCTGCGCTCTACGACTCGATGACAATCGAGAACAATATCGCGTTTCCATTGCGCCGCCACCTGAAGCTGTCGGATGAGGATCGGCGCAAGCGAGTCCGCGAACTGCTCGAGAGCGTGGGAATGGGGCAGGATCTCGACAAGATGCCGTCCGAAATATCGGGCGGAATGAAGAAGCGCGTCGGCCTCGCTCGCGCCCTCGCGCTCGAGCCGCAGGCAGTGTTGTTCGATGAACCGACGGCTGGACTCGATCCGATGACGGCGGCGGAAATCGCACGGCTGATCATCGAACTCAGAGACAAGCGTCACATGACGTCATTGGTTGTAACGCACGATCTGTCGACGGCAAGAAAGATAGCGAACCGAATGATCGCGCTCGATCGCGGCAAGATCGTTTTCGACGGTACTCTCGATGAGTTCAACAGCAGCTCCGACCCCTTCATCACTGAATATTTGAAAGATGCTGCATGAGGTGAAATCTGCATGACCAATACTTTTCGGCTGGGACTTTTTATCTTGACGGCATTCGCGATGGTCTGTGCGGCCGTCTTTCTGGTTGGCAGGCAGGAGACTCATTTTGGATCATCCTACCGCCTGCTGAGCGAATTCCAGACCGTCTCGGGATTGAATGAAGGCGCCGAGGTGCGTGTCGGCGGCATGCACAAGGGAACCGTCCGCTACATCCGCCTTCCGAAGCGGCCGGATGGAAAGGTCGTCGTCGCAATGGACCTTTCCAAGGACACGTCCGCCATCGTCAGAAAAGATTCGACTGCCTCAATTCAGTCCGAAGGACTGCTCGGCGACAAGTATGTAGAGGTGTCGTTCGGATCTGTGGACGCCGCATCGCTGCGCAGTGGAGATTCGATCGAAGGCAAACCTCCGCTGGACATTTCGGACTTGTTCGACAAGGCGAATGGCATCCTCGACACGAGCCAGAAGGCGCTGAACAACATCGAAGGCGCATCGCAGAACGTCAACATGATCACGGCGAAAATCAATTCCGGCGAAGGTTCGGTTGGGAAGCTCGTCAACGACAAGACGCTCTATAAAGAGGCGGCCGCCAGCATGGCGTCGTTCCACGAGGATGCCGATGCATTGAAGCACAACTTCCTCTTAAAAGGATTCTTCAACGATCGCGGATACACCAATCCTGAGGACGTGAAGAAGTACGAAATCGCGGAAGTGCCGAAGGGCGCACCGGGCAAGACGTTCACCTTCGATGCGAAGAACTTGTTCGAGAAACCGACAACCGCGAAGTTGAAGAATGCGAAATCGCTCAACGAAGCCGGGCAGTTCCTGCAGGCGCATAAGTTCGACCTCGTAGTGATCGAGTCGGCTTTCGGAATGAAGGGCGATTCTGAAGAACAGCGCGTTCTCACAGAGGCGCGCAGCTACGTCGTCCGCCGATATCTGGTGGACCATTTCAAGCTCGAGGATACACGCATAAAGACGATCGGCCTCGGCAAGACTGAGACTGGCGGACCGGACGGAACTGTGGAGTTGATGGTCTATGGCGACACTTCCGTTCTCGCGGCGACCGAACCGGCGCATGCAAAACGGTAACTGTGGCCGCGAACGTGCAGCCTGTTAATCGGGTTCCGAAGGAGGAACTACAACATGAAAAGCAGAAGCATTCGACCCTTTTGGGCCTTCGTCGCGATTGCGGCCCTGGCGTTTACGCAAGCCTGTTCGAAGAAGATGGAATCGCCTGACGTAAGCGGCCCCATCAAGCAGGCTCTGAAGTCCGCAGGCCTGAAGGATGTCTCCGTCAGCCAGGATCGCGATAAAGGCGTCGTCACGCTGAAGGGCAAGGTCGATACGGATTCGGATAAATCACGCGCCGAATCGATCGCGAAGTCGTTGGCGGCCGGTCAGGTCGTCGGAGATGAGATCGCAGTGCTGCCTCCGGGTTCGGAGAGCACGGCGAAGGCGGTGAACTCCGATTTGGATGCGGGCATTAAGAAGAATCTCGATGCGGCGCTGCTCCAAAATGGATTGCATGATCAGGTGAAGTACTCGGTCACCCAGGGTGTCGTCACGTTGACCGGCGAAGTGAATTCGCAGGCGCGGCGTAGCGATGCGCAACAGATCGCATCCGGCGTTCCGAACGTGACGCAAGTCGTGAACAAGCTCGACGTCAAAGACCAGAAGGCCAGCTCATCGAAGTAGCGGACAATGTAATCAATGATCGCGAAGAGCGCAATCCCCGGGAGCTGCCACCAATGACTGCGGGTCCCCGGCTGGATCGCTCTTCCGGATGGGCCGGCATCCGCGGTGTTGCAACGGTGGTCGGAGCCATCGCAGTCCTCTACCTGGCTCGCGAAACCTTCATTCCGCTGGCGTACGCAATTACACTCGCGCTGATTTTTTCACCACTTGTTGGATGGCTTCAGAAGCGCGGACTGCACCGCGCGCCAGCGGCCCTGATCGTCATGACGCTCGCGGTCGTGGCGGTTGCGGGCGCGAGTTACGTGCTCTTCAACCAACTCGTGCAGGTCGTAAACGAACTGCCCACTTACCGCCAGACGATCGCAAAAAAGGTCAAGGCGCTGAACCGGCCCGCCGCGGGATCATTGGGCCAAGCGGCCAAGAGCGTCAAGGAACTCGAAAAGGAACTCGCGGTCCCTACGCAAACGGATGGCGCCGCAAGATCGGCTCGTGCAACCGTACCCGTCCAACTCATCCAAGGTCCGGAGAGCGTCATTTCAGCGTTGCGCAAGATGATCGAGCCCTTCGTAGTTCCGCTGGCGAGAGTGGGCATTGTTTTAGTATTCACGCTGTTCCTACTGGTCAGCGAGGCGGATTTGCGCAATCGAGTGCTGCGCCTCGCGGGCGTCGGCCGCTTGAATCAAATGACGCAAGCCTTCGAGGATGCCACACGGCGCGTTAGCCGCTATCTGATGCTGCAATTCCTCGTGAACGCCGTGTTCGGACTGCTGTGCGGCGGAGGCTTGTATCTCATCGGAGTTCCGTACGCCGCACTGTGGGGAGCCGTGGCGGCTCTGTTGCGAATCGTGCCGTATATCGGATCAGTCGTCGCGGGATTGCTGCCGCTGGTTCTGTGTCTCGCCGTGTTTGACGGATGGCGAGAGCCAGTGATGGTCTTCGTCCTCTTCGCCGCGCTCGAAATTATCACGGGCAACTTCCTCGAACCATGGCTGTATGGAGCGCACACAGGCATTTCATCCCTGGCGTTGTTGCTGATGGCGATCTTCTGGGCATCACTGTGGGGACCTTCGGGCCTGATTTTGTCGACACCATTGACCGTCTGCGCGGTCGTGCTCGGGCGGCATATGAAGCAACTGTCGTTCCTGCATATTTTGCTCGGCGACGAACAGGTCCTGGCTCCGGATGCTCAACTCTATCAGCGGTTGCTGGCGATGGATGATTTGGAGGCGCGGTCGATTGCGCAGGAATACCGGCGCGATGAGACGTTGCTAAACCTCTACGATCAGGTCATTCTTCCTGCATTGGTCATGGCCGAACAGGATCGCCATAAAGGCGCACTAACGCCTGAGCGAGAGGAGTTCGTTTTCCTGAGTGTGCGCGAGATGCTAGCCGAATATACGGCGACCAACGAGGGCACCGCTGAACCGCGTCCGCAGGGCTGCCGGGTGCTATGCATTCCGGCGCATGACGAAGCGGACGAGATCGCGGCTGGTATGCTGGCGCAGTTGCTCGATCAGGACAACAAGACTTCGATTTCGTTTCCACTCGACACCGCCGCGCAGGATTTGCTCGATCTGGTGAAGCCTGGCAGCAATGATATTTTTTGCATCTCGTCTGTTCCACCGTTTGCATTCACGCACGCCAAGAATTTAAGCCGGAAGTTGCGTACGCGGTTCCCGCAGACGCGGATCCTGATTGGCATCTGGGGCTACGCCGGCGACATCGAACTCGCCGCGGCGCGATTCAAACCGGTGGTTCCGGACAAATGTGTAGCGACGTTCCGCGAGGCAATTGAATATTTCACTCCTGCTGCTGCTGAGGCTGCGCCGGTCGAAGCGAAGGAAGAGGCGCGCGCGGAGATCGCGTTGTCCGACGAGTAGGACTTAGTGCTTCACGGCCTCAACGGTTCCGGAATCCACTGTAGCGCCGGTTCTCGACACCACTTGAAAGGACATTACGGTGCCCGCAATTTCCGCGAGGCCGAACGTGCGATCGGTGTCGAAACCCTTGGCCATCTCCGCGGACTTGTGCAGGTCGTGATAGCGAAGCTGTCCTGAACTTCCGAGGATGAAATACGCAATGCCGTGCTGCGGATTGAGACGTTCGTAGACGTGCTCGTGCCCACAGAAGACGACGTTTACTCCGTACTTCATAAAGAGCGGCTCGATGCGCGCGCGCAAGTCGAGATCGGGACCGTGGCGGGCGTCGGAATACAACGGATGGTGAAAAAAGCAGATCTTCCACGTCGTCTTCGCCTTTGACAACTCCTGATCGAGCCAGTCGAGCTGCTTCGAATCCATATAAGTGCTGTCGAGCGCAAAGAACGTAACGTCGCCGCGCTTGAACGAATAATACCGGTGGCCGTTCATGTCGAACGGTTTGTAGAACCGCTCATTCGGATCATCGTGGTTGCCGAGAGACGCGTAGAACTTGACACCCGCGTCGAGCAGCGGCTTGTATGGAATCTCGAATTTCGTCTTGTAATCCTCGGGCCTTTTCCGTCCGTACAGATTATCTCCGAGCATAATCGCGAAATCGAAGTGGACCACTTGGCGGAATTGTTCCATCTCCTCTGCGACCTCGTACTCGGGCCGTTCGGCCGTTCCGTTATCTCCCATGAACATGAATCGCACAGATTGATCGACGAGCGGCAATGTGATCTTCAGCGGGGCCGTCGCGGCTGGAGGGGCTTGAGCGGCGTGCAATGCGCGCGAGCTATAACTGACGCTCAGCGTAGCGAGGGTCACCACGACCCCAAATGAGATTTGCCTGGCTATCATTGAAATCTATTTGAACACGATCGCGTTCGGCATCAGATCGACAATCAGGTTCGCAGTCACATCGTGCAGCACCAGTGTGGATCCGACGAACCGGTAGAGGAGCTCGGGCGGCAGCTTCGGCAGCGACGCGAGTAATGTCGGCGGCATGGTCTCGAGCGGCACTTCTTCGGGATACGGCCCGTTCACCTGCACGTTCGCCGATACAACGGCGCCACTGCGAATGCTTTCGTAAATGCGTCGCGGCCGGCGCTTCACATCGGCGGCGATGATCTTCCGAAATTCGGCGGCGATTGGCGTCGTGAAGATATCGCCTTGCTTGGCGTTGGCGCGCAGTTTGCGAATACCTTCGGCGAGCGCGGTGCTCTTCGCGTCGATTTGTTCAGGCGATTTCGTCGGACTTAGGGCGCCCTTTTGCGATGCCGCGGCTTTGTGGATCTTCATGTAGGCCGCGATGCGTGTTTCGAAATCGGCAAGTGGTGT
>DASXZC010000033.1:0-8779 GCA_036502165.1 Bryobacteraceae bacterium
CGCCTGTGGTTCCACGTCGATGGCGCATTCGGGGCGCTAGCGATGTTCGCCGCGGATCTCCGCCCCAAGTTGAAAGGGATCGAGCGCGCCGACTCCCTCGCGTTCGATTTTCACAAATGGGGACAGGTGCCCTACGATGCCGGATTCGTTCTCGTCCGCGACGGCGTGCTGCATCGCAAGACATTCGAAACGTCCGCACCGTATCTAAGGAAGGAACTACGTGGACTCGCCGCAGGCCCGCCTTGGCCCTGCGACTTCGGCCCCGATCTCTCCCGCGGATTCCGGGCGTTGAAGACATGGTTCACTTTGAAAGTGTTCGGCACGGACGCCCTCGGTGCGGTCATTTCGAATACCTGTGCGCTCGCCCGCTCGCTCGAGAGCCGCATCGTCGCCCAGCCCGAGCTGGAACTGCTCGCGCCGGTCGAATTGAACATCGTATGCTTCCGCTATCGCGCCGCGTCTGAGACCGAGGCGCAGCGGATCAATCCGGAAATCGTCATCGAACTGCAGGAGTCCGGCATGGTGGCGCCATCGAGCACCATCATCGACGGCCATTTCGCCATACGCGCCGCGATCGTGAATCACCGCACCACGCACAAGGAGATCGAAACCCTGGTTGAACGAACCCTCTCCATCGGACGCAAGCTCTCGTCTGCATCGGCGGCCCAAGACGCTCCGCCCCCGCCACACCTCGTCCGCGACGCCGCTTTGCGAGCGACCGAAGCTCGCCTCGCCGCCAATCCCGCGCGGACGGATTTGCGCTTCGAAATGGCGTGTCTGCTGAACGAATGCGGCCGCACCGGCGATGCCCGGAACGCCTATCTGGAACTGCTGGCGCGCGACCCTTCGCACCGCCTGGCATTGAACAATCTGGGGACGCTCCTGTATGAGACCGGCTACCGCACCGCAGCGCGGACCGCCTACGCCGAAGCCGTCGCGCGCCATCCGGAAGATCCGATGAGCCGCGTGAATCTCGGCAATCTCCTTTATGAAAGTGGAGACATCGAAGCGGCGCGCGCCCAGTTCGAAATGGCGCTTCGCTTCGACCCCGATCACACCGGCGCGCATCGCGGACTCGCCTACGTCTTCGACGAATTGAACGAGCCCGACCGCGCCGAACAGCACCGCCGCCGTGGCTTCGAGAATCTGCCGGCGATCGCGCTGCCCTATCGCGGGGAAGGTCCGCCGGTGCCGCTGCTCCTACTGGTGTCGGCCGTCGGAGGCAACATTCCGACTCGCCATCTGCTCGACGATCGCGTCTTCCGCACGTTCGTCGTCACGCCGGATTTCTACGATCCGCATCAACCGCTGCCGCCGCATCGGATCGTCTTTAATGCAATCGGCGATGCGGATCTCGCGGCATCATCCCTCGCCGCGGCGCGATCATTGTTGTCGCTCACGAACGCTCCGCTGATCAATCATCCAACGGCCGTGCTCGCGACCGGACGCGCCGATCACGCGGCACGCCTCGCTGGATTGCAGGGAGTCATCACTCCACTCACCGTCACCCTGCCGCGCGAACTTCTCACCGAGCCCGGAACGCTCGAGCGCCACGGATTTCATTTTCCCTTGCTGGTCCGCTCCCCGGGGTTCCACACCGGACGCCATTTTGTGAAAGTCGATACGCCGGATGATCTCGCCGGCGCCATCGCCGATCTCCCCGGCGCCGAGTTGACCGTCATTGAATTCCTGAACGCGCGCGGCGAGGATGGCAAGGTCCGCAAGTACCGCGTCATGATGATCGACGGCACGCTCTATCCGCTGCACCTCGCGATTTCGAATGACTGGAAGATCCACTACTTCAGCGCCGACATGGCGGAGGACGCCGTCAACCGCGCCGAGGACGCCGCGTTCCTCGAGGACATGCCGCGCGTGCTCGGCCCACAAGCTATGGATGCACTCGCCGGAATCCAGGCGACGCTCGGCCTCGACTACGCGGGCATCGATTTCGGCCTGAGCCCGCGCGGCGAAGTGCTGCTGTTCGAAGCGAACGCGACCATGGTCGTCAATCCGCCGCCGGCTGGCGAACAGTGGGCGTACCGTCGCCAGGCAGTCGAGCGGATCTTCGAAGCCGTGCGCCAAATGCTGCTGGTCAGCCGTTGACGTTTAGAAATGAAATCCGATCGTCGCCGTGATGGCCCGCGGCGTGACGTAGTGCGTGCCGCTGAAGGTCGACAGGAAATTGTAGAGCGCAACCGTGTTCGCAGCGTTGATGACGGTGAGCCGCGCGCTCCAGCGGCGCTTGTCGCCGTGAAAGAGATTGTCGTCGCCGACTGCGAAGTCGAACAGATTGCGCGACGCGATCCGCGGAGGATTATGGTCGTCATCCTCTTTTCCCGCGCCTGGGATGCTGATGTACTTCGAGCCGTAGAGCGACGCCGGGCACGTTCCATCCGGACTGATCGGCGTCGTCGGCGTCGCATAGACGCTGCCGCAAAATAAGCCCGCCTGGAACTGCTGATCAGGAGTCAACGGATTCACGTCGACGATCGAATCCGAGCCGTTCGGACCGTTGGCACAATTGCCGCCCGCGCAGGGCACCGGCCCAGCGACGAGTCCGCTATCGTAGCGCCAGTTGAAAGCGATCCACGGCAGCTTCTTCGACGGCTGATATTGCACGTGCGTAGTCTGGTTGAACAATTCATCGTGATCGATGCGGAACACGGCGCCCGCGCCATCCGGGCCTGAACCAATGCCGCTGATCTGCGGCCCGAAGAATCGCGCAGCGACGCTCGAGAAAACGACGAACGCCGACAATCCGTGATAATTCGGCATCGACGCCCGCACCGCGTAGCCGGGGATCTTCGAGCTTTGCCATTCGATCGGGAACGTGATCGGTGTCGCACCCAGCACGCTGAAATCGTAGGCGAGATGCGTGTACTTCCAGACGTACTCGCCGTCGATGACGAGAAAACGCCCGAAGGCTTGCGAGAGTCCGACGTGGAATTCATTGCGATGGCCGGGCGTGAGCGGAACGTTGTTCACGCAAGGCGTGCTGGTCGATTCGAGCGCGTTGATCACCGGATCGTTGCAGCCCACGCTCGCGAGCACGAGATTCTCATTGAACGGCGTCTCCATGGTGCGAGCGTACGAGACGCGCAGCACGGTGTTCGTCGGCTTGAAGTTATAAGCGACAGCGAGACGAGGCTCGGCTTGCCGCGCACTACTGAGGCCGTTGTAAAAATCACCGCGCAAGCCGAGGTTGAACGTCCAATTCTTCACGGTGATCGTGTCTTGCAGATACAGCGCGAGCTGCTTAATATCGGCTCGGCCGTTGAACGTGTACTGCCCAGGCATCGATCCCGGGCAGCCATCGGATCCCGGCAGCGGCGACGGGCGCGTGAGGTCGTAACAGCCAAGCAGAGGAATGAAATTCGGATTCGGCTGCAACGCGCCCGCGCAGTTCGAGGGATCGGTCAGGCCTGCGCCGAGGAACGGGTTACCGTCCGCGTCCAGGCAGACTGCGTTCGCGGTCGGGTCGACAATCCCGAACGTGTCCTTCTCCGTGAGAAACGTATGCGAGTATTGAATCCCGGCCTTCAGATTGTGGATACCCTTGACGTACGAGAGACTCGCACGGGCGCCGGCGTTAGTGAGCCGCCGGTTCTGCCCGATAGTCTGGGATTGCAAATCCGGCGTGAGATCAGCGAACGGATTCGCGCTCGGGTAGTAGTTGAACTGGTCCTGCCGCACGAATCCGCCGAAGGTGAAAATCGCGTGAGCATTCAGCATACGCGTCCACGTGGGCGCGAAGTTGAAGGTGCGGATCTTCGACCGCTGATCCTGCGATCCGACGGGCAGGCCGTTCGGACCGAGCCCGTCCCACGCCGTCGCGTTCTGAGCGTCGTAAGAATTCGGCGTCTGAAACCACGACCGCGTGAAAGCGAGGTTCACATTGACCGTATCCGCGATCGACGGCTTAAAATCCACCCGATCGAAGAGGTTCTGCTGATTCCCGTGGTCGTGAATGGTCGCGAACTCGGGCCCGTCGAGAAAGCGGCTGGTGTCAAGTCCACTCAAGGAAATGAAGTTGCCCCAGGACTTTCCACCATAAGACAAATTCGCCGTGCCATTGGACGATCCGAAGCTGCCGTAAGACGCCGTGATGTCGCCGTGCGGCTCGTTAACGCCCAGGCCCGAGCGCGTCGTGACGACGATGACGAGACTCGTCTTGTCGCCGTACTCAGCCGGTGGCGCGCCTTCAATCACCTCCATCGATTGCACGGCGTCGACTGGGAGCTGGTTCGAAAATACCTTGCTCTGCTGGTCGGTGATCGGCTGGCCGTCGATCGAAAACGAGTTCGATGCGTGATCGCCCATGCCGTGGAACAACCCATCCGAATCGGCGCTGACTCCGGGCGAGGCCATGGTGACGAGCGAACTGAGTGAGGACGATTGGCTCTCGAGCGGGAGCTTATCGAACAACGCGCGGTCGATGTCGGTATGGGTGACCGGATCGGACTCGACAAGATCCGCGCCGCTTTCTGAAACCGTCACCGTCTCGACCGACGTGCCGAGTTTCATGGCGATACTCAGCTCGACCGGAACCGAGGACCGTATGTTCAGATCCTGGTGGGCGACCAGAAATCCCTGTGCCGAGATGGTGGCGTGGTAATTATTGAACGGCACGTTGTCGAATTCGAATTTACCGTCGCTTCCGGTTTGCGCCGTCTGGTTATATTGCGAAACGGGATTCTGGATTTCGACGACGGCGCCCTTGATAATGGCGCCCGAAGGATCGACTACTGAGCCGCGAACGGTCCCCGATCCGCTACTAATCGATTGAGTCAAACTGATCGGAGCGGTCAAAAGGAACACGGCTAGCGCGAGAAGTTTCTTCATTGCCAATCAGTATGCGGGGGGAACGCATCCCGATCCAGCGATTTGTAACCAGCGGGTCAGACTTCCCGATAGACGTTCCCTAGAGGCCGATGAGCGGACCCGCTCTAAAAATGGAAACCGATGGATGCCGTGATCGCACGCGGCGTCACATAATGGGTTCCGCTGAAGGTCGAAAGGAAATTGTAGAGTGCTTCTTTGTTGGTGAGATTCACGGCGGTCAGACGCGCGCTCCACTTGTATTTGTCGCCGTGAAAGAGATTGTCGTCGCCGATCGCGGCATCGAACAGATTGCGCGACGCGATGCGCGGCGGATTGTGGTCGTCGTTCTCGGTCCCCGGCGCGGGAATCTTCAAGTATTTCGAACCGTACTGCGCGGCCGGGCACAAGCCGCTCGCGCTGATCGGCGTCGTAGGCGTCGCATAGACGGCTCCGCAGAAGAGCCCCGCCTGGAATTGCTGATCGGGCGTCAACTGCGAGACGTCAATGATCGAGTCGGTACCGTTCGGCCCGTTATTGCAATCGCCTCCGGCACAAGGCACGGGACCGGCAACCTGTCCGCTGTCATAGCGCCAACTGAAGCTGATCCACGGCATGTTCTTCGACGGCTGATATTGGATGTGCGAAGTCTGGTTGAACCGTTCATCGTGATCGATGCGGAACACCGATCCGGAGGCGCCCGGCGCTGCGCCAATGCCGCTGATCTGCGGACCGAAGAAGCGTCCGGCGACGCTCGAAAACGCAACGAAAGCCGACAATCCATGAAAGCCCGGCATACTCGCGCGGACCGCGTAACCGGGAATCTTCGAACTCTCCCATTCGATCGGATACGTGATCGGAGTCGCGCCCAGCACGCTGAAATCGTAGCCCTTGTGCGTGTACTTCCAAATGTACTCGCCGTCGAACACCAGATAACGTCCGAAGGCCTGCGAGAGGCCGGCGTGGAATTCGTTGCGATGCCCAGGGCTGAGTGGCACGTTAGTGACACAAGCACCTCCGGGGACTGCCGACTGCAGCGCATTAATCACCGGATCGTTGCAGCCCTCGCTCGCGAGAACCAGATTCTCATTGAACGGCGTCTCCATCGTGCGCGCGTACGAGAGACGCAGGACGGTGCTGGTCGGTTTGATGTTATATGCGAGGCCCAACCGCGGCTCCGCTTGTTTCGCCGCTGAAAGGCCGTTATAGAAGTCGCCACGCAGGCCGAGATTGAACGTCCAATTCTTAACCGTGATCGTGTCCTGAATGTACAAGGCCAGTTGCTTGATATCGGCGTGACCGTGGAACGTGTAGAGGCCGGGCACCGATCCGGGACAACCGTCCGATGCCGGCAGCGATCCGGTGCGCGTCAGATCATAGCAGCCGATCAGCGGATTGAAATTCGGATTCGCCTGCAGCGGACCCGTGCAATTCGCAGGATTCGTCAGGCCGCCGCCCAGGTAAGGGCTGCCATCGGAATTCAGGCACACCGCGTTCGCCGTCGGATCGACGACTCCGAATTGGTCGTTCTCATCGAGGAACGTGTGCGTGTATTGGACTCCGGCTTTGAGATTGTGCTTGCCGTTGACGTAAGAAACGCTGGCGCGTGCGCCGGCATTGGTCAAGCGGCGATTCTGACCAATCGTCTGCGACTGCAGATCCGGCGTGAAATCCGCATACGGATCACGACTCGGATAGTAATTGAACTGATCCTGCCGCACGAAGGCGCCGAGCGTGAAGATCGTGTGCGCGCTCATCAGATGAGTCCACGCGGGGGCGAAATTGAACGTGCGGATCTTCGAGCGCTGATCCTCCGATCCGACAGGCAAGCCGTTCGGGCCAATGCCGCCATTGTTGGCAACAAGTCCATTCCAGGCGGTCGCATTCTGGGCATCGTAGGAGTTCGGAGTCTGAAACCAGGACCGCGTGTAGAACAGATTGACGTTGATCGAATCCGGCGTCGTAGGTTTGAAGTCGATGCGGTCGAATATGTTCTGCGCGTTGCCGCGGTCGTGGATCGTTGCGAATTCCGGACCATCCAAGAACCGGCTAGTATCGAGGCCATTGACGGAAATAAAGTTGCCCCACTTGTCGCCGCCATAGCTGAGATTCGCGCCCCCATTGACGGATCCGAAACTTCCATAGGACGTCGTGATCTCGCCGTGCGGCGGCTTTGCGCCCAATCCACTTCGCGTGGTCACGACCACGACGAGGCTCGTCTTATCGCCATATTCAGCGGGCGGCGCGCCTTCGATGACTTCCATCGACTGCACGGAGTCGGTCGGGATCTGATTCGAAAATGCCTTGCTCTGCTGGTCGGTGATGCTCTGGCCATCGAGCGAAAACGAGTTCGACGCGTGATCGCCGAGCCCGTGCATCTGCCCGTTCGAGTCTCCCGAAACGCCCGGCGATGCCTTCGTCACGAGATCACTCAGAGAAGGCGCCGCGCCACCGGTGGGAAGCTTGTCGAATAAATTGCGATCGATGTCGGTGTGGGAACTCGGATCGGTCTCGACCAGGTCCCCCGCCTCAGAGACCGTCACCGACTGCTCGGAGGCGCCGAGTTTCAAAGTGACCTGGACCTCGAGCGGCACCGCCGTGCGGATGTTCACATCCTGCTTAGTCGCCTGAAAGCCTTGCATCGTGACCGCGAGATGGTAGGTGTTAAAGGGGACGTTGTCGAATTCAAACTTCCCTTCGCTCGTCGATTGCACGGTCTTGTCGTACTGCGAAACAGGATTGCGGAGCTCGACCCTTGCTCCCAAAATGACCGCACCCGATGGGTCAAGTACAACGCCGTGGATCGTTCCCGATCCCGACTGCGCGAAGCCGCGGATGCCGAATAAAACGCAGACCACCAGCACTAAACAATTTCTCATTCGTCCTCAGTATCGCCGAGCACATTCGCGAAACCGAACGAATTCCGAGCGACCGGGGCACATTTTCCGATGAACGGGAATCTTACAGCCGTTGAGCGGGCTCGTCGATTACCGTTGCAGCAAACGCCGGATCGTATGCGCCTGCCGCTTGCTCACTACGAGTTCCTGCTGATTACTGAGCGTCAAAATCCACCGGTGGCTGGTCAGCGCGGTCATCTGCCGGACGTGATTCGTATTGACAATCGCATTGCGGTGCACGCGCTGAAAGCAAGGACTCGGAAGCGTGGCCTCGACCGCTCGCAGAGTTTCGGATGCGAGGAAGCGGCGCTTCGCGGTGATGATCCACACCAGTTCACCCTCCGCCTGCAAGGCCAGCACTTCATCGAATTCCAGCAGGAAATAATCGCGTCCCACGCGGCCGACCAGCTTGCCCCGCGGACCCGGCTGCGAACTCGTATCCGCGACCGCCGCGATCCTCGCGAGGCTTTGCGCGATCCGCAACGGTTTCCCTGTCAGGTCGCGCGCGCGTTCGACCGACTTCTTCAAACGCTCCGCGCGGATCGGCTTCAGCAGGTAGTCAATCGCACCGGCCTCGTACGCCTCGATGGCATGCTGTTCGAAGGCGGTCACGATCACAACGGCCGGCAGCCTCGTTCCGCTCAGCCGCCGTATGACCTCGAAGCCGTCGACTAGCGGCATCTGCAGATCGAGGAACACGAGATCCGGCTGGAGCTCCACGATCTTGCGCAAGGCTTCGTTGCCGCCGCTCGCTTCGCCGACCAGCTCAATGCCCGGCATGAGCGCCAGCTCCTCGCGCAAGATCTGCCTCGCGATCGGCTCGTCGTCCACGATCAGAGTTTTGATCGATCGATCCACTCTTATTGATATAGCGTGTTTTCGATGGAACGCCGAACGAATACTGACAGGCGGATCAAATCATCCGTCGGACGGGCAATCCTGGGGCACCGGTGGCATCAGCCACGGCCACGAAAGCGGTCGATGATCCGGCGGTCGCGCTTCGACGGCTTGCTGTCGCCGAAGCGTTCGAAGTACGGCAGGGCCTTGCGTTCCTCAGCGACTTT
>DASXZC010000034.1:0-3467 GCA_036502165.1 Bryobacteraceae bacterium
GCACTTCCTGCGTGACCGCCGCTTCGGGCTGCCATGGCCGAGCGAGCGTGCGCGGCAGATTCATGCGGTATGCGACGCGATTGACCGTATCGAGCGTGTATTCATACTGGCCGACCCAGTCGCGAATTTCGATAATCCGCAGTCCTTCCGGACTGTACTGCCCTGCCAACTGGAATGTGTCGAGACGCCGCCGGCCCAACGAATCGCGGTACATCGAAGAGAGCACTTCTTCGGAATCGCGCGCTCCGCTTGCGGCGATGCGCTGCCGTACGTTCCGCAGGGAATACGGCATGTTCGTGACGATCGATCCCATGCTGCCGGTGGGGGGCCCGCCGAATTCAACGGTGAAGCGAATTCCGTTACGGCCATCGGGCTCGGCCTTCGTCCCCGTCACATGCTGCGCATGAGCGAGCGCGCAGATTACAAGCGCGATCGCGCTGAACCTCGCGAACAAAGAGAATGTCATCTCATCTCCTCCTGACCGGGGGCGGAAATTACCTCTATCGAGAACGGTAACACAAAAATGTCGATTGCTTTTTCGCGCGTAAATCACGAGAGCGCGCTGATCGTAACGTAGTAACCATCCGGATCCCGAACCGAGAACTCCCTTGTCCGTGTGTTCGGATTGATGTGTGGCTCCTCTTCGAACGGAGTGACAAGCGCACGCGCCCTTTGCAGCGCCGCGTCGAAATCATCGACGCGGAAGAACAACAGGAGACCGTTGCCGGGTGTCGCGCGATCGGGGCTCATCAATGAGGGATGTTCGTGGGCGCCCCACTCATGGAGACAGAGCAACACGGTCCCGTCCGAATCGAGAATTTGTCCCCAATAATCGTGGCCGGGGGGCGTAGCAGGCAAACCGAAGAGCGTCTGGTACCACCGAAAACTGGCCGGGACATTTTGTACCCCGATGATCGTCCACGTGCGCTTCATCGTTGCCTCTGCGTTCTGATGGTTAATTCTCCGCCGGGACCTTATTCGCCTTATCGACGACGAGCGATTTCACCGGTCCTGTCCGGTTTTCGAACTGAAGACCGAGTTGCGCAATTGCAAGCCGGATGCGCGCGGTCTTGATATCGGCCATCGAGAGGTAGAGGGTGACGTCATAGCTTCCCTGAAGGCCGGTTTCATCGACAACAGGGTGTCCCATGGAAGTCGAGAGAAATTGCGCGAAGGCGGGCATCGTGTACCCCTTGAGCTGGATGTTGTCACTCTGGAGATCCACGGTCGCGTTGATCTCGGGCTTCTCCACGCTCTTCAGTTTCGTGCCTCCTTTGGCGGGGACGAGCGCAAAGAATGATGTGGTCTTATTCTCCTCGTGGACAGTCATTCCGAATCGGTCGGCGAGAAGATGCTGCAACATCACCGGGATCTGCTGCGGAGTGGCTCCCGACGGGAGAGTGGCGACAATGTCGAATCGTTCGTCGCCGAGCCACTTGGGTCCGGCAATCTGCTCGGGAGTTACGCTGTACGCGAAGGCGATGACGGATTTGAGAGTGACTCCAGGATAGTTGATCCGCATTGGATCGGGTTGGGGCGGAAGCACATCGGTTCCCCCGCCCTGGGCGGAGCGCTTGACGGACGCTATATCGAAGTTTTGTGCGGATAATGCGGCGACAGAGAGCGCAGCGACGATGAAAATTTTAAGTGGGAACATTCACTCCAGCGTATCCTGTTTCAGCGGATAGAACACGTGGTCTCGATATCGGTGCTCGGTACGCTTTCGATGCGATCGACGACGAGCGTTTGGACCGGTCCTCTGCCCGATTCGAGTCCGAGGCCGAGCTGTCCCTGGAGAGCGGTGAATATCGAGGGACGGCTGTCGGGACGGAAAACAGCGGCGTTCCCTCCGGTGGAAAGTTAACGTGCATATCGAATCGTCCGGTGATTCCTGTTTTGTCGATCGCTGGACGGTCTACTAACACGTGGGGCTCTCTCCGCGGCAAGCAAAAAGCCCGGCCGCGTTCGACGCGACCGGGCTTTTCCTAACCGAGATGAGCTACGTCCCCAGGGTTCAGGGCAGTGTTACGCCGTTCGCGACCTGGAGATTCACCTGGCCGACGTTGCGGTAGCTGCTGTAGTCTCTGCTGCTGCCTCCCAACTGGAAGCCGGCATTGTAGCCGGAGAAAATCAGACTAACATTGTTGGGGCTCGTCACGATGGCCTGCGGGCCATAAACGCGACCGCTGAACCAGTCATACAGCCCGCCAGCCACCGGCTGGCCGATCACCGGAGTGTTGGCCGGGATGGTGACATTGGTCGCCCCGGTCTGGGGATCCGTCAGGCCCGTCTGTTGGGCGATCGAGGCAATCGGATTATTGATGCCGTTGACCACCGTCCAGTTCATCAGATCCGGCGATTCGGCGTACATGATCGCGTGGAAAGCATCGGAGTCGCCGTCAAGGCAGTTGCCGCCGCCGAAGAACAGGCCCCAGTTCCCGTTGCTCAGCTTGATGAGCGTTCCGTTGGGCGCGATCCAGCGGATGCTCGAATAGGAGGTAGTCGCGGGATCGCTCAGCCCGGCGACCATCTGGAGCGTTTGGCCCGAAGTGGAGGACGGGACCGGGTTTGTCGGCGTAATATCCGTGAAGTTCACGAAGTTACTGGTTGTCGCAATGCGAACCACTTCGACGTCATCATTGAAGTTGCCATTCGGAATGGATGCCGGGCAAAGCGCATAGTTGGTTGGCGGCACATAATCTGAAGTCAGAGTCTTGCTGACGTACAGCACTTTGATCGGGTATGTGTTCGGGACGACCGCGAGGATTCCGTCCGGGTTCACCAGTCCGGTCGTATTCACGATCGGATCGCTCGTGATTGGATTGGTGTTATTCGCAGTCCCCAGAATGTTGACCTCGTCAAACCGCCAGTTGCCCGAGTTGTTGTTGTACTGCACCGGCTGATTCGCCGGGAAAGTGCTGCTGAGTGCGGCCCCCGTATAGATACCGGTCGCGCTCGCAGAGCAGACGTTACCGCCCGAAGGGATGGAGTAGGCGGGCAATCCGGATCCGGCCGGCGGAATGAAGTCCGGATCGAAGACCGAAACCATCTCGATGCCGAAGTTCGGATTGCTCTCCACGCTGGCGATGCCGAGCGCCTTGAAGTTGATCGTGATCTGGTTGTTGAAAGCGCTGCCGCCGCCGGAGACCTGGACGAGGCCGACCGGAGTCCACGTCGTGCCGCCGTTGGTGGTGTAGAGCACCTGGAGGTCGCGCACACCCTGGTTGGTCGTGTACCAGTCGAACTGCAGGACGATGTAGTGATAGCCGGTGGTGTCGATCATAAACTTCGCACCCTGCGTGCAGGGCGCGGCAGCGTTGTTCCAGCCGTTACCGGTATTGGCTGCGCCGACGGCCGATCCCTGACCGCTGCCGGAGGCGGTGCCGACACCGCGAATCCGCCACGCGTTGTTATCGTTGGGTGCGACGTTGACGGCGGCCAGGTTGTTGTTGGCCAGAACGATTTGC
>DASXZC010000035.1:0-16360 GCA_036502165.1 Bryobacteraceae bacterium
TGATTGCTGAGATGGCGGGCAATGAGCGGCTTCAGTTCACTGAGCGAGACATATTGCGCGACGAAGCCATTCGGATCCTCGAGCGCGGCGAACAGCGGCTGCGCCTGCGGGGACATCAGCCATTTGCGGATGGGCGTGGGAAATCCCATCTTCTTGCGATGCACAATTTCGTTCGGCAGAAGATCTTCGACCGCCTTCTTGAACACGTACTTCTGGATGCCGCCGTGGATCTTCAGGTGCTGCGGAATGCGCGTCGAGAATTCGACGAACTCGTGGTCGAGGAACGGCACGCGGCTCTCAATCGAACAGGACATGCTCATCTGATCCTGCTTCATGAGCAGTTCGACGAGGTACGTTTTCTGGTCGGCGTAGAGCATGCGCGGAAGCAGATCGGCATCGGGACGCGAGTTCCAATATCCCATGTAATTCGCGTATGCCGAATCGGGGCCGTTGGAGAATGCAGAGTAGAAATTGTCGAGGTACAGCGACTCGAGCCGCTCGTCGCGTCCGATGAACGTATGCGCGACCTTGCGGCGAACGTTCGCACGCAGCAGCGAAGTCGTCGAGAGGAACGAACGAACTTGCCGGCGCAGTCCGCCGGGCACAGCCTGATAGACGCCGAGCGCTTTCTGGTTCATCAGATTCCATCGGTAGCGTTCGTAGCCGGCGAACAATTCGTCGCTGCCTTCGCCAGTCAAAACGACCTTCACTTGCTCGGCTGCGAGCTTCGAGACGAAGTGCAGAGAGACGCTCGAGGGCCAGGTGATCGGCTCGTCTTCATGCCAGATCAGACGCGGGAGGGTATTGAAGAAATCCTCCATGCTGACGCGAACCTCGTGATGATCAGTGCCGATCGCACGGGCGACTTCGGCGGCGTACCCGAGCTCGGAATACTGCTCCTCCGCATAGCCGACCGAGAACGTCTTCACCGGGCCGGGAACCATCTTGCGGATCAGCGCGGCGATCGCGCTCGAGTCGACGCCGCCGCTCAGGAACATTCCGAGCGGGACGTCCGACATCAGGCGCAGTTGAACGGTCTCTTCAAGCCGGCGGCGGGTCTCCGCGATCCAGTCTTGATCGGAGTGCTTTTCGGAATTCGTGGCTTCGGGAACATCCCAGAACTGCTCGATGTGGATGCTGCGCGAGTCGACATCGAGGGTCAGATGATGCCCAGGCATCAGCTTCTTGATGTTGCGGAACATCGTCCGCTCTTCGCTCACATAGCCGAAGGCGAGATATTCGGCGACCACTGATTCCTCGAACTCGGCCGAGATCGCCGGATGTTCGAGCAGCGCCTTGATCTCAGAGGCGAACGCGAAGAGCTTGCCGTTCCAAAAGTAATAAAAAGGCTTGATTCCCAGGCGATCGCGCGCCGCGAACAAGCGCTTCGCCTTGCGATCCCAGAGGACGAACGCGAACATGCCGCGGAAACGATCGAGTTCCCGCGGACCCCACTGCTCATAACCATGAATCAGGGTCTCGGTGTCGGAATGGTCGCTGACGAATTGATGTCCAGCCTGCTCGAGCTCAGGCCGGACGAGAGCGTGATTGAAAATCTCGCCGTTATATATGATGACCAGCGAGCCGTCTTCATTGAACATCGGCTGCGCGCCGGTCGCGACATCGACGATGGCGAGGCGGCGATGGCCGAGGAAGGCGTGCTCGTCGTGAAAGAATCCGTCGGCATCCGGACCGCGGTGCGCGATTGCGCCTGTCATACGTTCGACGACGCCGCGGGATCCGGTGTTAGGCTCGGTAACGACGAACCCGGCAATGCCACACATAGACTCAGTGTATCGAACAAACAGGCGGTGGGAACAGGCCGTGAGTTCTACAGTAAAATCAGTACTGGTACTGGGTCATCGGGGTCTAGTCGCCTGAGCCCCATATGCTAGAATTTGCTTAGGTTCTTGCGGTCCGACACCATGCTTGTTTCGATTTTGATCCCCGTTTATAACGAATTCAAGACGCTTCCCCAAGTTCTGGAACGCGTGGCCAACGCGAAGCTGCCGGAAGGGTGTACCAAAGAGATCCTCATTATCGATGATGGCTCTGTGGACGGTACTACGCAACTGATCGGCAAGATGGCGGATCGTGTGAAGGAACCGGACGTCCTCGTCGTACACCACTCCGTTGTGAATTTTGGCAAAGGAGCGGCGGTTCGGGTGGGAATTGCGAAGGCCAAGGGCGAGATCATGCTGATCCAGGATGGCGATCTCGAATACGATCCGAATGATTATCTCGCGATCCTGCAGCCGATCGTCGATGGTAAGGCGGATGTCGTGTACGGGTCGCGGTTCATGAGCAATCCGGCGGGTATGGCGTTTGCGAACTGGGTGGCGAACCGGATTTTGACGGTCTCGTGCAACGTGCTGTTCGGCGCGCGCATCACCGATGAGGCGACCGCATACAAGGCGTTCCGGACTTCGGTGCTGCAGCGAATCAAGCTGGTCTGCATGCGCTTCGAATTCTGCCCGGAAGTGACGGCAAAAGTTCTGCGGATGGGTTACGGCATCAGCGAAGTTCCGATCTATTACAACGCGCGGAGCATCGCGGAAGGCAAGAAGATCCGCTGGTATGATGGCGTCGATGCGATCTGGACGCTGCTGCGGTATCGTCTCGCCTCGCGCAACAGCTTCGATGCCCAAGCCATCGAGCGGCGGCGGCGCGTCCATCACGCCGAAGCAGCGACCGATCAGACTTCCTGAGGATCCTTCGAAGTTCTGAGAGCAGCCGGCCGTTCGCGGCGCGCGAAGACGTTCCCCTTAAATACTTTCCACACCACTTTCGGATGCAGGATCGATGGCGGCGGCGCGAGCATATTCGCAACCATCTGGAACGCGAGTGCGGCGGCTTCCTCGCGGTGAGCAGCCTTGTGCAGCTTGCTCACATACCAGTTGATGAAGCGGACTCCGGCATTGCGCGGGCCCCTGGTGCAGGGCAAATTCAAGTCGGCGCCCACTGACACAGTCCACGGGATGTCGATCACTTTCGCGGCTTTTTTGAAAAATCGCGGTGCGAGGCCGGAAAGGCCGGCGCGCAGAGCTTCGTCGAGTTCAACGGCCTCGAGCGCGGCGGTCGACATGCCTTGACCGAAAGTCGGATTGAAGCTCGAGATCGAATCGCCGAACGCCAGAAATCCTTGCGGAAAACGGTCGAGGTGTTCATAGTGCTTGCGGACGCTCGCCGGGAAGCGTGCGGTGTAGGGTTCGCCGATCGGCTCTGCGTCACGAATCACGTTGTAGATCTCGCGGTACGGCAAATGGCGCGCGTATTCGCGAAATCCTTCAATGTCTGAGGGCGCGTAGTCTTTGAAATAAGAGAACAGGGTCACGGTCCAGCGGTCGCCTTCCTGGGCGAGCATGACTCCGCCCTTGGTGGCGGCGCGGTTCGCGGGAATGACGACGGCGATATCGCCATCGCTCTCCTGCGAACGGCGGCGGAACAGACGCGTCGTGTAGCCGAGGCCGATTTCGACGCGTTCGATGGGCGGTTTCTCGTAGCCGAGAGATTCGAGCCAGTCGAGCGAATCGGACGCGCGGCCGCTCGCGTCGACGACGAGATCGGCTTTCAGTTCGCGATCCTCGAGGCGAACGCCGGCCACGCGGGCGTTGCCTTGGATTGCCGATGGCAGCAAGCCGGTCACGATCGTGCCTTCCATGAATTTCACATTCGGAATCGAACGTACGCGCTTACGAACGAGGTATTCGATTAACGGACGGCTGAGCAGGAAGCCGGTGAGTTCGCTGGGGAATTTGGCGAATAGGCCGCCTTCGAAGAACCACTTCGACGAGGCAATCATGTCACCGGATAGCGCGCCGGCGTCGAGCATTTCCTGCGAGAAACCAGGGAAGAAACGTTCAAGCGCCCGGCGCCCGCTCGCGAGCAGGCCGTGCGTATGGCGGCTCTGTGGAACGCCGCGGCGATGCTCCGGCGAGTCCGGAAAGAGGTCGCGGTCGATGAGTGTGACGGTCTCAAAATGATCCGCGAGGACGCGGGCGGCAAGAAGTCCGCCCATGCTTCCGCCGATAACGATTGCGTGTTTTCCCTTGTGATCCATGGTTCCTGTCGCTTTCAAGAACCTGTACGGCTCGGCTGATACAAATGGATTCACAACGCGGCGCGGGTCGAATATAATGAGGACCATTATGAATAAATGGCTGAGTTCCACACTCGTTGTATTACTGGCGGCGGCGACCCTTGCACAGGCACAGACGAAGCCGCCGCGCTCGGCTTCCGAGGTGCTGAAGCGCAACTTCGACTACGTCAACAAGAAGGTCATGGCGATGGCCGAGGACTTTCCGGCTGACAAATACGGGTACAAACTCAAGCCCGAAATGCGCAGCTTCGGCTCAGTGATCGTCCATATTGCTTCAGGTAACGTCTATGCGGGGAAGGACGGTAAGGGCGAAAAAGTGAAGTGGGACGATCAGGAAGCGGACCCCACGAAATTCGCCGATAAGGCGGCAATCGTCGCCTTCCTGAAGAAGTCTATTCAGGATGCCAACGCAGCGTTAGCGATGCATCCCGACGGGCCGGATCACAATATGGAGCCGTTCTTGTCGGTGCTGCAACATACTTCCGAACACTATGGACTGCTGGTCGCTTATTATCGCGCCAACGGCCTGGTGCCGCCCGAGTCGCGGCCCAGGAAATAAGCCGATCCGCACAGGCGAAATCCATCCGCAGTACTGGTGGCTGCGAGCGAAGCCGATGGTATCCTGAGAACAGCCTCAATGTGCGGAATTGCTGGATTTTACCTACGCAATCGGGCAGCCGAGCCGGCCGATATACGGGCGATGTGCGATGCCATCGTGCACCGCGGTCCGGATGATGAAGGGGTGCGCGTCGAAGGCGGTTGCGCCATCGGCATGCGCCGCCTGAGCATCATCGATCTCAACACCGGCCATCAGCCGATTTCAAATGAAGACGGCACCGTGTGGATCGTCTTCAACGGCGAGATTTACAACTACCAGGAACTGCGGCGCGACCTGATCGCGAAGGGTCATCAGTTCAAGACCAACAGCGACACCGAGACGATCATCCATCTGTACGAGGAAGAGGGTCCGGAGGGTGTGCGGAAGCTCCGCGGGATGTTCGGATTCGCGATCTGGGATTCGCGCAAACGCAGCCTGTTCGTGGCGCGGGATCGCTTCGGCAAGAAGCCGATTTACTACACGAAGAACAAAGACGGCTTCTATTTCGGAAGCGAGTTGAAGTGCCTGCGCGTGTTCGATCTCGATTGGGAAATCGACACCGATGCACTGCGCCTGTACTTCGAATGTCTGTTCGTGCCCGATCCCTATACACCGTTCCGCAATGTGCGGAAGCTGATGCCGGGATGTTGGATCCGCTATCACGCCGATGGATCGATCGAGGAAGGCCGGTATTGGCGGCTGCCTGAGCCCGAATCGCGGCGCGGCATTGCGTCCGATCCGGCGCGAACGGCCGCAGAAGTGCGCGAGAAGTTCGATGAATCGGTGCGAATCCGGATGATCGCCGACGTTCCGCTGGGCGCGTTCCTGAGCGGGGGAATCGATTCAGGGTCGGTCGTGGCGTCGATGGCGCTGCAATCGAAAGAGCCGGTCAAGACGTTCTCGATTGGCTTCGAAGAGGCGGACTACAACGAACTGCCCGCGGCGCGTTTGGTCGCGGATCAATATAAGACTGACCATCACGAAATCATTGTGCGTCCGGACTCGGTGAGTCTCGTCGAGAGGATCGCGCGTCATTGCGATGAGCCGCTCGGCGATTCCTCGTGCATCCCCACGCTGATCGTTTCGGAGTTCGCGCGCAAGCACGTTAAGGTCGCGCTGTCGGGCGATGGCGGCGACGAGTTGTTCGGCGGCTATCGCGTCTACTTCGACGTCGAGGAACAGAAGAAATTCGATGCGGTGCCGCGATTCCTGCGCAAGGGATTGTCCGCGGTTGCGGACCGTTTGCCGTACTCGGCGTATGGCAAGAATTATTTGCGGATGATGAGCCGTCCGACGGGTCTCGATCGTTATTTGGCGCATCGCGGATTGCCGTATTTTGTATCGCGTCAACTGCTGCAGCCCGAATGGATGTTGCCCGCGGAGGCCGAGTTCTTCCGGCGGCAGATGCCGGATTTCCTATTGGATCCTGATGCCGATCCTCTGGCGCAGGCGTTTTATTTCGAAGGCACGGCGGTGTTGTCGGGACAGATGCTCGTGAAGGTCGATCGCATGTCGATGGCGGCGTCGCTCGAGGTGCGGAGTCCGCTGCTCGATCAGGAGTTGGCGGAGATGGCCATGGCCATTCCTCCGGATCTCAAAATGCGCAACGGCAGAGGGAAGGCGATTTTCCTGGATGCGGTCGGTGATCGGCTGCCTGCGAAATTGTTGACGTTGCCGAAGAAGGGGTTCGCGGTTCCCTTGGCGAAGTGGTACCGGACGTCGCTCAAATCCTTCCTCTGGGATCATCTTTCGAGCAGCGAATTCCTTGGGCGTGGAATGGTGTCGGGGCCGTTCGTGCGGACGCTGCTCGAGGAACATCAAAGCGGACGGCGCGACAATTCGGATCTGCTGTATTCACTGCTGATGCTCGAACTGTGGTTCCGCGATTGGAAGCAACCGAAGCGGCGTGCGGCCGATGTGTTCGAGACGGTGTCCTGATCTTATAACCAGAACATGTTTTCTAAATTGCGCGGGCGCAGCTCGCGAGAGATTGTTTTCCGCCTGCGGCAGGAAGTTTTGAATGCGTCGATGTTCCTGTGGGCTCCTTCGCCGGGGAAGGAATTGCCGGGGGCGTTGCGGATCCTGCCTGATCCGAAAGCGGTGGCGTCGAGGTTGGCGGGCACTCCCTATGCGGCGGAAGTTGAGCGGCTGGCGGATGACGTTCTGGCGCATCGATTCCATCTGCTGGGCTTGAGCATCGAAACAGGCCCGCAAATCGATTGGCGCAAGGACTACGTGAGCGGCAAGACGTCCGAGGCGCGGTACATGCGGCGGGTGCCGTATCTCAATTTCGAAGCCGTCGGCGATCACAAGAACATTTGGGAGTTGAACCGTCATCAGCATCTCGTGCTGCTGGCGCAGGCCTATCTGCTCACGCGGAAGCGTGAGTACCTGACGGAGATCGTCGCCGAGCTCGAGAGCTGGCTCGAGGCGAACCGATTCATGCGGGGCGTCAACTGGACCAGCGCGCTCGAGGTGGCGTTCCGGGCATTGTCGTGGATTTGGATCTGGCACTTCGTGTCGAACGAAATGGAGCCGGAGTTCCGCGCGAAATTACTCGCCGGACTCTATCGCCACGGGTGCTTTCTCGAGCGCAACCTCTCGATCTACTTTTCGCCGAACACGCACCTGTTGGGCGAGGCCGTGGCACTGCATGCGCTGGGAACGTTGTTCCCTGAGCTGCCGCGCGCGGCGGAATGGAAGACTCTAGGAGGGTCGATCGTAGCGGCGGAGATGAGCAACCAGGTCCGCGAGGATGGCAGTCATTTCGAGCAGTCGACGTATTATCACGTCTATACGCTTGATCTGTTCGCGTTTCATCTGGTGCTCGAGCCGGAAGCGTCGAGCGAATATCGCGAGCGGCTCCGGCGGATGGCGGATTATTTGAACGCTCTGCTCGGACGTTCACGGGAGATCCCGTACTTCGGCGACGATGATGGCGGGCGATTCTTTCATCCTTATGGACTGCAGGCTCGCTATGGCCGCGGATCGCTCGCGGTTGCGGCGCGGCTGCTGCGGAACCCGTTCTACCACGACGATTCGGACGAGTACGAAATCGCGTTTTGGTGGCTCGGGCCGGATACGGCGGCGAGCACGGGCACGCCGTTTAGCGGATCGAAGATTTTCCCTGATGCCGGAATGGCGGTCGTGACGAAAGGGCCGCTCGAAGTCCATTTCAAGTACGGTGCGATGGGTCCGGGCGGCGCGGGACACAGCCACGCGGATCTGCTGAGCTTGACCATCCGCGATGGCGGAACGACGCTGCTGAACGACGCCGGCACCTTCACGTACATCGGCGATCCGCAGTGGCGGGATTGGTTTCGAGGAACGGCCGCGCACAACACCGTCGTCATTGACGGTTTGAATCAGGCGACGTCGGCGGGACCGTTCCGTTGGAACGATAAGCCGGAATCGGCGCTCGAATCGGAGAATCCTCTCACGGCCGTGTGCCGCTATCACGGCTTTACGCATCGGCGGCGGTTGGTCTGGAAGGATGCGTCCACATTGATCGTCGTCGACGAAGTCACCGGGACTGGCGAGCATGAGGTCGCCCAGATCTGGCATTCGCCCGACCCGATGGCGATGATCACTCCCGCGTGCTTCAAGATGCGTGCGGGGCCGATCATCTGGGCGAATCCGGATACTTCACGTGAATACGGCGAAGGGAGCCAGCTCGGTTGGATGTCGCCGGTCTACGGAGTGAAACAGGTCGCTGCTTCACTCCGGATCATCAGGCGCGGACCGCTGCCTATACGGCTCGTGGCCGTTTTCGACTTCGCGGGACGCTACGACGCGTGGCAGCCCGAGTGGACTGACGCATAGCTACCAGGAGGTCGTGCTCCACAGGACGCGCACCCATATGTTCGTGCTGAGGCACTGGTAGAAGTACGTCGCGTCGACGGCGTAATTGCCGGTTACGCACGTAGCGGTCGAGGCTGACGGCGTCGCGACACGCAGGCCCACGACGGATGTATCGGCGCTGATCACCGTCTGCCCGGCGACATCGGCGGAGACGATTCCCGTTCCGGCGATCACGCTCTTGTTGCTGAGGAACGCTCGCACGTCAACGCCGCCACTCGGATCCCAAGTCCCGGCCGCGGCCATCCACATGAACAACGGAATCGAGTCGGAGGGGAACTGCGAGATGCCCGTGACCGCCGAGCATCCGCTGCAGGTGAGCGGAAGCGCCATGCTGCCGACTGTGATCATGCCGCTCGATGAGATATAGATGTACGCGACGCCGGCGTTGCTGATGCCGCTCGGAACCGAAACCGTAGCGGGACTTCGCAAGGTCGTCGTGATCCCTCCGAAGCGGACATTGCACGGCGAGGACGACGAGCAACTGGAGCCGATCGCCAACGTCTGAGCGGAACTTGTGGTTGTGACCACGAGATCGGTCAGCGCGCTGGTGCTGGTGAGCGAGACAGTGCCGCCGCCGCTGCCGCCGGATCCACCGCTACCGGTAGTGATCTGGGTCCAGATATTCGACGCCGCACACACGTACAGATTCTGCCCCGCGGCTGCGCTGGTGTTAAAAAATACTTCGCCTTGACCACAGGTCGAGGGAAGGGTGCCGCCGGCCTTCGCCGGCTTCGTCGCGCTCGCCCCGGTAAAATCGACGTTCTTGCTCTGGGTGCGCAGATCGATCTGCGTTTGCGCGATGCCGGCCACTGCCGGCAAAAGGAAAAATACGACCGTCCGCCACTTTTGCATGGTTTACTTTCTCTTTTCTGGGTCATCCGCAAAGGCCTGCGCGGCGAAAGCGGTCCCGCTACCACGATAAGACCGGTGTACAAGCGTTTTTACGTATCTGATTGATCTGTAATGTCAAACTCCCCGAACTGGCATGGGAGTCCAACTGATGTTCGATATACTATGCGAACAGGTCAAAATATGCCCCTACTAGACAGTTTTATGAAGATGGTCACCCCGGAGCTCACGAGTTCGATGGCGGAAAAACTGGACGAATCGCCGGACGCCGTTCGCAAAGGAATGCAGGCTGGCGCGGCCACTCTGCTTGCGTCGCTCGCCAATAAAGCCGCAGAAAGTTCCAGTTTCCTGCAGCAACTGTTCGGCATGGTCAATCAGCCTGGTGCCGGCTCGCAACTGATGACGGCTGCGTTCGGCACGCACGTCCAGCAAACGACGATCGCGACCCTGGTCGGTCAGTCGGCCAAAATCAAGGGAAGTTCGGCGTCCACTCTGCTCGAAATGGCGGCTCCGATGGTGTTGGGAATTTTGGGCAAAGAGACGTCTGCATCCTCGCTCGAGAGCACGCTATCGGCGGAACTGCCTGGGCTCGGCAAATTCCTCCCCGCGGGCATCGGATCTGTGATCGGCGGCGCGGGAGCATCCACGGTCACGGCACACGCGGACGCCCACGGTGACGCCCACGAGCCTGAACCTGTGAAGGGCGGCGGCGGATGGGTTCTTCCAGCGCTGGTCGGATTGATTCTGCTCGGAGCTTTGACCTGGTGGTATTTAAGGGGATCCGACACGGCAACTCCTCCGCCGGCGCAGACTGCCGAGGCGGCAACGACCGAGGCGCCGAAGAACTTGTGGCCCGCGCTCGGCGAGTTCGGGAAGCGGAAGCTGGCGGATGGAACCGAGTTGAGCATTCCGAAGCTGGGCGTCGAGAATCGCCTGATCGACTTCATCGAGGATTCGAGCAAGAAGGTCGACAAGGAGACTTGGTTCGACTTCGACCGTCTGTTGTTCGACACCGGCAACGCCACTCTGCAACCGGCTTCGCAGGCGCAACTCGCCGATATCGCGGCGATTTTGAAAGCGTATCCGAAAGTCAAAATGCGGATCGGCGGCTACACGGACAACGTCGGCGACAAGGCCGCGAACATGACGCTCTCGCAGGCGCGGGCGTCGAATGTCGCAGCGGAGCTCGAGAAGCTAGGAGTCGACAAATCGCGCCTGGATTCGAAAGGCTATGGAGAAGATCATCCCGTCGCCCCGAACGACACCGATGAAGGCCGCGCCAAGAATCGCCGCATTTCGATGCGCGTGATGGAGAAATAATCAGCGGGCCGGCGTGCCCGGCTGCGGCGGATGCTTACGCGGATTCCGCCGCCAGGGGGCATTCGCATTCGGGTCCACAACTTCCGGCGCGGTCGAGGCGGTCTTTCCGGCCAGAGCCGGAACCGGCTTCGGAAGTATAGGTTTCGACGGAAAGAATCGCGAGTTGCCGAGCGGCGTTTGATTCGATTCCGCATGAACCGGGACCGGTGCCGGCAGCTTGCTATTCACGACCGTTTGATAGACGACGCCGACCGCGATCGAGAATCCGACCAGGATGTACATCAGAAAGTCCGTGGCCATACTGGTGAAGAATCCGTTGAAACAGAAACTCAAATAAGCGAACAGCACGGCTCCGGCGATCAGGTTCAGCTCCCGCATACCGGGATCGAATTTGGTCGCTTTCCGAACCCTCCACGCTTCCATCATCGACAGGTAGAGAGCCGACATGTAAATGACGAATCCCGGGATGCCAGTCTCCGCGGAGATCTCGGTGTACATGTTGTGCGTGACCTGCCACAACGCCTTTTCGCCCTGGCTCAGCTTGTCATTGGCAGCGACGTTTTCATACACTCCGAGTCCCACGCCGAGGAAGGGATGCTTGGCGGTTTCTTCGAGACTTTCGATCAAAAGCGCATAACGAGCGTCGGATGAACCCATCGCCGAAGCCGCCACTTCATTGCGCGCCTGGCTATCGAACAGCGTCGCCCAGCGTTCCTTCAAAGTCTTGGGCGCCCATGCCAAAACCGCGACCGTCGCGGCCACTGCCACGACAATGAACTTGGCCTTGCTTGCCAATTTCATGCTGACAAACATCGGCACGGCAAGCAGCGCGATGGTGATCAGTCCACTGCGCGATCCGGTGCGGAGCACGGACAACAGCCCGAGCATGATAGCGCCGAAAAAGAACATGCGCGTGAACCAGGAATAGCGGTTATTTATCAGAATGAATCCCCAGAACGGGATCATGCACATGATATAAATCGCCACCAGGTTCGCGTTCGAAAAGCTGCCGCTCGATGCGAAGCGGTCCGCTTCATCGGCGACTCCGGTGAACTGCATCCAGCCGAGCGCGATGATTCCCGCCCAGGCCATGGCCCAGATCCCTTTGCGCAGGGTGTCGATGCTGAGGGTCAGGAATCCACCGAGGAAGAAGACAGCCAGGTAGAACAGCAGCACCGGCTGCATGAATTCAAATGTGCCTCGCCGATAGCCGCTGAACGGCAGCGAAAGCAGCACCCACAAGTGAAAGGCGATCCACATTTTGCCGACGCGCGTCGTGCCGACTTTGATGAGCTTGCCGGTCACAATCGACAATGCCAGTAGCGTCGTGCTGATGATCAGGATCTGATAGAAAGACGTGTTGAAAACATGCGCGGTGATTTCCGGCACGCGTCCGACCAGCATGACAATGTAAATGAGAGTCAAGCGGAACGCGAGGTTGTCGAGCGGATTGTTGGCCGCGGCGCCAAGACCGGTCGCCGGCGGCGCCACGAGCGGATTGGCGGGCGCGTTGCCGGTGCGGATGAACGAGGAAAGTGGCGTCGATGCTGCCATAATACGAATGTACCATCGGGAAGCGTACCGGCCAAGACACAATTTCCCGGTACTTTTGGGGACGTGAAAAATGGCCGTTCCCACTGACCGATGGTTTTGGAGAGCCCCATTTTTACCAACAAATCGGTACTTTGTAATGCAAAGCGCGGCTGATCGCCTCCGGATGCCCGCTAAGCTTTGGCCGGAGTATCGTATGACTCAGAAACAGAAATTCAGCATCCTTCGAACGGCGCGCGGCCGCCTTCCCTTTCTTTCCCTGCTTCTGGCCG
This sequence comes from Bryobacteraceae bacterium, assembly GCA_036502165.1. Lineage (GTDB taxonomy): Bacteria > Acidobacteriota > Terriglobia > Bryobacterales > Bryobacteraceae > F-183. The sequence goes on from DASXZC010000035.1 coordinate 12,551, forward strand.
CCACGGCGTTCGGGCAGATCCCCAGCATTCGAATCGGAACGACTGCTACGCAGGCCGTGATTTCTTATACGGCGCCCGATTTTAATCCGTGCACGATCGACATCCGCGAGACGAGTTCGTCGAATCCGCTCGTGCATGATGTCGATCCATCGATTTACCCGGGCTCGAATCTCGACACGCGCGCGGGCAGTCTCACTACCGGACGCAAGCGAGTCTTCGTGGCGGGCAAGCGGGCGGCCGAGCCAGGGCTCGATGGAAGATGGTATTCGCGAGCACTGCAGACGAACACACAGCACGTGGTGACGATCAGTTGCTCGAGCGGCACGGTGACGGGCACCGCGCAGTTCTCGACCATGAACAGTCCGCTGGGGGCAACGGCGAACGATCCACTGCCGGTCGATCCGAATAATCCCGGCCAGTACGCGTGGCCCACGATCAATTGGACGGACCGCACGCAGACGATCGTGGATCCGCAAACAGGATTCCTCGTGCGGCAACTCGATTCGCCGCGCGATTCGTATCTGCAGATCGGTTCCGGATCGTTTGCGTCGGCGTCGAACGTAGGAGGCGGAAGCGCGTGGACGACTCCCACCTCCGCACTGGCTGACGATTCCGCGGCTGCGACGTATACGGGAACTTCGCGAGGCTGGATGTTCCTCGAGTTCGGGCTCAGCTTTTTGAATAGCTCCTCGCATTCGACGCTGACTCCATCGGCGAACACGTTTGTGCCGACGTTCAATGCGTGGTGTTCGAGCGGCGACTGCTCGACCGCATCGAGCGACGATCGCAGCATCCAGTACTGCATGACGATCGATGGCATGACCTGCGCGACCGATATGCTGCAGCACACGCTGACGGCATGTACGTCTGGATGTACGGGATCGAGCTTTCGCTTCGCGGCGATGACCAGTCCACAAGCGATGCTGGCGGATTGGTATTCGAGCGGCCATTACAACACATCGGTCAGCGCTGTTGCCTTGTCGCGCCTCTCGGGCGTCGTCAACCGGACCGGCGCGAGCGTCGTGCTGCTCTTCGGAGACCGGTTCAATTTAGCGTGGGGCGCGGGCTCGACGATCAGCATCAATAGCGTTGCGTACTCGATCGCGAGCGTCGATAGCGACGGCACGCTGACCCTCGCTGGATCCCCTGCAGGCACGGACACCAACGTGCCGTACATCGGCTCGAACGCCGGACTTCTGATTCGCAAACTGACGACAGGCACGCAGCAGATCAGCGTGCAGTCGGTGAGCTACTCCTACGAAATCGGCGATGCTCCGACGCTCGAGGATAGCGGCGACGAGGATGCGCTTGCGAATTGCGCGGAAGTCCAGGTGGCCGGACCGGGCGGTGAACTCGGGTGGCACTGCCAGGTTTCGCAATCCATCTATTGGATCGGCGGTACGACGGGAACGGTCAATCGGCTGGGCCGGGCCTCGGTGCCATTCAATGGCGGCACTCCCGGCTGGGGCGGATTTTGCGCGAACAACGACTCATTCTGGGATAACGCGGATCCGAACAGCCTCTATTGTCCACAGAACAGCCACAACGGCCACGTACTGCTGCTGAAGCTGACCTACTCGGGATCGAACACGGACATCGGAGATCTGACCGAATCGGCGGGGCTCATCGCTTGTGGAAGCGCGCCCTGCTGGAACGTGACCAACCTGACGGCATCAGGAAGCGAGCTGGATACGCAGATGGCGGCGTTCCATCCTGCCTGGGCGACGTACAAATTCAAGGCGGGCAGTATCGCGATCTTCGGACGCGCGGCCGGTGCAAATTCCCTGATGTTCATGGTGCGTCGCGATGGCAACAACGACACCATGGCGTTCATTTTCAAATACAACCTGAATACGCATCAGATCGACGGAGCGATGCCATCATGGGCATATTGGCCGGCTCGTTGGGCCGGCATGCACGGTCCGCTCGACATGAACAATGCGCAGTGGGGCGATGCTGAATTGCATGCGTTCACGGGGCCGCTGACGCCGGGGCAGAACGATACGGCGGGCAATGGTCCTTATTTGTCGACCATCACGAGCGGCGCGATTTCGAACGCTGGTTCGCCTTGTCCAGTGCGCCCAGCGAATTCGACGATCGCCGGTGCAGATTGGCCCACTGGGAACAAATGCCTGCAGATCACGGTCGATGGCGAGCCTGGGGATCCTTCGCCTGCGTTCTACAACAACGGCACGATCAGCGTGACAGGCAACACGGTCACGGGCAACGGAACGCAGTGGACGATCCTCATGGATCAGTCGCAGATGCTTATTAACGGGAACTACTATATGTTCTCCTACATCTCGTCGACGCAAGGCACGCTCGCGACCTCGCCGGGTACGTTGTCGAACGTCGCGTATACGCTGTATCTGGAGCCGGTCAACAATTCGAAAGTCGGTCATCCGCTGTACTCTTACTTGCAGGACGCGGCCGAACGTGACGTATTCTGCATCCTGCCGCAAGGCGATTTCAACGGCTGCAGTGGACTCTATCCGCTCTCCGGCGCGATTCCTAATGAGTACGTCCGGTTGATTCTCAAGAGCGGAAATACCTGGACGCTGCAGCGCGGATGGGCGGGAACCAATCCGACGACTCCGTTCGTCGCACAAGGCGCGAACGCGGAAATCGTTGCGCAACCGGGTAGTTGCTTCTTCGACAGCACGTATCCGTGCGCCGCTCTTCGTGTGGTGTGGGATTTTGTGAACGATCCTTATGGTTACAACGCAAACGGCAACACCGTCGTCAGGGATCAGAACGATCAGGGATGCTGCCATGCGACGTTCCAAGGTGTCAGCGTCGATCTCGCATACACGTGCCCGACGCTTGACGGAGTTTCAAGCGGCTGCTACAGCGTTCGGTTTGCGACTCCGCCGAAATCGTTCACGGCGCCGATCTTCGAGGTCTCGTACAATCCGTTGTTTCATGGTCTCGAAGGAGTTGGATACACAAACATCGTCGACACTCATCCGGGCCACACACAATTCGCCGCTACCGACAATGAGAACGGCTGGATCGCGGAAGCACGTCCATTCCTGGGCGATGCGTACGCGAACCTCACTGGATTTTCAGGAAGTCCGGGAGTTCAGGTGTCGGGGAGTCTTTATAAGTTCACCGCGGCCCAGACGGGACGGCTGCGTCCGCGCTTCCTGCCGACTATGGCGGCGTGCGGAGCGAGTCCGCTTCTTGATATCAGTGGGCCGTCTACTGTTATCACCGGCGACATTTCCAACAGCTACAAATACTGCATCGCGAATGCGGCGGGAGAATGTACGAGCGGCTCCGCGGCTGGCGATGTCTATATGAATTGTCCTCAGACGCGGCTTCCCTATTGCGCCTATCAGGGCGTCGGCAACTCTGACCCCGACACTCGCGACATGTGCATCGCCGACCTCGGTGCGTACACAATGGGCGTCAATCAAGTCGGCGTGCGGCAAGCCGATCCGGATGGCAGATTCGGACGGCGCGTGACGAAAGCCTTCAGCCATTATCATTGGATCAGCCCATTCTGGAACGCAAAAATGCTGCCGGATGGCCATTGGCTGATCGCTTGGAGCATGTTCCTGAACGGGCTCCGCACGTCCGCGCTGCTTGTAAAGCTGCCGCCGTTCCCCGCCCCCGATGGACTGAATCGATCGGATTACGTTCCGGTTGCAGTGACGATTCAACCGTCGGTTCCCGGAGTCGACAATGCAATCGTCCAGTTCGGCTATGGCACGAATTACTTCTGTACGAGCCGGCAGGAGGTCTGCTTACAAGGCAGCGCGTCGCAATTGTCTTACGCGAGTGAGAACCCGGCCGGTGTGCACTGCA
>DASXZC010000036.1:0-2556 GCA_036502165.1 Bryobacteraceae bacterium
CCGTCTACAAGGACCGCAACCGGGACACGGCCTGGTTTGCGGCCATTGACGCGGACTGGCCTCGGCTCGAGCGCGCCTTCACGTGCTGGCTCGACGCGGCCAACTTCGACGAAGGTGGCAAGCAGCGGTTGGCGCTCTCGGCGCTCACCGCTCCCATCCTCAATCGTGACGGGAATCGGCTCGACATTCGAGAGAGTTGAATCGTTCGGCGGTCAACCGGGCTGTATGATTCTCGGTCCTACCTCTCCTTTTCGCCGATCAACTTCAGCACCTCGTCGGCGATCTTCTCGGCCTCGGCCAGCTTGCCCTCTTGAACCGCCGGGCCCACCCGCTGCATCAATTTGAGAACCGGCGACACATCCTGGCCATCGCGCTGCATCCGCTGCACCCGCTTCTCGATTCGCTGGATCTTACCGATGAATTGCGGGGGAAGTCCGGGTGGTCGTCGCTCGATTTTGGGGCGCTCACCCGGTTTTTCGAGTTGCTTCACGGCGCTCGCGTAGCGCATGCGAACGAACGCCTTCATGGAATCGACGATGTCGTCGTAACTCCGATCGCCGGAAACCGTGACGCGCCGGTGGGGAAAGGGATCCGTCTTTAAATTGCCCTTGATCAGCCGATATTTCGCGTCGATCGCCTGGCACAATTTTTCCGGTTCAAAGGACCTGTCGAGAATCCGACGGGCCTCCTTGCGATAGCGTTCCAGCAGCACCGGATCGTCAACGATGCGTTCGAGCAGGGGATTGAATGTGCCGGTCGCCGGCATTGGCCACGCCGCGTGCCAGTCGGCATGGACCCGGATCTTGTCGAAGGCCGTCTCGCAGAAACCGACGTCCAGATCCCACGGAAGGTAACGCCAGCGGTCGCGTTTCGCGTCGTGGTACAAAAAGTAGTTGTGCGGATTCCATCCGGTCAGTTGATCGAACGCGCCGGAGAACAGCATGACGGCCATCACGCGGAGGAAGTCATCGACCTCCATCTTCGATTCGAGTGCCTTGGCGAACTGCTTCGGCTCGGTCGCATTGATCAGTTTGATGAACTCGACGAGCCGGCCGGGGTTCTTCTTGGCCGAATGAGTTTTGGCCGCGAACGTCTTCGAGTAAAGGGCCGGGTCGTCGCCCAAGAACTGGAGGTTGCAACCCGGTCCTCCTTCGTCGACTTTGAACAGGGAACCGCTCGCGTCGGACAGATGGTTCTCGAGGAACGACTCGTCGATCCGCTCGACGTTCACGTAGACGCCCCGGTACTCCTCGTTCACGTACAGCTTGGCATAGTTGCATCGGTGCGCCGGGATGCGGAGGTCGCGGAGGATGTCGGTAATGATCGGCTCGCTGAACAGACTGCCGAACTGGATGCCGTTGTCGAAGGACACTTGCCGCAACCCGAAAAACCGGCGGTCCTTGTCGGACTGGTCAAACTTGATCAGGAAGCTTCGCTTGTGGGTCTGGTTCGGGTTCGAGGAACTGTTGCCCTTGAAACGGATCGACACATTCTCGACGGTGATGTCCCGCCAGCGGAAGGACGCGGGCACCTCGATGAGTTCCGGCAGCGCCGCCAGCATGCGCTTCAGGTCTTTTTCAGCGACGTGCAAGTGGACGGACTGGACTTCGTCCGGTTGATAGAACGCGGCGACGGCCTTGTCGTTGGCCAGGCCGCGAACGGACGGTTCCCGTATCGCAGCTGGCGGCTCCGCACTGGCGCGAAGGCCCCACGCCGCCATCAGTACGACGCAAGTCAACAGGAGTCGTGATTGCACGAACGATCCTCGGCTGGAGACGCCTCATAGCGAACGCGGGTACTCACTTCACTTCCAGATTGATGTTCTCCGAATGGCTGTTGAACTCCGGGGCATACATGCACTGGATGTTCGCGTAACCCGTCGGATACTTGCCGCGCAACTGCACCCGCACCGAATACTCGAACACGTAATTCCCCTTCGGCAAATAATCGATGAAGAAGTGCGTCGCCGTGTCCTTCGTACTCTCGTAATACGCCAAGCCGTCCTGATACTTGTATTTCGACAACACGTTCACCGGCTCGGTCCCGCTGCCGCGATGATCCTTCAGATGCACATACTCCATGTCGCGATCCGTCCGCAGCACCACCCGCACCACCATCTCGTCGCCGACTCCCAACGGATTATTGTCGAACGGATTGAGCACCGGACCAGCCTTCGTGAATGACTTCCGGAACAGGCGCTTCTCCACCTTCAACGGCCCCGCCGTGTGCCCGGTCACCTTGTCCAGATCTTCGAGATACTGCCAGGTCGCGCTCCCCCAACTCACACCTGGATCGGTCTTCTTCAAGGTGATCGCCGACATTGATGGCTGCACCTCGGTTCGCAAGAACCGCTGCTCGTAGAATCCCGTCCCGGCTTCCACCTTCTCCGGCACGATCTTGTTGTTGCCGACGGTCATTTCAACCAGAGCATCCGACTTCAACAAGTTGTCGCCGCGAAGCAGCAGAGCATAAATCGCGTCGGCCGTGGCCTTGGTCGTCTTCCAGTCCTGCGTTTGCTTTTGCTTCAACAACCAGACCTTGCAATCCTCCACGGAT
>DASXZC010000037.1:0-4413 GCA_036502165.1 Bryobacteraceae bacterium
GGATATGGAAAGCGTGTGGCGTCAGGGTTTGCTACATCCCTCGTCAGCGACACGATGGAAGCTTCACTGGGAAGCATATGGGGCGAGGATCCACGATATCATCGCCGAGGTGAAGGGTCGGCGGGCTCGCGTATAAAATATGCAGTTAAAATGGCCTTCATGACTGAGAAAACACCGGGTGTCTACTCGCCGGCGTATGCGCGATTGATCGCAATCCCGACGAGCAGGTTGATCTCAAACAGTTGGCGTGAGCCGAGCGACTTGACGGCGCGTGCGAACGTCGAGCGGATCAGCTTCGCATTCGCTAAAGAGATCGGCGCCAATGTGTTCAGCGAATTCTGGCCCGATATATGGCGCAAAGTGCACCACAGTTCCAGTCATCCAGATAACTAGAAAGGACGGAGACCTCCACAAAAAGATGGGCCCCCTCGACACGCTGGTTCAGCCCGGTACTGAGGCCGGGAAGGCCGGCTATATTGGCGCTCTGTTGCGTCCTTATTGGAAGCGTCTGACTTGGGCTTTCGTGGCCGCGTTGGGTGAAGCGGCAGCGAACCTGGCGCAGCCTTGGCCCATCAAGCTCGTTCTCGACAACGTCGTCAAGAGCAAGCCCGCGCAGAGTCCGATTCTTCACTGGTTATCCACAACATTTCACGCCGAAAAGCATACGTTCCTGCTGCTCGCAGTTTCCGCGACGATCGTGATCGCGCTCGCGGATGCGCTGTTCTCCTACACTGAGAAGCTCCTCACAACGACTGTCGGTCAGCACGTCATGCACGACTTGCGCAGTACGTTGTATTCGCGCATGCAGAAGCTTTCGCTCTCCTATCACAATCAGTCGCAGACGGGCGATCTCATCAGCCGCGTTACTAGCGATGTCGATGCGATCCAGACGTTCGTCACCAGTGGACTGCTGAGTTCGCTTATCAACGTTCTGACGTTGGCGGGCATGGTCGCGGTCATGTTTTACATCGACTGGCGCTTCACGTTGATTGCCCTTTCGGTCGCGCCGCTCTTGTTCGCAGTCGTGTTCCGCTACACGCGTCAAATCAAAAAAGCGTCCCGCGAAGTGCGGAAGAAGGAAGGACAGATCGTCTCTGTGATACAAGAAGCGCTGTCGTCGATCCGCGTGGTCAAAGCATTTTCCCGCGAGGATTATGAACAGCAGCGGATGGAAGAACAGAGCCTCGCGTCAATCGAAGTCGCGCTGCGGGCGCGATCGTTAAAGGCGCGCCTGTCGCCGCTTGTCGACATCATTGTTGCGGTCGGAACGAGCCTGGTGCTGTGGTTCGGAGCCCTTCGCGTACTCAACGGCACGCTCTCAGCCGGGTCGCTGGTCGTCTTCATTCTGTACCTCGGCAAGATGTACAAGCCGATGCAGGAGCTTTCGAAAATGACGGACGTCTATTCGAAAGCAACCATCGGATACGAGCGGATTTGCGAAGTACTCGACACGAAGAGCGATGTGCAGGATCGTCCGGGCGCCCGCCGCGCGCCTCGCTTCCGCGGTGATTTGGAGTTCGTGAACGTCAACTTTGAATACGAAGCCGGACATCCGATTCTGAAGGACTTCAATTTGAAGATCCCTGCCGGCCAAATCGTCGCCTTCGTTGGACCCACGGGCGCGGGCAAGAGTTCCATCGCCGGACTCATTCCGCGGTTTTACGATCCGACATCAGGGGCAGTGCTGATCGACGGCCGCGATGTTCGATCATTCACGCAGAAGTCGTTGCGCGATCAGGTGAGTTTTGTTCTGCAGGATACCGTCCTCTTTCACGGAACCGTCTGGCAGAACATCGCGTATGGAAAGCCCAGTGCGACTCGGGGGGAGATCGTTGAAGCCGCTCGCATCGCCAACGCCGAGGAATTCATCGACAAGATGACTTCCGGTTACGATACCCTCGTCGGCGAGCGCGGCGTCACGCTTTCGGGCGGCCAGCGTCAGCGAATCGCGATCGCACGCGCGGTGATCCGCGACACGCCGCTGCTGGTCTTGGATGAACCTACATCAGGACTCGACGCCGCATCCGAGAAGATCGTCATCGACGCGCTCGAGAAGCTGATGGTGAACCGAACCACCATCGTTATCGCGCATCGCCTGAGCACCATCCGCCACGCGAATCTGATTTGCGTAATTGAGGATGGGCGCCTGGTCGAGCAGGGAACTCACGATGAGTTGATTCAATTGGGCGGCATCTACGCCGAGCTCTCGAAGATCCAACTGCAGGAAGCTTAGAGAGCATTCAACGCGGCGATGCGCTTCTCAACGACGCTTGCGTACGCTTCTACTTCCTTGGGCGTGTAGCCGCCGGCGCGGAACGCATCGCGAATTTGCTCAGGTGACAGACGCGCGAGAATTGTCCCAATCCATTTCGCATCGGCGCGTGGAATGTGATGGCCGATTGACTCGAGCCGCACGCGCATGAAGTATTCGTAGGGATTGAAAATCTCAATGATGGCCGGCCGGCCGGGGCTCGCAAAATCTACCCGGTTAGCGTGCTTGTGAGTGATGAAACGTGAACGTTCATAGGCTTTCAGGTTGCCGCGCGACTTCGCATGATTCCAACCGAGGCTTGTGCCTCCGAACGTTGCGCCCAAATCGCTGACGACGTAGAGGGCGTCGCCGTCACTGTGTAGCAAGTAGACCGTGTTGTTTTCCTCTTTGAGATCCCAATTGTTGACGAGCGCCATCAGAGTGCGGAGCCCATTCAATTCGCGCGATCCGGCGAATTCACTGTGCTTCCACGACCACGTGCTATCTTTCTTTTCGCCATCCGGATGTTCCAGCTCGAAGCGCGCATTGTGCACCAGCGAATCGCTCGAAATGCCGCCCTTGACGCGACGGAGTCGTTCGAAGGGAACGGCGGTAATCTGCGCGCGCTCGACGAAGTAATCTTCGTCGGTGAAATATCCAGCTGCCCATACGAAGCGCGTCGCGACCGTCTCAGGCCTCGCTTCGGGGCCCAGCTTGACCTTCCATTTCAACCCCTTCGAATCCTTTACCGTGAACTTCGGATTGGTGCCGTTCATGTCCTCTTTGACGAACTCAAAGGGCCCCGCTATTGGCGTGTCGTTTTTGCCGCCCGCTCCGTACAAAAGGTTACGGCTTTCGAGATCCGCAGGGTCGCGCCAGAGGACCCGAACCGTTTGCTTCGACGGCTCGGCGGCTTGCAACGCTCCTGCAATCAGCAGCGTGAGTGGCAGGACACGCGAAAATCGAGTAGTGGTCATATCCGTGCAAGTGCAAGTGCGTTGCCATGAACAAGGATCAAGTTCAGTTGATTGTCGAGCCGGACGAAGGTGTCGCGCCGGTAATCCATGCGATCGACAGCGCGCAGCAAACCCTTGAAATTCTGATTTTTCGCTTCGACCGGCGCGACATAGAATCCGCGTTGGTTCGCGCGGTGGGCCGCGGCGTCCGCATACGGGCGCTTATCGCGCACACATCGAAAGGCGGCGAGAAATCTCTGCGCTCGCTCGAAATGCGTTTGCTCAAAGCGGGCGTGACGGTCTGCAGAACAGCCTCTAATCTCATTCGTTATCACGGAAAGATGCTGATCATCGATCGCAAGGAACTGTACGTTCTCGGATTTAATTTCACGTACCTCGACATCGATCGCAGCCGAAGTTTCGGCATTGTGACGCAGGATAAGAAGCTGGTCGAAGAGGCATGGAAATTGTTCGACGCGGACGCGACGCGCCAGGAATATACGCCCGGTCACGAACGATTGTTAGTAAGTCCGCTGAACGCTCGCGCCTCGCTGATCGAGTTCATCAAAGGCGCAACGAAGGAACTCGAGATATACGATCCGAACATTAGCGACAAGGCGATTCTGCGTGTTCTCGAAGAGCGTGCGAAGGCGGGTGTCGCGATTCGAGCCATCGGCCACAGCTCGCGCCTGGCTGCGCGGGCGCTGCTGGATCCGCGACTGCATATCCGCTTGATCGTGCGCGATGGAGCGAGCTTTTTCCTCGGCAGCCAAAGCCTGCGGGCATCAGAACTGGATCGCCGCCGCGAAGTCGGAGTGATCATCGACGACGCGAAAATCGCCGCTACGCTCAAGGACTTCTTCGAAAAAGATTGGAAAGCTTCTGAGCCGGTTCCCGGCTTTACTGAGACGCCCGTGTCGGCAACAAAAATCGCAAAGCGTGTCGCGAAGGCCGTTACCAAGGAATTGCCGCCGCTCGAACCTGTATTCGACGCAGTTCTGAAAGACGCTGCTGTTCCGGATTTGGATCATCTGCCCGACTGGAATGAATTGCAGTCGACAGTCGAAGATGCTGTCAAGCAAGCTGTGAAGGAGGCGGTACTCGAGGTAGTCGAGCGGCCGGGCACCACGTGAGAATCGCACTCGCATTTGTCGCCGCGGCGATGACCTTGGCAGCGGCTCAACAGACTCCGCCGCCGGCGGGAAG
>DASXZC010000038.1:0-19261 GCA_036502165.1 Bryobacteraceae bacterium
TTGGATTCGAGGGCGGCGGTTCGGGCATCGATCTGCCGTTGGCACTAACGTAGCGCTTGTATGCTCCGACGGTCACATCAGCCTGCCCAATCCAAAATCCTTTCGATATCCGGACGCCATGTGCGGGCTTTTCATTGGTACGGCAAGCATCGTCCCCGGCAGAGCATCCCATGCGGAACGTCCCTGGCGGGATGAAGACGTATTTGAGCCTGTCGCTAGGATTTTCACGGACGTCGCCTTGCGCCGGTTTGGGCTTTTCGACAACAGCCGGCTTGGGCGCGGCTTCGCGGACAGCGGCGATCACGTTGGCGGCGGCTCCCGCTTCCCGGAGGTCGCTTTCCAGTTGACTATTAAACGGCGAACTCACTCCGCAGGTGTGGATCAGGTATTCGGCGCGGTGTGGCGTCTGGCTCTTTACCATGTCGAGCAGGTGATCGCGATTGTAAGGCCGGTCCTCGGGAGGCCGTTCGAGGCACGGGGCGGCGACCTGCGCCGCGAGCGGGATGCCCGAGCGCGTGAGCACGACAATTACGGCGAATAGAACTGAACGTGGCATGGCGAAGGGGGACGGATAATTTTTAGCTTATATTATTATTTGAGTTCTGCTGGTGATCTCGGGCGTCCAGGCTCACTGAGGGCGTGCCTTCCGCTTTCCGGCGATGGGACTTACGGGATGAAGGGCAACCAATACAAACAGATCGCCGCTCCTGTGACAATTTCCAGAAGGGAGCGAAGGTTGGCCTGTGGCCGCCCGCACACTCGCAAGAATTTCCCGCAGCTACGCCGCTGTGTGAACTCTTTGCCCCAGCGCTAAGAAAAGTACAGAGTCAGGAAACGAAAAAGAATCAAGGTCCCCCTATTTCCCCGGCACAGCGAAAGCCGAGGAAGAAGCTACTGCCCGTTGGCGCATTCCGACCGCGGAGCGAGGCGCGGACGATGGAAGAATTGTTGTAGCAAGACCCGCCCCGCAGCACGCGGGAGTCTCCGGCCTGAGGGCCCTGCGGGTCCACATCGGCGGTCTCGGTGTAGTCCTCGTACCAATCGGCCGTCCATTGCCAGACGTTCCCGAGCATGTCGTGTAGCCTGAAAGCGTTCGGCAGCTTCTGGGCTACCTTGTGGGGGCGGCCTGATGCGTTCTCGCTATACCATGCAATCGCGTCCAGATCCCCGTAAACTTGATGGGTGCTTCGGGCGCGGGCGGCGTATTCCCATTCTGCCTCGGTTGGCAACCGCATTCCCGCCCACCCGCAATAGCCGTGAGCATCGTTCCAAGAGACCATTGTCACCGGAACGGATTTCTCCTTCCAACCTCGATTCGTGAACGGCGGTTTCGGCATCGATCCGCCTGCCGCGCTCACGTAGCGCTTATATGCTTCAACCGTCACATCGGTCTGCTCCATCCAGAATCCTTTCGATATCCGGACTTCGTGCGCGGGCTTTTCCACCATACTGCACCCGTTGTCTCCAGGAGAGCAGCCCATGCGGAAAGTCCCTGGCGGGATGAAGACGTACTTGAGCCCTTCCTTAGGGTTCTCGCGGACCTGACCTTGCGCCGTTTGTCCCTCTGGGGAAGGTTTGGGCTTTTCGACAACAACCGGCTTTGGCGCGACTTCGCGGACGGCGGCGATTACGTTGGCGTCGGCTCCCGCTTGCCGGAGATCGCTTTCGAGTTGACTGCTCAGCGGCGAATTTACTCCGCACGTTCGGATTAGGTATTCGGCGCGGTGGGGCGTCTGGCTCTTGACCATGTCGAGCAGGTGATCGCGGTTGTACGGCCGGTCTTCGGGAGGCCGGTCGAGGCACGGGGCCGTGACCTGTGCCGCGAGCGGAATTCCGGAACACATGAGCAACACAATTATGGCGACTGAAATTGATCGCGGCATGGCGCGGGTAAAACGGGACCCTTTCAGCTTATATTATTTAAGGTTCTATTGGTGGTCCCGAGCGTAGACGATCTTTGTATGCAGTGCTTGCAGACGGCGGGAACCCGGGAAGGATGCCGACCATCCATCAACGAGCCGTAAGGCTTCGGCGTATTGGCCTTTGTCGAGCATGCCGGCGACGCGTTCGTCGGTGTCGGATTCGACGGCGAGTTGCAGCTTCGCGAGGCGCGTGGCGTCGCCGAGGGCTTTGTAGTGGGCAAGAGCGCTGCGCAGATCACCGGCGTTAAGGGCGGTGTCGCCGAGGGCGGCATGATCGATCACGGGCTCGGGCTTGGGGGTTTTCTCCTCAGGGGGAGTTGACTGCTGGCTTGAGGCCGGCTCGGGGCGGGACACCTTTGATTCAGGCTTGGACTGGGGAGGGTCTGCTTCCTTGCTGATTACGGGCGTTTTCACCTCTGGAGGAGTCGATTGTTTTTGTTTTTCGATCGGCTCGGGGAGCGACTTCTCTGCTTCCCGCTTTGTCTTGGGGGGCTCGGCCTCCTTGGTCGTGACAGGCTTTTGGATGACAGGATCCGGCGTGACTGGTTGCACCGGCTGCTCCTTGTTTCCAATTGCGAACCATGCGCCGGCGGACACGACTGTGGCTACAACTCCAATACCAGACCATATGCGCCATTTCGGAGCGGGGGGCGGAGGGGGCGGTGCATACGACGGCGGGGGCTCGGGCCTTGTTTGGGCCCGTTCCGGGGGACGCTCTGGGGCGCTGCTGGGCTTGGTGTCCCTGAGGATCGTCTTCGCGGGAGCTTCTTCAACCGTCGGCTTATAGGACTTGGCGGGATTGATCTCGATTGCGTCGAGGCGGCGGATTACGGTGGCGGCATCGGCGGGACGACCTTCCGGCCGAAGCGCGAGGAGTTCCAGGATCAGATCCGACAATGCTGGTGGAACATCCTTGCGAAGCAGTGACGGCGCGGCGGGTGGGCCATTCCTGGCTTGTTCGATCCAACCGTAGACATCGTCCGACTCGTAGGGCATGCGGCCGCAGAGCATGCGGTACATGGATGCTCCGAGGGAGTACAGATCGGTGCGGCCGTCGAGTTCCTTGCCGGCTTTCGCCCATTGCTCGGGTGCGGCGTAGCCGATCGATCCGCCGCGCATGACGCTGGTTTGTTGCTGGTTTAATTGGTCGGCGACGATTCCGAAATCGATCAGCTTCAGGACCGGCTTTCCGGTCGAATTGTGGCTGATCATGACGTTGTGCGGCTTGATGTCCCGATGAACCAGGCCGGCTGCGTGGGCGGCGGCGAGTCCGGTGGAGATCTGGCGGGCGTACTCGATGACTTCGGCGACCGAGAGCTGGCGCGATTCCATCAGGCCGGCGAGGTCGCCGCCGGCGATGTGCTCCATGACGAGGATGAGATGGCCGTCCTCGGATTGGGTCATGTGTTGGACTTTGACGACGTTGGGGCACTCGTTCAGGCGGCTGACGGCTCGGGCTTCGGTGACGAATTTGCGCACGTATTCGGGGTTGGAGGCGTAGTGTTCGTGCAGCCGCTTGATGACGTGCGTCGTGTTGAGGAAGCGGTGCTGGGCGAGGTAGACGGTGCCGAATCCGCCGCCGCCGAGTTTGCGCTGGATGCTGAAGTCGCCTTTGATGACGGTGCCGGGCGGCCAGATTTCGCGGACGCGGAAGGGTTCCTCGGACGGATTCACTTTGGATCAGCGTACCAGAGTTGATCGATGTGGCATCGAGGCGGGATGGCCAAGGCCGGAGAACTCTTGCGATGTTCGGCAGGGTGAGGTCTGCATGGAGAGCACCACGGCTGCCAGCTCCAAGGCCGTCGTGCTAGCGATCATTTCTGTCCTGTCTCTCTTTTTTCCGGCCTGTGGTCGTTTCATTTGGTAGGCCGGGTAGGAGCCCGAATTAGGACAGTTTGTGTCGTCGACAACCCAACTTCTGTCGTCGCTTCAAACCGTAGAGCGTAAAACGCTGTGCTGCTGGCCGACGGCACAGAAATCGAGAATGCTCCGCCCCGGCCAACGTGTTCTCGTGCGACTTGAGCACCGGGGTCGGGCCCTTCACAATCCTTCGGCAAATTGCAGCCGCGGGCGTAGACAGTAACGGTCCGGACCTTTCCGGGATAATAAAGGTCCGCCGTCAAATCACTGTCCATTTGGGAGCCGACTCCGCAAGGTAGATAGATCGTGCGTCCACCGTCTTCGTACGATGCCAGCACGTTCATCTCTTTATAGCTTTTGATTCCTATTTGCCAAGCGTTTTCTGCTTCCCATAGAAACGACCCGGCACCCCCCTCGGTGCTGGTATCGAGCCGATATTTGATTTGGGGATTTGCTGCCAGGACTATGATCCTCACGGTCCGCGGGAGGGGGCGCCACGCGATCCGCAGATCCAACGACGTAGAAAAGTTGAGCGCGCTTCGGACAAAGGTGAGCGACCGGAGTTCGAGTTGCCGGGAACCATTGGTCTCTGTAACGGTTCCATCACAGTATCTGCCCTTATCTCGGGGGGCATAGGCAAGCGGTCCTCTTCCACCCAGTAACCGTAATGGGCACATTCGCGTCACGAAAGTGCCGGCATTGTTGGCTCCTGCTTCCCGGCCCGGCATCTCGGTAAACCTGCCCGTACCCCTCTGCGGCGGGCGCGAAATAACCGCCGCCGCTCCGCGTAACTCCTTGACATCCCAAACTGATGACACCAGGATAACTCGATTCTCGACCCTTCCTTGAATTCGGACCCGTCCTAGGTGTTTGGGAATGTTGGCGAAGCCCATGAGCTCAAAAGTCTGAGATTCGGTCGTGATTAAGAAAACTGACTCGCCCTTTTTGCTAAGGGCTTGGGTGACGCAATTCGGGCGGTTCGCGGGGCTTGACTGGAGGCACGACGTGGTGGTGATCACGCCAACCCACTCGTCGGTTTGCCCGAGCAAGGCGAGCGGTACAACGAGTGCGAGAGCCAGACGTTTCCAGGACTGCATAGGCTGAGAAATTGGTACCCCTCATTCTGCCACATCCCGAAATCAGGCTGTCGCGAGCTTGTCCGTGCGTCCCTTCAGCAGCTCTTGGATGGAACGTAGGGTGACGACAGCAATGCTAGGAGGCCACAGATCAATGTAATATCCGAAGTTGTGGACCGCAATGTAACTGAGTATAAGAAGAGTCAAGGAGGAGCCGATGACCCAGTACGCGGCTTTCTTCACTTCAAACTTCCAGAACTGAAAATCAATTACACCGAAGAAAATAAGACTCAGGAAAAGCTGTCCGGAAAACGGAAACGGATTGAGCACCCGTTCGGATGTGAGCGATTCTATAAAGTTCGCTTGCATGTAGACGCCGGCGATTTCACCAACGGGCGTTTTGTGAAAGTCCTTATCGTCGTCGATCCAGCCAACAATCACGATGGGGCGCAGCAGCTTTCCTAACGAGGCCGTCATATCGGCCGTTGGATTCGGACGCGTGCCGAAGACTCTACAATGGCTCCCATTCCAATCAAATGCACCGTTGTTAGCGTTCATCACGCAGTCGGCGGGAACGGTTAAGAACTCCGTCGGCTCCGCGAAGACCGCTAGTGGATGGACAGTTCTTTGGCTGACTTCTCTCAAAAAAGACGAATCCTGGTATGCGAGGGCAGCGTCCAAAGCCAGCGTCCTCCGCAATCGACTTTCACCCTGGATTTCTCCATTCTTCTCGGGCCGCAGCAGCCAGTTCAATGGGATTTTTCGTGGATCCTCATTCACGCGGATCAGACCTTCTTTGACGTCCAAGCCGGAAGTTGAGCCAAGATCCTCATGGGCGAACGCAATCAGTTCGTTCGATTGCAGATGCAGCAAGTTCGCCCGCTCCTCGCTGAGGTCATGAGACCGGATAGCCTCGGCCACGGTTTGTGAACTCAGCCCGAGTACGACACTCGATCGGGCAGCGGCTTGGTGTACCGCCTTGGCCAGATTCTGCGTCGCCTTCGGGTTCGCTACGCATCCACCTTTTGGAAACGCTAGATCCAACACAATCACCTTAGGCAACAGCGCCGCGATTCTGGGCAACAGCTCACTAAAATACTGGCGCGCTACGCAGGCATCCTGGTAGGCCGACGGAGGCAATTGCTTTTTACTCAGGCTAACTACGGAAACGAAGCTCACAGGCCGTTCGAGTGGTGAAAAGGTGACCAAATGCCGGTAAACCGATTGAGCATCGGTGAGTTCTTTCAAAACCTTGGGCCCAAACCAGGATTCATCCATCATCGCTGGCCCGCGATCAAAGAGGAAGAAGATTACCACGAGAACTATTGCGACCGCCCACTTACGTGCCCAGGCCGCGATCTCAGACTTTGTTGGAAGTGTCATGGGATACGTGCATCGCGCTTATCCAATACCTGATGAGGTCCCACGATTATACAAAACCCGTCTACGCAACCCTGCCCAAATAGTAGGACTTCTTGCCTACCCGCACCACGAACATCGACTCCGATGCGAGGTCGCGGCGTTGCACGATCGTGGCTGCGCCTTCGATGCGCTTGTTGTTGATGTAGACTCCGCCGCCTTGGACCAGGCGCTGGGCTTCTCCTTTGGACTTCGCTGCTCCGGCGGCGACTAGGACGTCGGCGATTTTGATGCCGGTGTCTAGACTTGTTGACGTCACGGTGAATGAGGGAACGTCGGCGAAGATGTCTGAGAGATCGGCATCGCTCAAGCCGCTGACTTCGCCGCCGAAGAGGGCTTCGGAGGCGTTCATCGCGGCCTTCAATTGCGCGTCGCCGTGGACGATGCGGGTCATCTCCTCCGCTAGTTTCTTTTGCGCGGTGCGTTGATCGGGGGAGGCTTTGTGTTGCTCTACAACGGAATTGATTTCGTCGATCTCGAGGAACGTGAAGAGGCGCAGGAGCCTTTCGACGTCGCGGTCGTCGGTGCGGATCCAGAATTGGTAGAACTGATACGGGCTCGTCCGCTTGGGGTCGAGCCATATGGCATTTCCGGCGCTTTTTCCGAATTTTTCGCCGGAACTCGTGGTCAACAGGGGGAATGTGATCCCGAACGCTTCGCGGGAACGCACTTTGCGGATCAGTTCGGTTCCGGCTGTGATGTTGCCCCATTGATCGGTCCCGCCGGCTTGAATGGCGCAGCTATGGTGATCGAACAGATGCAGGAAATCATTGGCCTGTAGCAGCATGTAGCTGAACTCGGTGTAGCTAATGCCTTGCTCACGATCTTCGAGGCGGCGGCGTACGGATTCTTTCGCCATCATGTAGTTGATCGTGAAATGTTTGCCGATCGTGCGAAGCCATTCGAGATAGCTGACCGGCTGCGTCCAGTCGAGGTTGTCGACCATTTGCGCGGCAACTTCGCCTTCGAAGGAAACGAAGCGCGACAACTGTTCGCGGACGGCGGCGGAGTTGCGGGCAACATCCTCGACCGTGATGAGAGGGCGCTCGGAGGCGCGTCCGCTGGGGTCGCCGATCATTCCCGTGGCTCCGCCGACGAGGACGATCGGGCGATGGCCGGCGCGCTGGAATCGGGCGAGCATCAGCACGGGCAGAAAGTGGCCGACGTGCAGGCTGTCGGCGGTCGGGTCGAAGCCGACATAGATCGCTTGCCCGGGTTTCGAGAGTAGTTCATCGAGGGCAGCGCGATTGGTGACCTGTTCGATCATGCCGCGTTGCTCGAGCTGGTCGAGCAGCCGGTGGGACGATTCCATATGGGTGTCGAATTCTCCTGGGCCTCTCGAATGGAGGCCGAATTTCCATTGTCGCTAATTCGAAATCGCGTC
The DNA here is from genome assembly GCA_036502165.1 of Bryobacteraceae bacterium. Taxonomy (GTDB): domain Bacteria; phylum Acidobacteriota; class Terriglobia; order Bryobacterales; family Bryobacteraceae; genus F-183. The sequence goes on from DASXZC010000038.1 coordinate 7,662, forward strand.
GGGCTGCCAGATTAATTGGACTGGCGGGGCTCGCCGAAGCCGTTTCTGATCGTGTGCGCGACAGGATTGATCGCGATTGCTGGGTCGGGAGCCGCAGGAGCGCAGCGTGATTACTCAGGCGCGACTTCGAGGACGAGCTTGCCGGTGTTCTCTCCGCGGAACAGCATGAGGAGAGCGTCGGGGAATGCGGCAACTCCGCCTTTGACGATTTGCTCGCGGGATTTCAGCGTGCCTGCAGTGAGCCATCCGGCCATCTCGGCTCCGGCCTCCGCGTAGCGGCTCGCATAGTCGAAGACGAGCATGCCGGTCATGCTGGCGCGATTGACGAGCAGGGACAGGTAGTTCGAGGGGCCTTTTACGCCGGTGGTCGTGTTGTACTGCGAGATCGCGCCGCAAATGACGATGCGCGCGTGCATGTTGATTTGAGTGAGAGCGATGTCGAGGATGTCGCCGCCGACGTTATCGAAGTACACATCGATGCCGTTCGGCGCGGCGGCGCGCAAGGCTTTCGAGACGTCCTCGGACTTGTAGTCGACGGCGGCGTCGAAGCCGAGCTCATGCACCAGCCAAGCGCATTTCTCCGGGCCTCCGGCGATGCCGATGGCGCGGCAACCTTTGATTTTTGCGATTTGTCCGACGACGGATCCGACCGCTCCGGCCGCGCCTGAAACCAGGACGGTCTCGCCGGCCTTGAGCTTGCCGGTGTCGAGCAATCCGAAATAGGCGGTCATTCCGGTCATGCCGAGGGTGCCGAGATACGTGGGCAATCCGGCGATGGAGGTATCGACCTTGGTGACGCCGCGGCCGTCGGAGAGGGCATATTCCTGGATGCCGAACATGCCGGACACGGAATCACCCACTGCGAATTTCGGATTCTTCGATTCGATCACGCGGCCGACGGCGCCGGCGCGCATGACGTCGCCGATGCCGACCGGAGGGACGTACGATTTGCGATCGACCATCCATCCGCGCATGGCGGGGTCGAGCGAGTTGTACAGAATTTTGATGACGATCTGGCCGTCGGAGGCCGATGGAATGGGCTCTTCAGTCAATTGCCAGTTGGCGGCCGTGGGGAGTCCGACGGGACGCGAAGCTAATCGGATTTGATGATTCACAGTGTTGCTCATGGTTATTGGAACACCATTTTGTCTTTCTTCGCGTCGACCTTCGCGGCGTCGAGGCCGGGCACTTTCTTGACGTCCTCGATCGATTTGAACGGTGCTTTCGCGCGGGCTTCAACGATCGCTTGTGCTTCTTTTTCAGTGAATCCGAGGCCGGCTTGTATGGCCTTCGCCGAGGCCTTGTTGACGTTGACCTTTGCTTGCGCCTGGCCAGCGGTGATGTTTTTGGTCAGATATTTGACGACTTGATCGAGTTCTTCGTCGGTGCCTTCGGCTCCACGCTGGACCATGTCGACGACGATTTCGTTCCAACCGTCTTCGGAGTGCGGCTTGCCGAGGACGATTTCCGCACCGTGGCAGGCGCCGCAAACTTTCACGACCGTGGCTTTGCCGGGGGCGTCAGGAAGGTCCGGATTATCGTCCGCGACGGCGCCCACAGCGGCGAGTGTCAGGGCCGCAAGGATGTACAACAATCGCTGCGTCATTCGTGACTGTTAGTTTATCGCAGCGCTTCAGAGTTCGAGCGGCAAACCGAATACCCAGACCGTCGAATCGGCGGTGACCAGGTACACGCGGCCATTCGCGACGGTCAGCGGCGTCAAGTTTCCCGGAGCGGTGATTTCGTTCTTGGTCGACCAGACGGGAGTTCCGGTCAAGGAGTCCACCACGTGCAGCACCGCGTTCTTGCGGCCTTCGCCGCTTGAAAGAACGAACGCGAGTCCGCCGATGACGACGGGCGGGACTGGCCGGATCAGGTTCGGCATCGTCCAAACGGGCGTGAAGACGGTCTTTCCGTCCTTCTCTTCGAGTTTGTAGGCGGCGATGGAACCGTTGCGGCCACTGGCGTTGCCCCAGACGGTGGCGAGTATGTAGCGGGTCTTGTCGGCAGGGTCCGCCCAGGTCGTGAGGCTGCCCCAGAGTCCGCCATCGTTGCCGGTGGGGATCCGCGGCGACTGAGCGAGGGGCGTCTTGTGATCGCCCTGCGCGGCGAGGGATTTTTCATCGAGCAGATTCAAATGTCCATCGCGGCTGACGCTGGCGATGACTTCGTGATCCTTGTATTCAAATGTCACGGGCGTGACGGAATTCAGATCGCCCTTGGGCGCGGAGCCAGAGGACGAATCGATGAAGTAGCCTTTCACGGCGAGCGTCTTCGGCTCGAGAGCCAGCAGCGCGTTCGAGTATTTTCCGTTCGCCGGATCATTGGGGCCGTCGAGAGTTTGAACGAACACATCGCCATCCTTGCCGATGACGGGTCCGCCGATGCCGGCGTAGTTGGCGGGGCCGGTCATCAACGTCGTGACTTCGGGAGCGGTCGAAGGATCGGGAGTGGCGAGGTCGATGCCCCAGACGCCGTTGCCGGCTCCGCCGCAGCCGTGCGAGGTGGTCGCGTAGATCATGCCTTCATCGATGTTCAGCGCCGATACGCGCGAGTTCGCGGGAAAGATCTGGAACGGCATGCCGGACTCATTCCCATTGGCGACATTGACGCGGCGGAGCATACCATCGCTCGAGATCAAGTAGATCGAACGCGGGCCGCCGAATCCGGCTTCGAAACGTTTCCTTGTGCTCGGATGCGATCGCCTGACCGAGACGGGGATCAGCGAGGGCATCGCGGTCATGCCGCCGGGGCATTCGGCCGTCGGTGCGGGGGCGTTGATGGGCGGGACGAATTTCGTTTGCCAATAGAGGCGGTCCATGTCGGCGTCCATGACGTAGAGGGAATCATCGCTGCCGCCGAAGAAGGCGAGTTCCTTGAATCCGCGATATCCGATGAGGCGGCCGAGCACGAGGGGAGCCATCAATGACGGGGTGCCTCGCTGTTGCATCTTCCACAACAGTTTGAAATTCTTCGTGACCTCGTCCTTGGTGATCTTGATTTCGGATTTGCCTTGTCCCGATCGCTCGATGTCGCCGCCGAAGGTTGGCCAGTCGATCGCCTGAGCGAACATCGCTTCGCCGCCCGCGAGCAGCGTGAGCACCGCCAATGAATTCCTGAGAGTCTTTTTCATTGCTGTGTGTGCCCCTTATTCGCCCTTCAAACCGAACGAGTAGAGCGTGCTGTCGAACGCTCCCAGATAAATATGTCCATTGGCGATCGACAACGCGCCGAAGTGGACGAAGGTAGAAATTGCATCGCCGCTCGACCACAGTTCCTTGCCGGTTTCGCCGTCGAATGCGTAGATGATTGCGTGCGTGGAGTTCTTGATGCGGATTGCGGATGAGTTGGCGGCGAGGCCCAACTCCGGGGTTGCTTGGACGTTCGACTCGCCGCTGCCGTAGGCGTAGACAACTCCGTTGGCGATGATGGGCGGCTCGGCCATGTCCATGTCATGCGAGATCCACACGGGGGTCAGCACGAACTTGCCGTCGATCTCTTCGACCTTGTGGGCGACTACGGCTCCGCGAGTGACGGGGCCGTAACTGAGCGGAGGTTTGAATTGCGAATGCACGGGACCCCAGAACGACGTGAGGACCCAGCGTGTGCCTTTCGCATCCTCCCAGGTCGCCATCGATCCCCAGACGCCGGCCGCGGCAAAATTGATGTCTTCGTTGCACAGTTGCGGAGTGCGATACAGGGGCGTGCGATGATCGGCGCCGCCGATCGATTTCGCATCCATGAGCCAGATGCGGCATTCCTTACTCGATGAGACGACGAATTCGTGGTCTTTGTACTTGAACACGGTGGGCGTGACCTGCATGTCGAGATCGCGCTTCCACATGAAAGCGGCGTTCGAGGGAGCGTAATAATCCTTGAGCGTCATGTTGGGATTGACGGCGATGATCGCTTCCCCATAGCGCTCGGCGGCGGGATCGAATTGGCCGTCGCCGGTGGGCGCATAGAGGGTTCCATCGAAGCCGATGGCCGCGCCGGAGCGTCCCCAGAGGCCGCCGCCTTTGGGGTTGTAGCGGGTCATTTTGCGAGTCGCGAGGTCGAACGCGTACACCATGTTCGGATTGCCGCCGCAGCTTTGCGCGGTGGTCGAATAGAGAACGTTCTTCCACAAATTCAACGAGTAGGCTTTGCCGTTGGGAGGCATGAAATCCGCGGGCGGTTGGACGTCCTCACCGTCGGCGACATTCAGGAAGTGCATGCGACCGTCGCCGGAGACAGCGTAGGCTGTGCGCTGGCCTTCAGGCCCGGGGAGTCCGATGGTCGGAGTGACGACCAAGCCGGCGGGGCACAGAGGTCCGCCACCTTTGCGCTGCGGCTTTTCGGCCTTGTAGGTGAAATGCTTTTCCCAGAGGACTTTACCCGTTGCGGTGTCGATGCCGTAGATGTTGTCGGAGGATCCGGCCTCGATGGCGATCTCTTTGAAACCATCGTGCGTGGGAATTCCGCTCGCAATCATGGGCGGGAACAGCGAGTGCATTTCACGCGGTTCGTTGTCGAGCTTGACCTTCCAGCGGAGCTTGAGATTTTTGACGTTGTCTTTGTTAAGGATGGTTTCGTTCCGCTGCCAGCCGGTGCGCTGGGGATCGCCGCCGTCGGTGAGCCAATCGGCCGGGGGGCTTGCGACGACGAGTAACGGCGAGATCAGCGCTGCCGCCGCGGCGACGGCGAAGATGTGGGTGCTACGCATTTTGAGGGAGGTCTCCTGAAGTATCGCCGTTCGAGAGCGGCAAAGTGTTTTCATACCACACTTCGGGGTGCGGACGGAACAGCGCGAGCGGTTCGCCACGCAAATCTCACGCCGTGTTCATCCGATGTTGACACGGGCTTCTTAGACTGCAATGGAGTTCCTCCACTAAGGATCCCCACACAACCCATGCGTCCCTTTCTTTCCATCTTGACTGTTCAATGCATGATTTACGGGCTGCTGGCCGTCCCCAGCCCGGTACTGGCGCAAAGCGCCGCTGCCGGCCCGATCACGCCGATTCAACACCTGGTCGTTATTTTCCAGGAAAACGTTTCCTTCGATCATTATTTCGCCACGTACCCGAATGCCGCTAATCCGGAAGGGCAGCCTGTCTTCGTCGCCAAACCGGGAACGCCTAGCGTCAACGGCTTGAGCGGCGGCCTCATGACGAGCAACCCGAACATGAATGCGACCAATGGCGCGAGCGCGGCGAATCCGTTCCGCCTCGACCGCTCGCAGGCTGCGACGGCTGATCAGAATCATAACTACACTCCTGAGCAACAGGCGCTCCACAGCGGCCTCGTCGATATGTACCCGAGCTCGGTCGGAGTCGCCGGCACAGCCGGTCCGACGTCGGTTCCCAACGGAGCGTTGCTCGGCACCGCGGCCGTCAACATGGGTTATTACGACGGCAACACCGTGACCGCTTTGTGGAACTACGCGCAGTACTACGCGATGAGCGACAACTCGTTTGACACGACCTTTGGCCCCTCGACTCCGGGAGCGTTGAACCTGGTTTCGGGCCAGTTGAACGGCGTTACGGGGAACATCAACGGCACCAGCGCGGTGACGGATGCGGGCGACGGCACGCTCACCGACATCGGCGATGCGGATCCGATCGGCGATGTCTGCTCGACCACGACCGGCGAGCTGTTCTCTATGACCGGCACGAATGTCGGCGATATGCTGAACGCGCGGGGCGTCACCTGGGGATTTTACACGCAGGGTTTCGACATGACGGTGACCAACACGAATGGCACCACGGGCTGCAAGCGCAGCACCACGTCATTCGTCACCAACACGAATAAAGCCGACTACATCCCGCACCATGAGCCGTTCCAATATTACAAGTCGACGGCAAACCCGACGCATGCGCGTCCGGCATCCGCCTCGGCAGTGGGAACGACCGACGCCGCCAATCATCAGTACGATGTGCACGACTTTTACGACGCGATCAAGGCCGGCAACTTTCCGGCGGTGAACTTCCTGAAAGCTCCGGGATTTCAGGATGGACACGCGGGTTATTCGGATCCGCTCGACGAGCAGGCGTTCATCGTCCACGTGATCAACTTTTTGCAGAACAGTCCTTATTGGGCGAACACTGCAGTGGTGATCGCTTACGACGATTCCGACGGTTGGTATGACCACCAGATGCCTCCGATCGTGAATCAATCGGCGAGCCCCGCGGACGTTCCGGGATTCTGCGGCACAGGCACCACGGCGCTCGCGGGCGTCGGCGGCACGGGCCACGCGCAGGGCCGCTGTGGTTACGGTCCGCGCCTGCCTATGATGGTGATTTCACCCTGGTCGAAGACGAATTTCGTCGATCACACGCTGGCGGATCAGACTTCGATTCTGCGCTTCATCGAAGACAACTGGCTCGACGGACAGCGGATCGGTAACGGTTCGTTCGACGCGATGGCGAATTCGATTCAAACCATGCTGGACTTCTCGTCTCCGAAGAGCGCGGGTGCGGTCATTCTGGACGAGAACTCGGGGCTGGTCGTCAGCGCACCGGGACTCTCGGCGTCAGCGGCGGCGGCGTCAGCGGCTTATCGGTCGGGGAAGAAAAAGTAAGTCTTGGCTCTCACAACAACTCGTAGAATGTTCCTGGCGGGCGCGGCTGCTGTTGCAAGCCGCGCCGAGGGCCAGAAGAAATCTCCCGCACTTGATCCGAATCGTCTTCAAAAGTTCGTCGATCCTCTTCCGATTCCCCCGGTAGCGAAGTCCTTCGGAGCCCGCAATCATTACCGGCTCACGATGTCGGAGATCCACGCGAAAGTTCATCGCGATCTTCCGCCGACCCGCATGTGGGGATTCAACGGCATTTCACCCGGGCCTGTAATTGAGGCGCGATCGGGAGAGAGCATCTCGATCGAATGGGCGAACCGGCTGCCATCCCAACACTTCCTTCCGATCGACTACAACCTGCATGGCTCGGAGAAGGACAAGCCGGACGTCCGCGCGGTGGTGCATGTTCATGGCGCGAAAACCCGGCCGGAAGACGATGGCTATCCGGAAGACTGGTATGTGCCCGGCAAATCGCGGACGTATCACTATCCGAACAACCAGGAGCCGACGGCGCTCTGGTATCACGATCACACGATGGGCATCAACCGGCTTAACGTTTATGCCGGATTGTTCGGATTCATGCTGATCCGCGATGCGTACGAAGATGCGCTCGATCTGCCGAAGGGCCGATACGAAATCCCGCTGGCGTTATACGACCGTTCGTTCAGTCAGGATGGGAGCCTCGACTATCCTGACTCCGGAATGCCCGGTATGCCGTGGGTACCGGAAGCGTTCGGCGAGGCGATGCTGGTGAACGGCAAGATATTTCCGTTTCTCGAAGTCGAGCCGAGGCTCTACCGCTTTCGCTTGTTGAACGGATCGAACAGCCGGTTCTTTCATTTGTCGCTGTCGAATGGTCAGACGTTCATTCAAATCGGAACCGACCAGGGGCTGCTGCCGGCGCCGCTGACGCTCGACAATTTTGTGATCGCGCCCGCGGAGCGCTTCGACCTGCTTCTTGATTTCTCGAAATACGCGGGTCAGCGGATGGTGCTGCGGAGCGATGCGTTTTCAATCATGGAATTCCGCGTCTCGAATCAGGCGGGCGGCGTTAGTGTTGCAGTTCCGGCGACGTTGCGGGCGGTCGAAAAGATCCCCGAGGCTGCCGCTGTCGAAACTCGCCGGATTCCGCTGCTCGAGATGAAGAGTCCAAATGGGGACTCGATGACCATGCTGCTCGGGGGGATGCACTGGGACATGCCAGTCACCGAGAAGCCGGTGATCGACACGGTTGAAATCTGGGAGTTCGTCAACACGACCGAGGATTCGCATCCGATTCATCTTCATCTGGTGCGTTTCCAAATCCTCGACCGGCGCAGCTTCGATGAGCTGCTGTATTTCCGCACGCGGCAGATTCGTTATACGGGGCCGGTGTTGCCGCCGGATCCGTATGAGGCGGGATGGAAAGATACCGTGCGTGCGCACTCGAAGATGATCACCAGGATCCTGGTCCGGTTTGAAGGCTACACGGGGCGGTACGTGTGGCACTGCCATCTGCTCGAGCACGAAGACAACGAGATGATGCGGCCGTATGAGGTGCTCGCCAAGCGGTAGGCGTGCACTAATTCCGGGGTTCCGGAAAATCCGCGAGTGTTCAATATTGTGCCTCTAAGACTATCCTGCCGGGTGTCGAGCACGTCTGAAGGTCATAAGCCGTACTTGATTTCCACGCACGTGACGTGGTTTATCTCGAATAGAGGTCTTTCAGATGCACAAATCTCGCTTTTCCCTGGGAACGATCCCGATCGCAATATTTGCGATCATCCTGGCCACGCCATTTGCGTTCGGCCAGGCCCAGGCTATCAACGGCTCCATACGCGGCCGTGTCACCGACCAGGCTAACGCCCCCGTGGCGCAGGCGTCCGTCAAAATCGACAACAACGATACTGGTCTCTCGAAAAGCACCACCACTGAAGAGGACGGTTACTATGTCGTTCCCAACTTGCCGCTTGGCAGGTACACGGTAACGATTCAGAAGGAAGGCTTCGACACGCAGCGGCACACGAACATCGTTCTCGACGCCGGTGTGGAGGCTCAGATCGACGGCCAGTTGCGCGTCGGCGCCGTGACGACATCCATTGAAGTCGAGGGCGGCGCGCCGATCATCGACCCGTCGCGCGTCAGCACCGGACGAACGATTGCGTATGAAGAGACGACCAATCTGCCGCTGACTTCGCGCAATCCATATAACTTCATCCTGTTCCAACCGGGAGTGAGCGGGCATCCCAATCCCGAGCTCGGAATCCCGAGGCTTCTCAATACCAACGGGCTCCCCGATCGCGTCAGCTACCAGCTTGATGGGGCGGTCGACACGGAAACCGACCGCTATGGCCTGCGCCTCTTCGCGATTGCGAACAGCTACGTGAGTGAAGTGCAAACCGTTTCGAACAGCTTCTCACCTGAATTCGGACGCATCGCGGGAAATATTTTCAACGTCATCACTGGTTCCGGCTCGAACGTTTTCCACGGCAACGCGACCTTTATTGGACGCCCGCTTGACCTTGTTGCACGGCCGATTCTCGCGACGCCGACTACGCTGCTGCCGGTCGCCAACAACTTCGCCGCCAATTCGAGCGGAGCGATCATCAAGAACAAGCTCTTCATTTTCGGATCGTATGAGCACGTCAAGCGCAGCGTTCCGCAGCCGATCACGATCAATCCGGCCAACGCGGCGCTGATCGGAATTCCTGGGAACCTGTTGACTAACCCTGCCGCCGTCGAGCATGCGCAATGGGTCGATTTGCGGCTCGACTGGGTCATCAATGAGAAGCACCAGTTCTTCGTCCGCTATAACTATTTCCGCAACCAATATCCGTTTAACTCAAACGTCGGCGGACTGAACGCGTTGTCTGTCGCGGCCGACTTCCGCGATCGCGCGCACGTCGCGGGTGCGCAACTTTTGTCGACGTTCTCGCCGACCGTCCTGAATGAGCTCCGCTTCGGATGGCCGTATCGCAATGAGCAGCACATTGCGGATCCTCTCACTGGCGTAGGTCCTGAGATCACGATCAGCGGCATCGCCAGCTTCGGCGGAAGCAACGCAGTTGCCGATCGCTTTCAGGAGAAGGTCCCGAACCTGAACGACAACTTCACGGTCATCAAAGGCCGTCACACGCTCAAGGCCGGCGTCGGATGGCAGCAGAATCTCGACGTTCAAGCCGCGGACATCTACACGCAGTACACGTTCCCCACGATCGCCGCGTATCTTTCCGCTCTTTCGGGAGCGAACCCTTACGCATACTCGACCTTCGCCGCCAGCGTCGGCCAACCGGGCGCCTGGTACCACTCGAATTTCTGGGATTTCTTTGCGCAGGATAGCTGGCAGGTGACGCCCAAGCTGCTCGTCATCGGAGGCGTTCGCTACGACAAATTCAAGGGTCCGGATGGCGACCCGCACTTCCAGCTTCCCTACTCGCAGCACTTCCGTTCGCCGAGCGGCGACTTCGCTCCGCGGCTCGGGATCGCGTGGTCGATCGATTCGAAGACCGTCCTGCGCGTCAACTCCGGGATCTTCTATGAAGCTCCACCGACGAACCTCTGGTACAACGCTCTGTACAACGACGGCGGGTCCGCGTCGTATGTCGCGTCGCTCTCGCCGTCAACTCCCGGAGCTCCTGCTTTCCCGGCGGTCGTCGTGAATGGAAGTCTGCCGCGTTCCTCGCAGACGCTCTACACGATCACGCCGAATTTCAAGGATGGCTACGTCATCAACTCGACGATTCAGCTTACTCGCCAGCTTTCGAAGAACGACGCTCTTACCGTGGGCTATGCGAACGGCGCGGGCCGCAATCTCGAATACTTGCGGAATATCAATCTCGCGAATCCGGTCCGCGTCCTCGCTGATGGACGGCCGGTGTTCGGATCTTCGAGCGCCCTCACGCGCGTCAATCCGCTGTACAACAACATCGCCTTGCAGGACATTGGCGACAACAGCTCGTACAATGCGTTGATCGTGAACTACCAGCATCGCCTCAAGGCCGGCTTGCTGTTCAACGCATCCTACACGTGGTCGCATTCGATCGACGACGCGCCTGAGGCCAACACCTACGATCAAGGCTCCGTCTTCATCACCGACCCCACGAACCGCGATCGCGACCGAGGCAATAGCTCCATCAATCGCCCGAACGCGCTCACGTTCAGCACCGTCTGGTCGCCCGCGCCGAGGCTCGACAACAAGATCCTGAACTACCTTGCGAACAACAATCAACTCGCCGTCCTTGGAAATATTTCATCGGGAGACGAGCAGACCATCAATGCCAACGCCGTGCTGAACGGTGATACGCTCGCCACCTCGCGGCCCTTGTTCGTCGGCCGCAACACCGTGCGTACTCCGAACATTTATCAGTACGACGCCCGATACACGCGGACGTTCTTCAAGCTGTTTGAGCGCTTCCAACCGAAGTTCTTCATTGAGGCGAATAACGTGTTCAATCACCCGAACATTACGTCGATCAACACGACTGCGGTAGTCACTGCGGCGACTGGCGCGATCGTCACGAATCCGACATACCTGCCGACGTCGACGCTGCTCGAAGGACGGATCGTGCAATTGGGTGCGAGGATCGACTGGTAGACGTGATCGAGAGGCACTAAATCGCCGATCCTAGAATGAGTGCCTCCCATCGGAACTAGCGCTAACGCCACCAGGACGAAGTTCGTCCTGGTGGCGATGCTGTTTTTGTGTGGAACGTTGCGCGCGCAGGCCCTTGTCACGGCGGGTCCGGCCCTGATCATCGAGTTGCGCGACGATAAGTTCGAGTACGTCACCTTCAAAGGCCTTGGCCCGGTCCCGGTTCCGCAGGAACTGCGCGAGGCGGCTTTCGCCGCGGCTGGATGCGAGTCGGCGGACGAGACCAGAGGACGGGTCACCGTAAGGGGGGCGTGCCGTCATCCCATCTCGCGATCGAGTGCCGTCATTTCCTCGTCGTGGGATTTCTCGGTGCTCGGGAAGGCTCTGGAGAAGACGGGCGCAAGCCGACTGACGGCGTGCATCGAACATCCGGACTGGCCGTTTGCACAGAACGATCGGAACCTGCCGCTGCAGAAA
>DASXZC010000039.1:0-9933 GCA_036502165.1 Bryobacteraceae bacterium
GTCCTCGAGACCAGATACACGAAGCCGGTCGAATACTGCGCCATCAATGCCAGCCGTTCTTCAGTGCTCGTCGGAGCCGCCAGGAATACCGTGTCGAGCCCCGCCGCTCGCATCACCGATACGTACTGCTCGGCCTCTTCAACGCTCGCGTCGATCATCAGGACGCCATCGACGCCAGCCGCCTTCGCATCCCCGGCCAACGCCTCGAATCCATACCGCAATAACGGATTCAAGTACGAGAACAACAGGATCGGAATCTCAGACTGCGCGCGGATCGTCTTCGCAATTTCAAGCACTCGCTTGAGCGTCGTTCCCGCTTTCAATGCGCGATCCGATCCGCGTTGGATCACGGGTCCATCGGCGATCGGATCGGAGAAGGGAACTCCGAGTTCGATCAAATCCGCGCCGCCTCGCTCGAGCGCTGCAACCAAGCCCGGCGTGTGCTCGGGTGTCGGATCGCCTGCCGTCAAGTAAGCGACCAGGCCCGGCTTCGCCTCGGACTTCAGCCGTTCAAAAAGGTTCGCGATTCTTGAGCTCATGCGTCGCCCGGCTGATCCAGTTCTTTCAAATTCTCGCGATAAATGCCGGTATCCTTGTCGCCGCGTCCCGATAGATTGACGATGAAAATCTCGCCCCTCGCGTGGGGCGCGCGTGCGATCGCCTCAGAAACCGCGTGTGCGGATTCAAGCGCCGGAATGATTCCCTCGGTTGTCGCCAGATACCGCGCGGCCTTCAACGCTGCGGCATCGTCGCAGCTCGTATACTCGGCCCGCTTCTTATCATGCAGCAACGCATGCTCAGGCCCGACCGACGCATAATCAAGCCCCGCGGAAACGGAATGCGTCAACGCAATTTGCCCATCGCCATCCTGCAATAGATAACTGTACGTTCCCTGCAAGACTCCCGGCGTCCCGCCCGAGAAACGCGCCGCATGCAGGCCCAACTCGCTTCCCCGTCCGCCCGCTTCGACGCCGACGAGCCTCACACCCGCATCGTTGAGGAACGGATGGAAGATCCCGATCGCGTTCGATCCGCCGCCTACGCACGCGATGATCTGATCGGGCAGCCGCTGCTCCGCTTTCAAAATCTGTTCGCGGGCTTCGATGCCGATGCAGCGATGAAAATCACGCACCATCATCGGATACGGATGCGCCCCCAACGCGGAGCCCAGCAAATAATGCGTATTCGAAACGTTCGTCACCCAGTCGCGCATCGCCTCGCTGATCGCGTCCTTCAGGGTCCTGCTGCCTGAAGTCACGGCGACCACCTTCGAGCCGAGCAGACGCATGCGGAAGACGTTCAACTCCTGCCGCCGCATGTCCTCTTCGCCCATGTAGACGGTGCAATCGAGTCCGAACAGCGCGCAGACAGTCGCCGTCGCGACACCATGTTGCCCCGCGCCCGTCTCCGCGATGATCCGCCGTTTTCCCATGCGGCGCGCGAGCAGCGCCTGGCCGATCGCATTGTTGATCTTGTGCGCGCCCGTATGCAGCAGATCTTCGCGCTTGAAATAGATCCGCGCTCCGCCGAGCGTTTCGCTCATCCGCTTCGCGAAATACAACGGTGTCGGACGCCCAGCGTAGTTCGCGAGCAGATCCTCGAGCTCCGCTTGAAACGAAGGATCGACACGCGCCTGCGCGTACGCCCGCTCCAACTCCTCGAGCGGAGCCATCAATACTTCCGGAACATACCGCCCGCCGTAAGGACCGAAATGTCCGCCCGCATCCGGCTGCGAAATCGTTGTCATACATGCACCGCCATGGCCGCTTCGATAAAGTCTCGCATTCGTTTATGATCCTTACGCCCCGGCGCGATCTCGAGCCGCGAGCACGCATCCACGCCCCACGGCTTCGCGATTGCCACCGCGCGCGCGACGTTCAACGCGTCCAGTCCACCCGCGAGGACGATCTTTCGATTGACCGCGGGAACACGGCTCCAATCGAACGTGTGGCCCGTTCCCCCATGCACGCCCGGCGCGGGAGCATCGAGCAAGAACGCCTCAGGCATCGGATCGTCCAGCTCAGACGCATCGAATGTCGCGTCCACATTCCGCGCCCGCCACGACCGGATTTGCGATGGAATCGCGCCCAAATAAATCTGCGCGACATCCATCGATGCGACGTCCATTACGCGCACGACGTGGTCAGGCGTTTCGTTCACGAAGACTCCGACTCGTAAAACTCCGCTGACTCGTTCAGCGATCGCCCCCGCGAACTCCGGCCGCACATATCGCGGACTCTTCGGATAGAAGTTGAACCCCACTGCCGAAGCCCCCGCGTCGACCGCCGCGAGTGCGTCCTCGAGATTCGTGATTCCGCAAATCTTGACGATCATTGACCGCGCAACTCCCGCAACGCGCCCGACGGATCGCCGGACTTCATCAAGTGCTCGCCCACCAAAAATCCGTGATACCCAGCCGCCCGCAGCCGCTCCACATCCGCGTGACAATGAATGCCCGATTCACTGACCGCGATTACGCCGGAAGGCATTCGATCCGCGAGTTCCAGCGACGTCTCGATCCGCACCTCGAACGTCCGCAAATCGCGATTGTTGACGCCGATGATCTTCGCCCCCGACGCGATCGCCGACTCGAGTTCATCGCCGTCATGCACCTCGACCAAAGCCGACATCCCCAGCGATTCGGCAAGTTCCCGCAGGTCTCGCAACGAAGTCGAGCTCAACAGAGCTGCAATCAGCAGGATCGCATCCGCGCCGTGCGCTGCCGCCTCATACACATGAAAAGGATCGAGCGTGAAATCTTTGCGCAGCACCGGAATTCGCACCGCCGCCCGCGCCGCGACGAGGTCATCGAGTGATCCTTGAAAGAATCGCTCATCGGTCAAAACCGAGAGCGCCGCCGCGCCGCCCCCTTCATATAAACCAGCGATCCGCACTGGATCGAAATCCGCCGCCAGCACGCCTTTGCTCGGCGATGCTTTCTTGATTTCGGAGATCACAGCCGGTACGCCGGCACTGAGCGCCCGCGCGAAGTCACGATGCGTGGAGCGATTCGCATCCGCGCGCGCCTTGAATTCGTTCAACCGCCCGATTCGCTCAGTTAATTCAGAGCGTTTGTGCTGGGCGATCCGGTTCAAAATATCGGGGACAACACTGGTCATCACGAAAAAGGAGGGGAAAGAACCTCTATGCTAACACCGGCGACGGGCCGCAGTCTTCCACAATCCGCCGCCCGTGGATCGCAAACCTGCCGCCTAACACGATCCGCAAAGCCTCGGAATAAATCCGATGCTCCTCAACCAAAATCCGAGCCGACAACGTCTCGACCGTATCGTCGTCGAGCACCGGCACAACCGCCTGCTTCACGATCGGACCCGAATCCAGATTCTCATCGACGAAGTGGACCGTGCACCCCGAGAACTTCACACCGTGCTGCCAAGCCTGAAACTGCGCATCGAGGCCTGGAAACGCCGGCAGCAGCGAAGGATGGATATTGAGGATCCGGTTTGGGAATGCCCGCGTGAACATACCACTCAACAGCCGCATGTAACCGGCAAGGCACACCAAGTCGACCCGCGCGCGCTCGAGTTCCGCGATCAGCATACGATCGTAGGTCTCCCGATCGAGGCCTTTCGATGGAAGGCACAAAGCGGGCAAATTCATCCGCCGCGCGACTTCCAGTCCGCCCGCCTCCGCGCGATTCGCAATCACCACCGCGATCTCGGCGTCGATCGACCCTTCCGCTACATTCCTCGCGATCGCCTCGAAGTTCGATCCGCGTCCGGATAGCAGAATCCCCAACCGCTTCTTCATTCGTAAACGACCCTCGACGCGCTCCGGCCCTTGACCTTCACCACTGCGCCGATTTCATGGAATGGCTCGCGCAGCTTCTTCAACACCGCCGACACGCGTGCCAGATCCTTCCGCGACACGACGAAAATCATTCCGATTCCGAGGTTGAACGTGCGTCGCCAGTCGTCATCGGGAATGTTCCCGATTGATTGCAGCAGTTGAAAAATGGGCAGAATCGGCCACGAGCCCACCTTCACACGCACGCCCAACCCCTTCGGCAAAATCCGCGGCGTGTTGTCCGTAATCCCGCCGCCTGTGATGTGCGCCGCGCCCTTCAACAGCTTCGCGTCATGCAGGGCCGTCAGCGGCTTCAGGTAGCTCTTGTGGAGCTTCAGCAATTCATCGCCGATCGTCGAGCCCAGCTCGGATACGTGCGTATCATGCGTGTGCCCAGCGATCTCGAACAGCAGTTTGCGCGCTAGAGAATATCCATTCGTGTGCAAGCCAGATGAAGGCAGCCCCAGCAGCACATCGCCCGCCGCGATCGTCTGACCGGTGATCATCCGCTTCTTCTCAACCGCACCCACGATGAAGCCCGCGAGATCGTACTCGCCTGGCTGATAAATGCCCGGCATCTCAGCGGTCTCACCACCGATCAGCGCGCAGCCATTCGCCTTGCATCCGCGGGCGATCCCCGAAACGACCCTCGCCGCCACCGTCGCATCCAGCTTTCCGACAGCGAAATAGTCGAGGAAAAACAGCGGTTTTGCGCCTTGCACCGCGATGTCGTTCACGCAATGGTTGACGAGATCCTCGCCGATCGTGTCGTGGCGGCCGGTCAGGAACGCCAGTTTGATTTTCGTGCCGACTCCATCGGCCGAACTCACCAGCACTGGATTCTTATAGCCGGTGAGCTGAAATCCTCCGCCGAAACTTCCGATATCGGTAAGGACATTCTTCGAAAAAGTCTTGCGCGCCATCGTGCGGATCGAGGCCACGGCCCGGTCCGCTTCATCGATGTTCACACCTGCGCTGCTGTAACCAATTCCGTTTTGGGACGCCATGTAAATCTACGGGGAACGAACCTCTATAATAAGCGATTGGCCGTCTTGCTCCGCGTTGGCCGCATAGTAAGCCGCGGCCGCGATCCACATCCTCAGGAGAATTATGAAGTCAATCTCATCAGCAGCAGTTGCAGCAACGGCGGCAACGGTCCTGATGGCAGGACTCGCGTTTGCCGAGCCGCCCGGAACCGTCGCCATCCGCAATGCCCGAATCGTCACCGTCAGTGGACCCATCATCGCCAAAGGCACCGTGATCCTTCGCAACGGCCTGATCGCGGATGTCGGTGAGAACGTCCAAGTTCCCGCCGATGCCTGGGTCATCGAGGGCGAAGGACTCACCGTGTACCCAGGCCTGATCGACGGCTTGAGCACCCTCGGCTTAGGTTCTGCCACGGCAGCCGCAGGTGGACGCGCCGCCGGTGCTACAGCGGCCGCGGCACCACACTCCAATGGACCCGAAGATCGTCCTCTCACCACCAGTTGGCTTCGCGCAGCCGATGAAGTGAAGACCAGCGACCACCGCCTCGAGCTCGCCCGCAACGTCGGATTCACGAGTGCCGTGACGTTCCCCAAGAAGGGGATCTTCGCCGGTGAAGGCGCGGTCATCAATCTCGGCGCCGATCGCGATGCGGACATGGTGATCGTCCCCGCCGCCGGTCAATACATCACAATGACGACCAACTCCTTCGGCGGAGGTTTTCCCTCGGCGCTCTTTGGAACCATCGCTTACATCCGCCAACTTTATTTGGATGCAGGCCGCTACCAGCGCGTCAAGGCGCAGTACGACGCCAACCCTCGCGGACTTCCCCGGCCCGAATATGATCGCGCTCTCGAAGGCGTCATCGCATCGCCCCGCATCCTGCTGCCTGCTGAGAACATCATTCAGATTTCCCGCATGATCAAGTTCGCAGCCGAGTTGAAACAGAAGACCATCCTGTATGGTTTGGATGAAGGCTACAAAGCCGCCGATCTCGTCAAAGCTTCCGGATTGCCGGTCCTCGTCAGTCTTCGCTGGCCGGAGAAGCCGCGCGACGGCGACCCTGATGAAGTCGAATCTTTGAAGACTCTCGAGCTTCGCGATAAGGCGCCGAGCACTCCCGCGGTGCTCGCGAAGAACGGCATCCTGTTCGCATTCTATTCCGACACCATTGACCAGCCGCGCGATCTGTTCAAAGACGTCCGCAAGGCCATGGCCAACGGACTCAGCGCGACTGACGCGTTGAAAGCGCTGACCATCAACGTCGCCGAAATCTATGGCGTGGCGGATCGCTTGGGAAGCATTGAGAAGGGCAAGATCGCCAATCTCGTGGTCACCTCGGGCGAGCTTCTGCAAGAGCGTCCGCCCGTGAAGATGGTCTTCATCGACGGAGTGAAATACGATCCGGCGCCCGAGGCGGCCGCGCCTGGCGCGGGTGGTGGACGAACCGGCGGCGCGCCGTCGGCACGCCCGCAAGGAGACATCAATTAAATGAAAACCCGTGCAATATTAGCATTCGCAGCCGCCGCTCTGGTTTGTTCGGCTGAAACCCTCGTCATCCAAAACGCGACCGTCTGGACGATGGGGAAGGAAGGCAAGTTCGTCGGTTCGGTCGTCATCACCGACGGCAAAATCGCCGCGGTCGGCGAGAAAGTGATGGTGCCGCCCGGCGCGAAAGTCATCGACGCCACGGGCCAGCACCTCATTCCCGGCATCATCGACTGCCACTCCCACATTGCCGCCGAAGCCATTAACGAAGGCAGCGTCTCGGTCTCCGCGATGGTCGGCATCGAGGACGTCGTCAATCCGGAGGACATCTCCATTTATCGCGCGCTTGCCGGCGGAGTCACCACCGCCAACGTGCTTCACGGAAGCGCCAACTCGATCGGCGGCAAATGCGAAGTGATGAAAATGCGCTGGGGCAAGGACGCCGCGGGCCTGAAGTTCGAAGGCGCCATCCCCGGCATCAAGTTCGCTCTCGGTGAAAATCCGAAACGCGCCGGCAACGTGCAGGGCGGCTTGGGCGGCGGCGGCAACACTCGGATCCCCCGCTATCCCGCAACCCGCATGGGCGTTGAGGATGTCATCCGCACAGCCTTCACCGAAGCTCGCAATTATCAGAAGACCTGGAAGGATTACAACGAGAAGAAGGCGCGCGGTGAAGCCGCCGTCGAGCCTGAGCGGAATCTGACGCTCGAGCCGCTCGTCGAAGTTCTCGAAGGCAAGCGCTTCGTACACGCCCACTGCTACCGCGCCGACGAAATTCTCATGCTGCTCCGCATCGCGGACGATTTCGGATTCAAGATCCGCACACTGCAGCACGTGCTCGAAGGCTACAAAGTCGCGAAGGAAATCGCCGCGCACGGCGCCGGAGCGTCCACGTTCAGCGATTGGTGGAGCTACAAAATCGAAGCCTACGACGCCATTCCCTACAACGCCGCCATCATGGAAAAGAAGGGCGTACTCGTGTCCTTGAACAGCGACTCCGCGGAGCTGATGCGTCACTTGAACACGGAAGCCGCCAAGGTCATGAAGTACGGTGGACTGAGCGAAGAGGAAGCTCTCGCGATGGTCACCATCAACCCGGCCAAGCAACTGGCGATCGACAACCGCGTCGGCTCGATTGAGACCGGTAAGGATGCCGACCTCGTCCTCTACGATAAGAATCCGCTCTCGAATTACACGAAGGTGCAAAAGGTGTGGATCGACGGCAATCAATACTTCGATCGAGACAAGGACGTCAGTGGACGTGCCGCGCTCGCTGCGGAAAAGAAGTCGCTCGAAGACAAGGAAAAGGAAGAAAGCCGCCGCCAGGGTCCGTCTTCACGCGGCAACGGCGGACAACCGAGGAGGCCTGAATAACATGACCAAGCCCATTGGATTGCTGATCGCGGCCGCCGCACTTTGCGCGTTCCCTTCTGTGACGTTTGCCGCGGCATCCGACACGTTCGTCGTTCGCAACGTCAGCGTTCACCCCGTCACGGGTCCACAAGTCGACAACACGTCGGTTCTGGTGATCGACGGCAAAATCGCTGAAATCGGCCCAAAAGTCGTAGCCGCGAAGACCATCAAGGTGATCGACGGCAAAGGTCTACATCTCTATCCCGGAATGATCAACGCCGGTACCGAAGTCGGACTCGATGAAATTAACGCGATCCGCGAGTCGGTCGACGCCAACGAGATTGGCGAGTTCGATCCGCAATTGCACGCCACCGTCGCAGTCAATCCTTCGAGCGAACACATCCCCGTTACGCGCGCCAACGGCATCACCACGGTCATCGTCCTGCCAGCCACCGTCGGCGGCGGTGAAGGACGCCGTGGCGGAGGCGCCACGCAAGTCATCTCCGGCCAATCCGGACTGATGCATCTCGATGGGTGGACCTGGGAAGAGATGACGATCAACCGGAATGCGGCGATGGAGATGAAGTTCCCCTTCATTCAAACGATCCCCGCCCGCTTCGCAGAAATGGCCGCGTTGTTTGGAATGCCGCGCGGCAGCTACGCCGAGTCGAAGCGCAACTACGAAAAGACGATCCAGCAAACGCATGAGTTTTTCGAGGATGCGCGCCGCTATCAAAAGGCCAAGGCCGCGCACGAGCCGAACCTCGCCACCAATCTGCGCTACGAGGCGATGATCCCGATCCTCGATGGCAAAGAGCCGATGATGGTCATGGCCGCGAAGGCCAAGACCGTGAAGGAAGCGATCGATTTCGCGGATCGCGAGAAGATCAAGATCGTCATTGCCGGTGTCGATGAAATGGGCGACTACGCGGCGAAACTCAAAGAGAAAAACATTCCGGTCATTTGCGGTCCGACGCTCGAGCTCCCCAATGAAGAGGACGATCCTTACGATCAAAAAGCCACTCTTCCCGGTCAATTGTACAAAGCCGGAGTCAAGATTGCCTTCGCCTCATTCGATGTCGAGTTCGCCCGCAACCTCCCGTATCAGGCCGCCACGGCCGTCGCCTACGGCCTGCCTTACGAGGAAGCTCTGAAGGCCGTCACCATCAATCCAGCGGAAATCTTTGGCGTTTCCGACCGGATTGGTTCGATCGAAAAAGGCAAGTGGGCCGACATGATTCTGACCGACGGCGATCCGCTCGAGACCAAGACGGAAGTCAAGCACATGTTCATCAAGGGGCACGATGTCGATCTCACGAGCCGCCACACGAGGCTCTACGAGAAGTACATGAGCCGTCAATAAGGGTCACTTCGGCTTGAATATCTTAGCCGCGGCGCTGGTCACCACACGCCGCGGTACGAATCTCTGAACCTCCGCAGCCATACGATTGCGGAAGCCGGAGATCACGTGATGCCTGCCCGCGGCGATTGCTTCTAAGCCAACCGCAACCACCTGTTCAGCCGTCTCCTCGACGCGTCCCACGCGATCAGTTGGTGAGCCCGCGACTTGCTGGAATTCCGACTGCGTAGCACCAGGGCACAGCGCGCAAACGCGAATGCCGTACTGCGCTACTTCGTGCGCCAGTCCTTCCGCAAACAGCAGGTCGAAGCTCTTGGTCGCCGCATACACGCTCATGTAAGGGATCGCCTGGAACGAAGCCGTGGACGCCAATATGAGGACGTCCCCGCGCCGACGCTCGATCATTCCTTTGAGAAAAAGATGCGTCAGTTCGGTCACTGCGAGGCAGTTCACGCGGATCATCGACAACTGCCGCTCGAGCTCTGACGGCGAGAACTCGCCATATTGTCCGAAGCCCGCGTTGTTGATCAGGAAGTCGATCGCGAGCCCCTTCGACTGAGTGAACGCAAAGACCTCGGCCGGCGCCTGCGCGACATTCAGATCCGCCGCGACGCATTCGACATTAATCGAATGCGCCTTCTCCAGACGCGCCGCAAGCTCTTCCAACCGGTCCATCCTGCGCGCTGTAAGAACCAGATGCGATCCTCCGGCCGCCAGCTTCTCGGCGAACGCCACGCCGATTCCCGCACTCGCGCCTGTGATCAGCGTCCACCGGCCTTTCCACTCGTCTACATTCATAGGTCGAACTTGATCCCTTGCGCAAGCGGCAACTCGCCGGACCAATTGATCGTCACAGTCTGCCGCCGCATGTACGCCTTCCACGCGTCGCTGCCGGACTCTCTGCCACCACCGGTATCCTTCTCGCCGCCGAACGCGCCACC
>DASXZC010000040.1:0-15757 GCA_036502165.1 Bryobacteraceae bacterium
CAGGACTAAGCTTGAGCGTCCTGCGCATCGCAAAAGCAATGCACATTCGCTTGCCCGTGAATGAGGACAATTTGCTTGGGATCCTCGATTCGCAGTCCCTGCCATGGTCCTCTGACCTGCTGGAATTGATTCCGCGGCCGCTCGACTTGGACACGATGATTCGTAGCGCGTGACCCATCCGTCGTGGTACAAGTGGCTTTTGGCCCTCACCCGTAAACTGACTTACTGGCTGGCGGATCCGATCCTGCGCGACCACCCGTTTGGTTCGGTCGCGTGGTTCCAAGCGCAGAAACATGTCATCGAAGCCAAGCCTCTGATCCAGGCTTGTTATAGACGTTGGTACCAATGCCACATGGACGATGCGGCAACGGTTCCGGGACCTGGATTACTGGTCGAACTTGGCTCCGGAGGCAGCTTCCTCAAACGGCTGCATCCGGAAATCATTTCGACCGATCTCGGAACGCGTGGAGTCGATCTCGTCTGCGATGCGCGTCAATTGCCGCTGCCCGATGAGTCCGTACGCGCACTGTTCCTGTCGCATGTGTACCATCACATCCCCGATATTCATTTGTTCATCGAGGAAGCGCGCCGTGTTCTGGTGCCCGGCGGAGTCGTCAGCATTGTCGATTGCGCCCACACTCCGTTCGGCCGCTTCTTTTTCTCGTTCATTCATCCCGAACCGTATTTGAGCCACTCGAAGGGCTGGTCGTTTCCGCAAACCGGATCACTGCTCGACTCGAACCAGGCGCTCACCTGGATCACGCTCGTACGCGACCGTCAGAAATTTCAGTCGGATTTTCCGGAATTCACAGTGGAAGGTCCGGAACTGCTGCCTTGGTTCACTTATCTCGCGAGCGGCGGCGTCAATCTCAGGAGCATGCTCAACCAGAAGAAAGAGGAATTCTGGCGGCGCACGGACTCGAAGTTGCAGCCGCTCGATAAGCTGTTTGCTGTGCATTGGCATTTCTGTATTCGCAAGAGAGGCTCGAAATGACGGCGAGTCAGAAGTTCGCTGCGCTCTGCCTGGTGACGGGCGTATTGGTGGTCGGCGTGTATTCGAACCACTTCGGCAACGCATTCCACTTCGACGACAATCATTCGATCGTCGACAATCCATACGTTCGCGATTTGCACAATATTCCGCGATTCTTTGAGGATGGCTCGACGGCCTCGGTCCTTCCTCCGAATCGCGCGTGGCGCCCGCTGGTGATGACGTCCGTGGCGATCGACTATTGGCTCGGCAAGGGACTCGATCCTTTTTACTTCCATCTTTCGACGATGATCTGGTTTCTGGTCCAGCTTGGATTGATGGTGTTGCTCTTTCGCAATGCTTTCGACAAATCCCAACCCGATCCGAGAAACCGCTACGCCGCGCTGTTTGCCGCGGCTCTATACGGCTTTCATCCGGTGATGGCCGAGACCGTGAATTACATCATCCAGCGCGCGGAAGTGTATTCGACGCTCGGAGTGTTGGGTGGCCTCGTGATGTACGTTTGCTGGCCGCGTTCGCGACGCACTGGACTGTATCTGATTCCAGTGATCGCCGGCATCGTGAGCAAGACTCCGGCGGTCGTGTTCCCAGTGATGCTCGTCGCGTACTTATATCTGTTCGATAAGGAAACGCCGCGCGCGGCATTCAAGAAAGCGATCCCTTCGATCATCCTGGTGATCGCTCTGGTCTGGCTGACCTCGGCTCTGACGCCGAAGACGCTCAACACTGGCGCTACTTCCAAATACGCGTTCCTCATTACGCAGCCGTTCGTGCTGCTCCACTTCTTTCTCGAATTCCTGGTTCCAGTCGGATTGAACGCCGACAACGGGCACGTCGCTTTTCAGAGCATCTTTGCCACAGAGGCGATGCTTGGATTCCTGTTTCTCGGCGGTCTGTTCGCCGCGATCGTATACGCGGCGCGCCGCCAATCGACTCGTCCGATCGCGTTTGGCCTCATCTGGTTCTTCGTCGCCGCGGTGCCTGCTGCAAGCTTTCCCGTCGCCGAAGTGGACAACGACCATCGCATGTTCTTCCCGCTTGTAGGCCTCGCGATGGCCGGCGGCTGGGGCCTGGCGCTGGCAGTTTACCGATGGCAAATTCCTCGCACCTATGTTGCCGCTGCGACCGCCGTGATCCTTTGCGCATGCGCTTATGGCACTCGCGAGCGCAACGAAGTGTGGCACACCGAGGAGTCGCTATGGCATGACGTTGCCATGAAAAGCCCGCAAAACGGCCGCGGACTCATGAACTACGGCCTGACGCTGATGGCCCGCGGAGATTATCCGGGAGCGCTCGATTACTTCCATCGCGCCGAGCGTTGGTCGCCGAATTACTACGTTCTCGAAATCAACCTCGGCGTCGCGACCGGCGCGATTCATCAGAACGCGGAAGCGGAAAAGCACTTCCTCCGCGCGATCCAACTCGCGCCGACGGAAGCGGATCCGCGCTTCTTTTATGCCCGATGGCTCCGCGAAAATGGACGTACACCAGAAGCGGTGCCGGTTCTGAAGTCCGCCATCCAACTGAATCCCTCGCGGATCGACGCGCAATATTTGCTGATGCAATCCTATGCGGATTTGCTGGACGTCGACGATCTACGCGCCGCCGCGCAGAAGACGCTTGCGCAGTTTCCTACGGACACCGTCGCGGCGGGATGGCTCGCCAAGGCTGCCGATTTTCATCCGACAGCGGAGGGCTATCTGAATCAGTCGCTGCTGCACTTCCAGGCAGGGCAATACGCGGCTTCAATCGCCTCTGCGAAGCAGGCGCTCGCGTTGCGCCCCGGCTACTCGGATGCGTGGAACAACATTTGCGCGGCCTGGAATGCTCTCGGCGGCTGGCAGGAAGGAGCCCGCGCGGGAGAGGAAGCGGTGCGGTTGAATCCGAACAGCCAGCTCGCGAAGAACAATCTGGCTTGGTCGAAATCTCACTTGCCTAAGTGAGACTTTCGCTTCGGAGTGGCGTCGAGATTGAGCGCAACAGCAGCGCGGATGAGATCTTTTAGCGCCGCCTCATTGATCTTCTCGCCTTCCTTGATGTCGATGGCTCGCCTGACGTTGCCTTCCATGCTCGAGTTAAACAAGCCCGAAGGATCCTTTAAACCGGCGCCTTTCGCGAAGGTGAGCTTAACCGCCTTCTTGTAGACCTCGCCGGTGCAGACGATTCCGCCATGCGAGAACACCGGGATCTCCCACTTCCATTCCTCAATGATTTCGGGGTCGGCGGCGTGAATAATCCGGCGCACGTCGGATAGCGTTTTGCCTCGCCAGTCCCCGAGTTCCTGGATCCTCTGGTCGATCAGTGCTGAAGCGGATTCGACCGCGATTGTCTTTTTCATGCGTGGCTCCTCTTCGAGAACAGGCGCCGCACGACATGGCCTTTCCACATCCAAAGTCCGGAAAGGACGAGCGTGGGAAGGAAGACAAATCGCACAAGCGGCGCGTAGTTTGGAATTTGATCAAAAGGACTATAAATATAGCCGAGGATCGGAATGCTGAATACAAGGTGAATCCAGCGGAAGATCGTTCGCACAGTTCCAGCGCTCATTTTTCACCTGCCGCGGGTGACCAGTCTGGGTGTTCGGCGCTGAACTGTTTTGCGTATTCAACATTCAATTGCTGCCAGCCAAACTTCATGGCATCAGGGCCGACGGCGCGGCCAAGGGGAGTCCCACTGAGGAGATGATCGAGGACGTCGAAAGCGATGTGCCATCCGGCGGCGCCCATTGCAATGTAGCGGCGGCCGATGCTGGTCCACAGAGTCAGGCGCGTGCCTCCGTTGTTAAACCGTTCGAGTTCCCAACGGACTTCGTTGCCGCCCCAGTTGTACTCGAGCGACCTGGGAGGATCGGCGTGCAGCACGGTCGTTTCGGTGACATGCGGCGTACGCGCGCCGACCGTTGTGAGCTTCGCCTTCGTTCCTACGGTACCCAGATTCGTGTCGGCGTCGAAGGGAGCCCACTCACGCAGTTGCGCTGGGTCGGTCAACGCAAGCCAGACTTTTTCGGGCGCATGGCGCAGTTCTCTGACCAGAACGAGCTTCCACTTCTCGCCTTCGTTTTGTATTTGCGCTCCGTAGGCCGGGCCCGGAGTGTAGCCGGTCATTTTGCTCTCCTTGTCTTCTTTTTCGCAGGTTTTGGCGAGTCCATGCGGTCGAGGTGGCGTTCGAGAGCATCGACATGGACCGACCAAAACCGGCGGAACGGCGCGAGCCATGCCTCGACCTCCTGCAGTGGTTCAGGCCGGAGGCGATATAGGCGGCGCTGCGCATCCACTGTGGCCTCCACGAAACCGGCATCCCGCAGCACTCGCAGGTGCTTCGATACGGCCGGCTGCGGCATATGAAGTTGGCGCTCGATCTCTCCTACGGATTGTTGGGACGAGACCAGAAGGCTCAATATCGCGCGGCGGTTCGGCTCCGCAATGATTTCGAACACAGATTCCACTCCTTGAACATACTCCTGAGTGCATATGCATGTCAAGGCATATACAGTTTATTATTCGGCTGGATCGAGCAGAGGACAGAGCGCCACAAAGATGAACAAGATCAGCCCCAGAGCATGGCCGTACGTGTAATCCGTCATGCCCGTGATCAGGAAGCCGATGATCCCGAGGAAGGCACTCTTGCGCATAAATTCCTCTTGCACCGTGGTGGGCCGAGCGCGGCGGAGTTCGAGGAGCAGAAACACCAGCCAGGCCGCGGCCGCGCAGAGAACGGGCAATCCGAATTCGGCGGCCAATTGCAGGCCATTGTTATGCAGATGGCCATGATAAGCGGGCAGCGTTTCACCCTTCGGCAGATAGTTCGCATACTCAGCCTCGACAAGGCCGGGACCTACTCCGAAAATCGGGTGTTCGCGAATCATGTTATAACCGACACGCCACATCTGAATGCGCTCAGAGTTCGAGTAATAATCCAAATGCGACGAATCCGCGATGCGTGCGCGCACTGCTTCCGGTGCGACAAAGAACGCCACCAGCACAACGGCCGGCAGCGCGAAGATCCACCGTGAGCGGCGCCATATCAGGTGAATCGCTGCCAATAAGAACGCGGCGATCCAAAGAGTCCGTGTGAAGCTGAACAGGATCGCGAGGCAATGGAATCCGAGGGCGGCCGTCGCCCACGGGCGCTCATCCGGAAAGCGAAATCTGAACTCCAGCAGTCCGCCAAAGATCAAAGCTTCGACGGTTGCATAGATCATCCAGTGGTGGAGGAATCCGCCGTTCCGCAAGTAGAATTCGGCATCTCCGCCAGCGGCGATCGCTCCGCCATACGTGACAGCGCG
Source organism: Bryobacteraceae bacterium (assembly GCA_036502165.1). Classification (GTDB taxonomy): domain Bacteria; phylum Acidobacteriota; class Terriglobia; order Bryobacterales; family Bryobacteraceae; genus F-183. The sequence continues at coordinate 5,277 of DASXZC010000040.1, forward strand.
CATGATCGTGTTGATGAGCAGCGCGCCGGCGCCGACCGTCGAGGTCACAAACAATCCGCGCCAGACCATCATCTTGTATGCCGGCCGATCTAGGCACGGCACAATCAGGAAAACAGCAGCAATTAACAGAAGATGGCGCATCTCGCCAAGCCCCGCGCGCGGTCGAGGCGAGCGTAACCAACTGACGACTTCGAGCGCGGCCCAGCCCAGCCACCACCAGCAGACCCCCGGCAGGCTGATCTTAGCGCCGCGGAAGATCGCTACAACCCGTGCCACCAGAGCGATTACGAGGAACGTCTCGCTTACGGCGATGGATAGTGGAACCGCGCAGAAACCAGCGATCGCAGCGAGGATCTCGATATTCGCACACGCCTCTCGTGATGTCCTTCCAACCATCTCTGGATTGTGAGGACGCGATTCAAGAGGTTCGGTTTCCGCGCCGCGGCCGGTTCACTGTCGAGCCGGCCGCATTTCACAAACACTTTACGTTTTGTATACAAGCCGCTACCACTTCGCGAGTTGCGTGAGTTGGATCAGGTTGCCGCAGGTATCGTTGAGCTTGGCAATAGTCGAACCCGGAACCTCGGTGGGCGGCATTGTGAACTGGGCACCACGGCCTTTGATCCGCTCGTAGTCGGCCTTGACGTCATCGGTAAAGAACATGATGGCGGGCTGGCCCTGTTGAAAGATCGCTTCCTGATACGTCTTCGCGGCGGGGTTGTTGTTCAACGCCAGTTGCAGTTCAACTCCACTCGAATCGTCAGGCGGAACGACTGTCAGCCAGCGATAGGGGCCTTGGCTGAAATCGTTCTTCTTGGCGAAGCCCAATACGTCCGTGTAGAAGGCCAGCGCTTTGCTCTGGTCGTCTACATATATGCTAGTCACTTTAATTTTCATTTCATTTCTCCTATTATCATATTCGGGGTTGGCGGCCGCGGTGTTTAATGTTTGATCCATCTGATCCAAGTGCCGCTCGAGGGAATCCACATAAACGAACCAGAAGCGGTGGAATGGAGCCAGCCAAGCCTCATCGGCTTTCTGCCGTCGTTCAGGCTTCAGCCGGTCGGGATGGCGTGGTACATCCACCGTATAGATCCTATGAAACCGGCCTCGCGCGGCACTTGGAAGTGCTTCGACGAGGCCGGTTTGGCGAACTCACTCTCATGATCCGAATATACTCCACTGTGTATATGCGTGTCAAGGCATATAGTGGAATTTACACAACGGCGCGCGTCTCTTGGCGGAGAGTCTGTTCGCTTTACCGCGAACGAGTGCGGACGATCAGCAGTGCAGCGAAAGCGCCGATCAGGCAAGGGCCGTACGGCGGCTCGGGAGTTACGACAGCAAAGGAAGTGAAAGTAGCTTGCTGTCCGGCTGCGCTTCCGTTCGCGGTCAGCACGACATTGCCCAGCACCGGAATACCGAAGGCCGAGGAATTGACGGAACCAACGAGCGCGTTGTCGAGCAAGAAATCGACAGTTCCGTTACTGAGAAGTTCTATCGCGGCAGTGTGCGAACCAGCCGTGCGTGCGACGTTCGTTGTCAGGAAAGTCTCGCTGCCGACACCGTCGATCCTGTATAGGAAGTAGTAGTCGGCGTAGCCGCTGAAGGCTCCGATGGCAGTTTCATAGGGATGCACAGCCGCGAAATCCTGAGCCCACAATTCCGCGGCAGGCCCAACGACGACGCCTGAATCGAGGAAGGTAGTCGAGAGAAGAGTGGTGCCGGTGGGAAGCGCGGTGGACGCTCCGCCGAAGTCGCTGGCGGTGGTCGGCACGAGAAGATTGCCGCTGCTGTCGATGACAAGGTTTTCAGTGCCATAGAGGCTCTGGAAAGGGTAGCCCGCGAAGGTCACGGTATTCGCAGTAGCGGAGAACGATGCGAGGAGAGCAACGCTCGAGAGAGTGAAGACAAGTTTGACGATCAGCCTGGTTTTGAACATTTGCGGAATTATACACTACTGCGGATAAGTGGGGCGCGACTAAGAAATGTGACCAAGCCTGCTTACTCGATTGCGGATTCCGGGCTCACCGACGGTGGGACGAGCATATTCGGTTTTCAAAGAACAGCGGCGGCAACTCCTTTGCAGGCGCGGCCTCGATCGGGACAGTATGCAGGATGGCTTCGTTTCGTTTTTTCTATTTCTCACTCGTCGTCGTCAACGTCTAACGGGGGCGGAGCGATGAAGGCTTCAATCTGTTGGCGAAATGCATCGAGGCTGGCGCGCTGTTTGAGCGCCTTTGAATGGTTGTGTTTGATCGTTACTTTCGCGGTGTCGACGAGGATCGAGTTGCTGTCTTTATCCGGGTTCGGATCGTCGCTTTGGCGCCAGAGGCACTCGGTCTGCAGGTGACGGAGCTCGGCCGACGCGCGACGGTGCGACGCTTCGTGCATCTTCTTGTAGCGATAGATGCGGTCGAGCTTACGCGCGAGTTCATCATCGAGGATGGCGTCGGCGAATCCTTTCGAAAAGGCTTCGTTTTGAATATGCGCTTCGAGCTCGAAACAGCGCTGAAGGTTCCACTGGGCGTGGAGGATCAACTGGAAATGATGAGTTTGGGTTTCACCGACGGGCTTCAATTCCTTCCAGAGCATGGATTTTAACTTGTCGAATGCGGGTTGCTCGTCGGGACGGATGAAGATCTTGGCGGCGGTGAGTCCGGTCGTGGTGGCGTTTCGGGAGGAAGCGGATTTGCCCTCTTCGGTGCGAGGCCCGGTGGAACGCTGGGCGTTCGAGCGATTGGCTTCGATTTGTACGGCGGAGGTTGCCATGGTTTCGAGGATCCTTTCTGGGACGAAGTTGCGAAGGGCCGGCGCGTTGGAGCGGCGACTCTTTCGTCCCTATTGGGCACCCTCGGTGGGCTGGATCTGTTCTGCTTTGTGTGATCAAGTGCCGGAAGGTTCTGATTCCATTGGGATCATTGGAGTTCGAGAGGACGTGAACAAGGCGGATCGCTCCCGATGCGGCCGAATTGCTCTCAAATGACGCACATTCCGGAGTTGGGGACTTGACTCGCATACTCTCACCGCCGTAAGCTAAGAATTCTTGGTATGGGTCGCAAAGCACAAAAGAACGACTCCCTCCCCGGTTCACTCGACATGCTCATCCTTCGGACGCTCTCGAGGCGGGACCTCCACGGATACGGCATCGTCCAGTTCATTCAGCAATCATCCGGCAACGAACTCCTCGTCGAGGAAGGCTCTCTGTATCCCGCTCTACAGCGGTTGGAACTCCACGGGTGGATCGACGGCGACTGGGGCGTAACCGCGAACAATCGCAGGGCGAGAATCTACAAGATCACGAAGGCTGGCCGCAAACAGTTGGCTGTTGAAACCGGAAGGTACGCGAAACTCACGCTCGCCATCGCCCGCGTGATGGAAGCGGAGTGAGTGACGCACATGTTCATACGACGACTCAGGTATTGGATGAAAAGCTCTAAGCGCGGCGAGGCGTTGCGGGAGGAAATGGAACTCCACTTGGCGGAAAAGGCCGCGGAGTTGGAAGCGGACGGTATGACTGCCGAGGACGCGCGCGTTGAGGCGCGGCGGCGATTTGGCAACGCCGGACTGAAGCGCGAAGAGTCACGAGAGATTTGGATGACTCGGTTCCTATCAGAACTCGGCCAGGATATCCGCTACGGCTGTCGCACCATGTTCGCCAATAAGGCGTTCAGTGGGCTGGCAGTCTTGTCGCTGGCGCTCGGCATCGGCGCCAATACTACGATCTACAGTTTCATGGAATCGGTGCTGTTGCGCTCGCTGCCGGTGGCAGAGCCTGAGTCGCTGGCGGTTTTGAATTGGCAAAGCCGGCCGCCTCGCGATGGCGGTAAGCAGTCGGTCCACGTCATGCATGGCGTGCAGGGATTGGCGTGGCCGGGCGACAAAGGCTACATGCAGACCGGTATGTTTCCGTACCAGGCATTCGAGACGCTTGGCGAGACGCTTCACGAAGAAAAGTCCGTCTTTTCGGTGCTTTTCGGATATTTCAATGGACACAACAAAAACCTGACCTTCCGCGGAGCAGCCACGAGTGCGAGCACGGAATTTGTAAGCGGCGATTATTTTCCCGGCCTCGTGGTATTGCCGGCCGCGGGACGCTTGATCAATTCCGACGACGATCGAGCAGGCGCGGCCCCTGTTGCGGTGATCAGTTTTGCGATGAGTCAGAACCGCTTTGGAGGAGCGGCGAATGCGATTGGGCAACCGGTCCTCGTCGACACCGTGCCCTTCACCGTGGTGGGCGTCGCGCCGCCGGAGTTCTTCGGAGTCGATCCGGCGATGGCTCCGGACCTCTATCTTCCGTTGCACACGAATCTGCTTTTGGAGCCCGCTACCGCCGCACGTTGGTATCCGGATGCGAATTTCTATTGGCTCGAAATGATGGGCCGTTTGCGGCCGGGGGTGAGCATGGCTCAGGCGCAGGCAGCGCTGGCTCCTCGGTTTCATCGATGGGTTGCGTCGACCGCAACGACCGACGCTGAGCGCGCGAGACTGCCCGCGCTGGTTCTGAATCCTGGCGCCGCGGGCTTGGGTAGTTTGCGCCGCCAATATTCGAAACCTCTGTACGTGCTGCTCGCGATGGTCGGATTGATTCTGGCGATCGCGTGCGCGAACATTGCGAATCTACTGCTGGCCAGGGCCGCCGCGCGACGGCGCGAAATGGCAGTGAGGCTCAGCCTGGGCGCGGGACGGTTGCGCGTCGTGCGGCAGTTGCTGACCGAGAGTGTGATGCTGGCGTCACTTGGCGGAGCATTGGGAGTCCTGTTCGCGATCTGGGGCGTGCGAGCGCTGACGCTGCTGTTCTCGAATGGGCGGGAGAACTTCACGCTGCACGCGGAATTGAACTGGAGCGTGCTGTGCGTGACGGCGGCATTATCTGTGATTTGCGGCCTGTTGTTTGGCCTCGTTCCGGCGATTCAGTCGACGCGTGCGGACGTGATGCCGGCGCTCAAGACTGGCAGCGGCATGGGACTGCGGCGGCGCGCGCAGCACATCCTCGTAGTCGCGCAGATCGCGTTTTCCTTTCTCATCCTGGTCGCCGCGGGTCTGTTTGTGCGGACACTCGAAAACCTGCACTCCGTCCAATTGGGATATGCGCGCGAGAACATCCTGCTGTTCACGCTCAATGCGCGGCAGGCCGGATATCACGACGCGGAGCTCGTCACGTTCTACTCCGACCTGCGCAACCGCTTCGAAACAATTCCCGGCGTGAGCAGCGCGACGCTTGCGCAATCCTCAATCATCAATGCCGCCAGGACTGGGCAGGCGATCAAGGGTGCGATGAAGACCGGCGTGGTCACCATCGAGGGTGCGCGCGCGATGGCCACGGGATCGCGTTACCTCACGACAATGCAGATTCCGATCCTCGCCGGGCGTGAGATTGACGACCGCGACCGAGCAGGCTCGCGTCCGGTTGCAGTGATCAGCGAGCGGCTGGCGCAGACTTATTTTGAGGGCGAGAATCCGGTAGGCAGACAGATCACGCTGCCGGAGGAGAAGCGCGATCTCGAAATCATCGGCGTGTCGGGGAACTTGCGGTACGGTGGTCTGAAAAATGAAGAAGACAATGCGATGACCGTGTTTGTCGCGATCAGCCAGTTTCCTTCGGATCGAGCGACGTATGCGCTACGCACGGCGGGCGATCCGCTGACGTTTGTGCAGAGTGTGCATGAGATCGTGGAGGCGGCAGATTCACGCATTCCCGTAACGAATGTGGTCACGCAAGCTGTCGAAATCGATCGGACGATCACGCAGGAGCTTACGTTCGCGAAGCTGTGCACGGGGTTTGCGATTCTCGCGCTCCTGATGGCGTGCGTGGGGCTGTACGGAACGATGTCGTACAACGTCGCGCGGCAAGCCGGGGAGATTGGGATCCGGATGGCGCTCGGCGCGCGGCGCGGCGTCGTGGTTTGGATGGTGCTGAGCCGCGTTCTCATACTGACGGGCGTGGGACTCGCGATCAGCCTGCCTGTTGCCTTGGTTGGGTTCAGGCTTGTTAAATCGTTACTGTTCGGGACGAAGCCGAGTGATCCGGGGACGCTGATGGTGGCTGGGATCGTGTTGGTTGGCGCTGCGATTCTTGCGGGTTATGGGCCGGCGAGACGGGCGGCGCGGATAGATCCATTGGCGGCGCTTCGGCTGGAGTAGTTCGGCAGCAAAAAAGGTCTCATCGGAACGACGATCTTTGCGTTTTTGCGTGAGAGTTCCCCTCTCCAGGCACGCACCTGACTCGCATTGCGGTCTGGCTCTACCCGGATTTGATGGTGAGCGCGGAGTGCCTGGAAGGTATGCTCATCTGCTTCTATTGCGGTTTGGCGGCTGTGACTGCTCTGCCCGCGGGAAGAACACGAAAATGGCGATGGATGCGCTATCGTGATGGAAGACGCTGTCCACCCGCGCTTACAAATGACGAATCCCGAGTGGAGAAGGGTTCTTGAACTCTACGAAACGGCCTGCGAACTGCCTGCAGAAGAAGTTGGCCCGTTTCTTGTCTCCGCCGGCGAAGACGATGCGATCCTGATTGAAGTGCGGCGCATGCTCGCGTCCGGTTCGGCCCCCTCAGAGCCCTCGTTACCCGATGATCCCGACGCCGACTATGCCGGCATCACCATCGGCCGTTATGATGTCATCGCGTTGATCGGCCGGGGCAGCAACGGCCTGGTTTATTCCGGAAGAGATCGCGAGCTCTCGCGGCCTGTGGCGCTCAAATTCATGAACACGAACGCCACCGGATCGAGCGGCGCTTCCCGCTTCCTCAAGGAAGCCCAAGCGGCCTCCGCCTTGAACCATCCGAACATCGTCACCATTCATGAAGTGACGACTTGGCAAGGTGCTCCGGTCATCGTCATGGAACTGATCGAGGGAACGACCTTGCGCTTCCTCTGCGGTCAGCGTATCCCCGTCGCGCGCGTGCGCCACTTCGCCGCGCAACTGCTTGGCGGGCTCGCCTTCGCGCACCAGCATGGCATCGTCCACCGCGATGTGAAACCGGAAAACATAGTGGTGCGGCCCGACGGATACCTCAAGATCCTCGACCTCGGTCTTGCGCGGCGCTCGGCAATCAGTGGCGGCGAAAGCAATGTGTCTTCGATGGCGGGGTTGCCCGTGGGGACGCTGCGTTACATGTCTCCCGAACAGTGCCGCGGGGAGAAGGCGACGGCGGCCAGCGACATCTTCGCCGCCGGTCTGGTGCTGTATGAAATGCTTGCAGGAACACATCCGTTTCGTGCCCAGAGTCCGCTCGACACCGCTCATTCCATCGCCCATTCCGCTGCCCCGCCGCTGCCGCATGATGTTCCGGCGCCGATGTCGAACCTGATTGCGAGCATGCTCGCGAAGGATCCGCATGCGCGGCCTTCCGCGGCTGCCGCGCGGGACGCACTCGAGGAGGAGCCGCCTGCACAGCCCATAAGGCGGCGGTCCACCTCTGTCGCGTTGTTGGCAATTGCGGCCACGGGCCTGCTCGCCAGCGTCCTTGCCTACCGCGCGTGGGGAACCCGCCCGCCAGCTGTCATGCCCGCGCCCGCGTTGAAGATCGAGCCGCTCGCGAGCCTGCTTGGCGCCGAAAGCCAGCCCGCCGTTTCCGCCGATGGGCAGCGTGTGGCGTTCGCTTTTGCGCCGGATCGCAACGTTCCTTCGCACATCTTCGTCAAGTCGGTCAGGGATGGCCGTCTGCTGCGGCTTACCAGCGATTCTCTTCCCGATTTTCATCCGGCATTCTCTCCGGATGGCACTAAGCTCGCCTTCCTGCGCCGCGCCGGCGGGCGGCTCCGCGTGATGGTCACTCCCGCGGCGGGCGGTGGTGTCGAGCAGAAGATCGGTGAAGTCAAAGATATTGAGCGCGCCTATGCGCTGATGACCTGGCACCCGGATGGCCGGCATCTGCTGGTCGCCGACGTGATCAGCGAGGCACGCCTCGATCTCGCCATTTTCTCTCTTGATATGGACACCGGTGCGCGTCGGCAACTGACGTTCCCCGGGAAGGGGGAACGCGATGTGATGCCGCTGGCGGCGCCCGGCAACCAAACCCTGGGCTTCGCCCGCATTGCAGAAACTGGCCGTGGCGACATCCTCACGGTGCCCCTGACAGGCGGAACGGTAAAGCGGTTGACGCGTTCGAACGAACCACTCTTCTCCTGGGCCTGGAGCCACGACGGAGGTGACCTGCTTGTCTGCTACCGCAAGTCCGGCCGCGTATCCCTCTATCGGCAGCATATTGCCGGCGGCGGCGCGGCGGTGCGTGAAGCGGGGCTCGACGACCAGATTTTTGAAATCGCCCTGGCGCGGGAGAGCAGCCTGGCGGTCTATGGATCCGGTCTTGATGATGATTACAATGTCTGGCGGTATCCCATTCCCCCCAACACCGATCCGCCCAAAGCGATCATTGCGTCGGCGGCGTTCGATGGCGATGCGCGCTTCTCGCCCGATGGCAAGCGGATCGCCTTCGCTTCCACACGCTCCGGACAATCGAATCTTTGGATCTGTTCGAGCGACGGATCCGATCCGCAACAGATTACCGTGCTCGCCGCCGGAGGGCACTCCGCGGGAAGTCCCAACTGGTCGCCCGATGGGCGCTGGCTGGCCTTCGATTGGCGCGCTCCGGATTCGCAAAGCAGCATCTTCGTGCTCGACATGCTGGGCGGTCAGCCGAGGCGTCTGACCGGCCCCGGTCCTCCGGACTTTATTCCGAGCTGGTCAGGCGATTCGCGTTGGGTATACTTTGCATCCGATCGCGGCAGTGGTCCGACGCAGATCTGGAAAGTGCCGGCGGCGGGCGGAGACTCAGTGCAAGTGACCAGGGATGGGGGCTTTGAATCGTTCGAGGCGCCCGAATCTCGCGACGGGCGCTTCCTCTACTTCACCAAACACCGCACCCACCCCGGCGTTTGGCGAATGCCTGTCAGCGGCGGTCCGGAGACCTTCATTCGCGAGTTGGAGACGGTTGCCGACCGGAACTGGCAGGGCACGGCGGAGGGGCTGTATTTTCTGGCGAAAGGAAAGTCGACCACTTTGCAGTTCTATTCCTTCCGAACCGGTGCCGTGAAACGCATCGTGCAACTGCCAGGCCAGCCTTCGGCCGTCTACCGGGGCCTTGCCATCGCGCCGGACCGCCGCAGTTTTCTTTATCTCCAAGCCGATCTCGCCAAGTCCAATCTCATGGTTGTGCAGGGTCTTCGGTAACGGCCGTTGTTCGGCTGCTTTGGTAGACTTGTCCGAGTATGTCCAGTGTGGCCTCAGGCGAAACGATTGCCCGGCTGATGGCCGCTTTCCGCCAAGGCGACAAACAAGCGGCCAATGATCTGGTGGAGATCTTTCATCCGCAGTTGCGCATCCTCGCCGCCAGGTACATGTCGGGTGAGCGGCAGGGCCATTCCTGGCAGCCCACGCTACTGGTCAACGAGCTCTATTTACAGCTCATCAAGATCAAAGCACTGCCACCAGCCGAAACCGACACCTCCAATGAGAGAGGCGCCTTTTTCGGGCTGGCCTCGCTGCTGATGAGGCAACTGCTGATCCACCATTCGCGCCCCCTGAGCGCAAAAGCGTCCAAAGTGCCGATCGACATCGATCACCCCCATCCCGCGTCGTCAGCGGGCGATTCGATTGCCGATATTGACTCCATACTCGCGCGGCTCGAGGAGATTCGTCCACGCCTTCGCCAGATCGTCGAGTTGAAAGCCTTTGAGGGGCTGACGATCGACGAGATTTCGGAACGCCTCGGCTGTTCCGCCGCCACTGTGGGGCGCGAATGGAAGTTCACTCGCAATCTTTTGCAGCAGTGGCTACCGCCGCTTTAGATGTGAAACATGATGGCAATTTGCACGGCGATAGAAGCACAAGTTTCCTGGCTTTGCAATTGGACAGAGCCGTGTGGCGCGAATGGCGCCGAGGAAAGCCGCACCAGGGTCAATTTCTTGGTTTGGGCGCTCAAAGCCCTCCCCGTTCCGCGTCCTTCGCTTTGGGCGTACCCGAACGCGCCCTGGAATGCGGCGAAACCGCCGCGAAACGAAGACGCGCCTACCGTTGCCATCACTCGTCCCACACTTGCACCCTCCTGAAGGGACGAGAGGTAAAGGTGCTCGCCGGGTTGGGCGTAGATCAGCTTTGGACCGACACTGGCGAATTCCTGACGAATGGAATTGCGGCCCCCGATTAGCACCAGGTCGCGCACATCACTCAGGTAGAAGTCGTTCCCATCGGGAATGTGGCTTCTGGTGTTTGCCCGGATCGCCTGCGCGAGTCCGCCGAAAAATCTGGTTCCTGTTGAAAGATAGCTATCGAGAATGGTTTGACTGCTTTCGTCCTTGTAGACGGTCCCTGCCTGAACTTGCATGGTGTGGCTCCTGTGGATGATTTGTTCGGACATCTCTACAGGGGAGAGGAGGCGGACTTTCTCCGTCATGAATTTGTTTTTTTAAACGGGGCATCCGCGGACTGGATCCGGGGAAGTGTGGTGTGGTGAGCGCGGTAGGAATCGAACC
>DASXZC010000041.1:0-35094 GCA_036502165.1 Bryobacteraceae bacterium
GGATGGCACTGTGATCGCTGTCGCGGCGCGATCGGAGATGGGCACCGGCTCGCGCACGTCGCTGCCGACGGTCCTCGCGGATGAACTCGACGCCGATTGGAAACGGGTACGCATCGAGCAGGCGATCGGCGATAAGAAGTATGGCGATCAGAACACCGACGGTTCATGTTCGATCCGCGATTTCTACGACACGATGCGGCAGACGGGCGCAGGCGCGCGGCTGATGCTCGAACGCGCGGCGGCGGCGAAGTGGGGAGTGCCTCCCTCTGAGTGCAAGGCGAAGTTGCACCAGATCGTCCACACGCCGTCGGGCAAGGCTTTGGGATTTGGCGAACTCGCATCGCTCGCCGCCGCGCAGCCCGTTCCGAAGAAGGAAGAGCTGACGTTCAAGCAGGACTCCGAATTCCGCTACATCGGCAAAGACGTGCCGATCACCGATCTGAAGGATCTGGTCACGGGTCGCGCCGTCTTCGGCATGGACGCGAAGCTGCCGGGCATGGTCTATGCGTCGATCGAACGGTCGCCCGTGTATGGCGGCAAGATGAAATCGTTCGACGATTCCGAGGCGCGCAAAGTAAAGGGCTTCATCGCCACTAGCGTCATTCCTCCTTTGAAACCGCCCTGCTTGTTCCAGCCGCTCGGCGGAGTGGCCGTGCTTGCGACCAATACCTGGACCGCCATGCAGGGCCGGAAGAAATTGAAAGTCGAATGGGACCTCGGCGATAATACCGCGTTCAACTCGAAAGCCTTCCGGGAAGAGTTGCTCGATACCGCGAAGAAGCCGGGCAAAGTTGTGCGTAAGGTCGGCGATGTCGATGCCGAATTCGCGAAGGGCGGCAAGACCATCGATGCTTCCTACTACGTGCCGCATCTCGCCCACGCCCCGATGGAGCCGCCCGCCGCGGTGGCCCAGTTCAAAGACGGGAAGTTCGAAATCTGGACCGCGACTCAGAATCCGCAAGCGGTGCAGGACACTGTGGCGGCGGCTTGCGGAGTCAAGCCTGCGGATGTGACGTGCCACGTGACTTTACTCGGAGGCGGATTCGGACGCAAGTCGAAGCCGGACTATGTAGCCGAAGCCGCCATTCTGGCCAAACAATTCAATAAGCCAGTGAAAGTCGTCTGGAGCCGCGAGGAGGACTTGCGTTACGATTTCTTCCACGCCGCTGCGGGCATGTACATCAAGGCGTCCATAGATGAGAAAGGACGCCCGACCGCTTGGTTGCAGCGCAGCGTCTTTCCTCCGATCGTATCGACGTTCGCTCCCAATCAGGAGTACGGCGCGCCGTTCGAGATGGCGATGGGATGGACGGATTTGCCGTTCGACATCCCCAATTTCCGCGCCGAGAATGGACCGGCGAAGAATCATGTGCGGATCGGCTGGATGCGCTCCGTCTCGAATATCTATCATGCGTTCGGAGTCCATACCTTCATCGATGAACTCGCGGCTGCGGCCGGGCGCGATCGGGTCGAATACCTGCTCGAGATGCTCGGGCCCGCGCGCGAATTGGACATCGGCGCCGCGCCGGGCGACAAGATGGCGGCGAAGTTTCCGTACGAAATCGGACGGCTGCGCAATGTTATTCAGATTGCCGCGGACCAGTCGGGATGGGGGAAGCGAAAGCTCGCGCCGGGCCGCGCGCTCGGTATCGCCGCGCATCGCAGCTTCTTTACTTACGTCGCGTGCGTCGCCGAAGTCGGCCTCGATGCGAAGGGTCGCGTGAAGGTCCATCGGATCGACATCGCGGCGGATCCCGGCAGGATCGTCAATCCGGATCGTGTGCACGCGCAGTTCGAAGGCGCGGCGGTATTCGGGACGAGTATCGCTCTGATGGGTGAGATCAGCGCGGATCTGGGAGTCGTTCAGCAGACCAACTTCCACAACTATCCGGTCGCGAGAATGACGGAGGCTCCGCCGGAGATCAACGTCCACATCGTGCCGAGCAAGGAATTCCCGGCGGGAGTGGGTGAACCCGGAGTGCCGCCGGTCGCACCGGCCATTTGCAACGCATTGTTTGCGGCGACCGGCAAGCGGGTCAGGGAACTGCCATTGAAACGGCAGGGTCTCGCTTAGGATGCGCTGAACGCATCCCAGATGCGCGGCTTCTCTTCCGGTTCTTTCGGCGGAGCGGGGACGGCGGGTGTTTCGCCGCTGTCGTACACTCCGGTCGCGCATTCGGTGACCACCGTCACGCGCACGAGCGGCGGCGGATTTTGAGGATCTTCACTCGAGTTCGACGACGTGTAATAAATATCGTAGGCGCCCGGCTTGATGTAGCGGGTCCGCGCTTGCACGGAATAGTCGAGCACTGCGCGATTGTCCTCCGCGACCTGGAACTGCAGCGTCTTCAAGTTCCGCACCGCCGCGCCGTCGGCCGACGTCACTTCAACAAACAGATGATTCTGGCACCGCACCGCGGACTCCCCAGCACAGGGAGGAATATTCTGCCGCGTCGCCTTGATGAGCCGCACACCGAGGCGCGGCAGCTCGCTCGCAAGATCCGCGGCGCATTTGATGCGTGCCATGGCGACGACCATCGAGCGGCGGACTGTCACGTCCCGTTCGTCAGTCATAGACCTCTCGAGAAGACTAAGGAATCTCGTGTCCTGGACGTGCCCGATCGCCCACAATCCGGCGGCGCGGAAATTCGGTTCCGAACGCGCAGCCAGGTCGGCGAGCATGCGCAGGCTCCGGATATCGCCGGCGAAATAGAGTCCAACGGCGCCGTTGGCGACGACCCGATGGTGGTTGTCGCGTAAGGACGCCTGGAACAGGTTCAGAGCCTGATCGTCCTTGTACGTCCAGTTGGCTTCGACGGCGTTGGCGCGGACGCGGGCGTCGTTGTCGCGCATCCGGTCCTCGATCCAATCTTTGTTGCGGTGATGCCGGCCGATGCTCAAGGCGAGACGTGCCCGCAGGTACGGGCTGGCCGCGCGGTAGATCTGCATCAGCACCGGCACCAGGCGCGGAGTGTCGGTGATCGAATCGATGACGTCGAGGATCCGGTCGATGATCTGGGGCGCTAACGGCTTGGCAGGGTTGGCCGTGATCAGCCGCAGGAGCTTGCTCTCGGTCTGCGAGTCGATCCGTCGCATGACCTCGACAATCCGCCGTGCGCCGGCTTCGTCGAATGCCTTGGGATGAGCGATCAGCTCGAGGATCGGATCTGTCAGGGGTACAAGAGTCGCAAGGAAACGGATGGAAGCCGACTCCGGTTGGTCGACAATCGCCCGTAAAGCGCACTCGACGAACTTAGGAGTGTCGCAGTCCCGCAATTGACGGAGGGCGCGGGAAGTCGCGAATGGATTCGCGTCGAATTGGCCCAGCAAATCGTCGAGCGATTCGGCTCGCGCTGGCGCGGGGGATATGTCTCCTGAGACCGGCAACTGTGATCAACCTCAAAAAAGCGTACACGACGCCCTGAAGAGGCTCATCGGACCGGTTTCGGGTTAAATGAACATTTCCTCGTCGTGCGTGATCTGGTTGACCGCCGGCCGGGTCCCCTTGGCCAGGAACGCGAGCGCCGCGCGGACTCCCGCCGTGATCCCCTGGATTTCCCGCAGCGGCCGCATGACACCGGAATGGACCAATCCGATGGTCTGCTGCGTGCGGCTGAGGCCGTCCTCGATCACTAACTCGGCCCGTTCCAGTTGGATGCGGGCGCGCCGGGTGGCGTCCGCCATCACTTCGTCGACCCTCGTGACCTGCGTCAGGGCCAGCGTGAGGATCTCGCTGGTCTTGCCAGTCACGTCGAGCAGTTGCGTCCGCACCTGCTCGATCGAGGTGTGTGAAACATGGACCAATTGCTCGACTTGGGGGAGCATGGCGACGATGCGCTGTTCGGCGCTGCGAGTGGCTCGATATAAGCCAATCATCACCGCCATTTGCACCAACAGCGCCAATCCGGCGATTACCACAAAAATGGTCATTACTGTCAGCAACATATTCTGGTCCATGGTTTTGTCGTCCCGGGGCGAGCCGGTTAGTTCCGGCTTCGCCGTTCACTTCCGTATATTAGACGAATCTCAGTCGGCGCCTGTTACCGTATCCCGGTAGGCTTGTTTACCCGCTTCGACCGCCGAGGCGATGCTCTCACGGTGTTTGGCGAGCGTGTCTTTGCTCTTGTCGAGCAGATCGGAGGCCTGATTGCGCAGATCGGAGCTCTGCTTCTTCAAATAATCGCCTGAATCGGATGCGCGGTCGCGGATGAGCCGGCGGGTTTCCTCCCCCGTTTTCGGCGCGAACAACAGTCCCACGGCCACTCCGACTCCCAGTCCCAAAAAGAAGTAACCCAGTTTGCTATCTTCGTCCATGTTATATTCCTTTCGTGCGGAAGGGCGATTGCGCCCGATCCCAACCTCAGAATATCATGCCGGTTGGGGAGCTTCTCAAATCGTGCAGACTGCCGCAAGACGGATGAAATTACTCGACCGTGATCACCTTCTCGAATATGCCCAGCGGGTATTGGGGATGCGTGCTCTCTCTATCGGCGAATTGAAGCAAAAACTTCGCCTGCGCGCAGCCGTCGAGTCGGATGTCGATTCCGTCCTCTCGGTTCTGAAGCAAGCGGGCGCCCTCAACGACCGGACTTTTGCGGACTCCTACGCCGCCGCGCGCCGCACCAACCAGGGCTTCGGCCAGCATCGCGTATTGCGCGACTTGATGGTCAAGCGCGTGCCTTCGACTGTCGCCAAGGAAGCCGTGCGCGAGGCGTATGAAAATACCAACGAACTCGAATTGATCGCGCAATTCCTCGAGCGTAAATACCGCGGGAAGGATTTGAAGGTGTTCCTCGAAGAGGAAAAGAATCTCGCTTCCGCATACCGGCGCTTGCGGACCGCTGGATATAGCTCATCCAATTCAATCAAGGTATTGAAGCGCTACGCAAGCCGCGCCGAGGAGATCCCCGAGGACGACTCGTCGACCGGCGAAGAATCCTGACTGGCTATTCCTCGCGGATCACCTGCATCGGATCGACCCGCGCGGCGCGTATGGCGGGTATCGCCGATGCGAGCAGGGCGATCGAGACCATGGCCAAGGTCGCAACCGACAACGCCGTCACGTCGGTCGATTGGACGTTATAGAGCATTCCGGATAGAAATTTCGCCGACCAGACGGCGATGCAGAGTCCTGCTGCGACTCCCAGGCTCGTGATGGCGGCGCCTTGTGTGACGAATCGCACACCGACTTGGCTGCGGCGCGCTCCGAGGGCGATCCGCACTCCGATTTCGCGCCTTCTTGTGGTGACGAAATAGGACATCGTGCCGTAGAGTCCGACGCAGGCAAGCGACAAAGCTGTGGCCGCGAACAGAGTCAACAGCAACGTGCGGAGTTGCACCTCGCTGAAGGCTTCGCTCAGATGCGTCGACAGCGGCGCCAGATCATAGGCCGCGCGGCTGGGCTCGACGGTCTGCAGCGTATGGCGGATCGCGTTGAGCATGTCCGCCGGATCTCCGGCCGTGCGCACCAAATAGGCACGGCTCGGGTCGAGCAGAACGTCGCACCAGTAGACGGTCGGCGTGGGCTCCTCGTTGATCCCCGATTCGCGCGCGTCGGCGGCCACGCCGAGGATGATGCTGGGCGCGATGTTATACGTATTCGGACTCAGCACCAGATGGCGTCCGATGGGATCGGTGCCGCTGCCGTAGTAGGCGGTGACGAAGCTGCGGTTCACAACGGCGCCCGTGCCATCATGATGGCGGTCGCATGGCGCGCCGGCGATGATGGGGATGCTCATCGTCGAGAAATAATCCTCAGTCACGTAGCGAGTTTCAGCAGTGATCTTGTGCGCCGGATCGAAGGCCGAATCGGGGCTCGAGAGTTCGTACGGAAATTTGAATGGGACTCCGGGGAACGTGAGGGATCCCGCGGCGGATTGGATTCCCGGCACGGCGCGCAATGCATCGAGAGTCCGATTCACGGACTGTTTCAGTTTGACCGCATCGCCCGTTTCGCCATAGCTGCCGGTCAGGCGGAACGCGACGACGTGGCTCGCGTCGAACCCTGGCGAGACGTTCGACAATGCCGCGAAGCTGCGCAACAACAGAGCCGCGCCGGAGAGCAGACACACGGCGAGTGCGACCTGGATCCCTACGAGGATCCACTGTGCGGGACGGCGTCCTCCTCCAGAAACTTGTGACCGTCCGCCGCGTGAGAGCGCGTCGGCAGGCGACGCGAGGCTGGCGCGGAACGCGGGGAACAATCCGGAAACAAGCGTGACGACAATCGCGCATCCAGCGGTGTAAGCGAACAGGCGCCAGTCGAGCGAGACTTCCCCGATCCGCGGGATGCTCTTCGCGAGCGCACCCAAAACCTTCGCGGATGCCGCGGCGATCGCGAGTCCTGTGACGGTTCCGGCGATCGCCAGCAACAACGTCTCGGTGAGGACTTGCGCCATGAGCGTGAAGCGCGACGCGCCGAGGGATGCGCGTAGCGAGAACTCGCGTTCCCGCTCCATCCCGCGTGCGAGCACGAGGGCCGAGACGTTCGTGCAGGCGATCAGCATCAGGACGGATACGGCTCCGAAGAGCAGCCACAATGAGGCGCGCGAGGATCCGACGGTCGTTTCTTTGAGAGCCGTCACTTTGACCGTGACATCGGCGTCGGTCGCGGGAAATTGCAGGCCGAGTTGGTGCTGCACGAGGTCAAGATTCGCGCGCCCCTGCGCTTCGGTGACGCCCGGCTTCAGGCGGCCGATTGCGGTGTACCAGGTGTTGCGGCGATCGAGTGCGAACTTCGCGACCGGCGGCACGACGTACCAGAGTTCCACATCGTCAGTAGGAAAACGGAATCCCGCGGGTAGGACTCCGATAACGGTCGCGGACGTCTTGCCGCGCAGCAGCGGCTTGCCGATGACGTTCGGATCGGCGCGGAAATGGCTGCGCCAGAATCGATCGCTGATCAGGACGGACCCCGGCGCAAATCCAGTCGCCTGCTCATCGGCCGCCGTGAAGTCGTGGCCGATCTGAGGAGAGATGCCCATCGTCTGCAGGAATCGCGGAGCCACAAAGGCACGCTTGATTTTCATGGGCGGAGCAGCGGAGGTGTCCTTCGAATCTTCGGCGTAATATCCAGCCGTCGAATCGGTGGTGTCTTCGGTGTAATATCCGCTGATGCTTTGGAAGGCGCTGTTGAGACGATTCCAGTCCTCGACGCGAACTGGGGCGACGAACCCTTCAGGATTCTTTTTCTTTGCCCGGAATTCCTTCAGCACCATCAGGCGGCCCGAATTCGGATAGGGCAACGGCCGCAGTAGAACGGCATCGATCGCGGAAAAGACCGCCGTGTTCGCGCCGACGCCGAGGGTGAGCGTAATGATGACGGTCAGTGCGAAGGATGGCGCGGCGCGGAGGGTCCGCAGGGCATAGCGGACATGCGTGCGGATCGCGTCGAAGAACGGAATGCGATGCACGTCGCGCAGTTCTTCCTTGAAATTCTCAGTGCCTCCGAAATCGAGCCGCGCTTCGCGCAAGGCCTGGGTCGGCGGGATCCCGAGACGAATCTTCTCTTGGGCGAGCTGCTCGATATGGAACTGAATCTCGTTGTCGAGCTCGGAGGCTGCGGGCTTCGCGTGCCGTTTCCAGAATCGTTTGATGCTCATCCCTGTTGCTCCCGCATGATCAGGCGGACGGCTTCGGAGAGCCGGTTCCAGTTCAGCTCCTCGGCGGCGAGTTGCTTGCGGCCTTTCGCCGAGAGCTTGTAGAATTTGGCCTGCCGTCCGTTGTCGGACGCTCCCCATTCGGATTCGAGCCAGTCCCGTTTTTCGAGGCGGTGCAGGGCAGGGTAGAGGGAGCCCTGCTGCACTTGCAACACCTCCTTTGAAATCTGCCGTATGCGGACTGAGATGCCGTATCCATGAACCGGGCCGAGGGCCACGATCTTCAGGATCAACATGTCTAGCGTTCCTTGCAGAAGGTCGGATTTTTCAGTTGGCATGCGCGCTCTCTCTGTGACAATCTACATATAGCGCGGCATGTGTAGAATGTCAAGGAGAGAGGATCCGCAGTGCAGTCTCGAGAGAGACGTTGCGGCCGGAGATCACGATCACCGTCGGGCCGTCCACATGAACCTTGCCGCTCAGGCACGCGGCCAGCGTCACCGCCGCCGTGGGTTCAATCCAATACTGATGCTCGGCAGCCATCCAACGCGTCGCGTGGATGATCTCCTCTTCGCTTAAGAGCGCGACCTCGCGGATCCTGCTGTTGAGGACTTCGAACGTCAGCGAGCCGATGCCGCCTTCGATTCCACCTGCGACGGTTTCGACGACCGGCAGCGTTGTGACGGCGCGTCCCTGATCGAGGGACATCCGAAATGCAGGCGAGCGTTCGTGCTGGCATCCGATCACTCGCTTGCCGTCCGCGACGAATGCGAAGCCGGCTGACAATCCTCCTCCGCCGACCGGTACGAGAAAGGTCGAAGCATCGGGGGCCTGCTCGAGACATTCGAGCGCCAGCGTTCCGCCGTTGCCCGCCATGACGTCGTAGTCGTCGAAGGCGGAAATGAACGGCATACCCAGGCGCGCCGCTTCCTCGCGAGCCCACGCTTCGGTATCGTC
The DNA here is from genome assembly GCA_036502165.1 of Bryobacteraceae bacterium. Classification (GTDB taxonomy): domain Bacteria; phylum Acidobacteriota; class Terriglobia; order Bryobacterales; family Bryobacteraceae; genus F-183. Next base: position 8,556 of record DASXZC010000041.1, read on the forward strand.
GTAGCCAGGGTAAGCGCTACGCCTGACGTCGGCGCCGAGAGCGACCATGCCGTGATATTTGGCTTCGTCGATGCCGCTCGGAACGAAGATCGCCGCCGGAATCTTCTCTTGCCGCGACGCGTACGCGATCCCCTTGCCGTGATTACCTGCCGAGCAAGTCGCGACACCGGCGCGCCGCTCTTCCGCGGAAGCTTGGTGCAGCCTCCACCACGCTCCGCGGATCTTGAATGATCCGGTCAACTGTAGGCATTCGAGCTTCAACCATACCGGCTGCCCCATGCGCTCAGAAAGAGCGGCAGAGAATTCGACCGGCGTGCGGCGGATGCGTTCGTTGAGGAACTGGGCGGCTGCGCTCACGCGGTCAATCGACAGAGAGGATTCCACTTCATTATGATTGCTTCTTTTGGACGAGGCTGCGCATCCTAGAAGGGATGTCCCCTCAATCCAAACCACCGGACAAGCCTGCCAAGAAAAAGACATCCGAGCAACTGCGGCTCGTGTGGCCCGACATCATGGAACTGGTGCGGCCCCGCCGCGGGACGCTCCTCATCGGACTCGGGTTGATGGCGATCAGCCGCGTCTGCGGATTGGTTCTGCCGTTCTCGACCAAAGCGTTGATCGACGATGTGCTCGGCAAAGGCAAGCATCAACTGCTTGTGCCGATCGTTCTGACGGTGCTGGCGGCAACATTCATTCAGGCCGTGACAGCATTTTCTCTGACGCAGGTGCTCTCGAAGGCTGCTCAGCGATTGATCGCGGAGATGCGCCAGAAGGTACAGGTTCACATCTCACATTTGCCGGTCCAATACTACGACTCGACGAAGAGCGGCGTGCTGGTTTCGCGCATCATGAACGATGTCGAAGGCATACGAAATCTGATCGGCACTGGCCTGGTCGAATTCGTCGGCGGAGTGTTCACCGCGATCCTCAGCATCATCATTTTGTTCCGCATCTCAGCCGTCATGACGGGCGTCGTGGTCTTCTTCTTGCTCGCCTTCACTCTCACTCTGCAGAAGGCTTTCGGATCGATCCGGCCCATCTTTCGCGAGCGCGGGATGATCACGGCGGAAGTGACCGGCCGCCTAACGGAATCGCTCGGCGGTGTGCGCGTCGTCAAGGGCTATCATGCCGAAACGCGCGAGCAGCAGGTCTTCTCGAAGGGCGTGACCCGGCTGCTCGACAACGTTCTGAAGTCATTGACGGCGATCTCGGTGATGAGCCTCTCGGCGACTGTATTGCTGGGAGTCGTCGGCGCCGGCGTTATGTTCTTTGGCGCGCGCCAAATCGAATCGGGAACGCTGACCCTCGGCGGATTTGTGTCGTTCACGACGTTCCTCGCGTTCCTCATCGCCCCGGTTTTCCAGGTCGTCGGCATCGGCACGCAGTTGACTGAAGCGATCGCCGGACTCGAACGCACCCGCGAGATCATTCACGAAATGCGTGAGGATCGCGATCCGAAGCGCACCGTCATCATGCCGCATGTCGAAGGGCACGTCGAATTCGACCACGTCACATTCGCATACGAAAAAGGCAAAGAAGTACTGATCAACGTGTCGCTCGACGCGCAGCCAGGTTCAGTCACAGCGCTGGTCGGTCCATCGGGGTCAGGTAAGTCGACCATGATCGGATTGATATGCGCTTTTCACAATCCGGAACAAGGCGCGGTGAAAGTCGACGGACATGATCTCTCGACAGTGCGGTTGAATTCCTACCGCACGCAGCTCGGCGTCGTGCTGCAGGACACGTTCCTGTTCGATGGCTCGATCCGCGACAACGTCGGATTCTCGAAACCGGGCGCCACGGATGAGGAAATATTGAACGCCTGCCGCATCGCGCGCGTCGACGAGTTCGCTGAGAAATTCGAGAAGCAATACGAGACGATTGTCGGCGAGCGCGGCGTGAAACTTTCCGGCGGCCAGCGTCAGAGAGTCTCAATCGCCCGAGCGATCCTCGCGGATCCGCGCATTCTGATTCTCGACGAAGCTACTTCGAGCCTCGATTCTGAATCCGAAGCGCTGATTCAGGAAGGCCTGAAATACCTGATGCGCGGACGCACGACGTTCGTCATTGCCCACCGCTTGTCGACGATCCGCCGCGCCGATCAGATCCTGTTCGTTGAAAAGGGTGAGATCATTGAGCGCGGAACGCACGAAACCCTATACAATAACAGGGGCCGATATCGCGATCTGTACGATAAGCAGCACGGTCTCGAAGCGAATCTGTTCCTCGCAGAAGGGGAAGGGGATTCGGTTCCGGAATCCGCCGGCGGAGGATCGCGAGGCGGAGCGGGTGGTGGCGATGTCGCAACCGCAATCCGCCTGGTCCGCGGCTGATACGTTTTCCGATCGACTTCGATGCTCATCCGACAAGAAGGCCGGACCGACTACAAGCACATACGAGAGCTGAACGATCTAGCTTTCGGTAGTCCTGAGGAGTCGCAGTTGATCGACAATTTGCGCAGCCAGGGCGCGGCGCTTCTGTCACTCGTCGCCGAGGATCAAGGCGATCTCATCGGGCACATTTTCTTCAGCCGCATCCAGATCGTGGACGGGACGGAAACGACGCCCGCCGTCTCGCTGGCGCCCATGTGCGTGTCGAGCGTCCACCAGAAAAAAGGTGTGGGCGGGGCGCTTATTCACCAGGGTCTGCGCATGCTCAAGCACCGCGGAGAGAAGGCGGTGTTCGTCCTCGGGCACAAGCGCTATTATCCGAAATTCGGTTTCTCGGCCGATCTCGCCGCGCAATTTAAGAGCGAATACTCCGGCGACTCTTTCTTCGCGTTGGAATTGCAGCCCGGTTGGATGGAAAATAGAACCGGGACGCTCGTCTATCCGGAAGCGTTCAGCCGGCTGAGTTAGCATGCCTTTACTCGCACTTCTCGCACTCGTCGCTATCGCGCCGCCTCCGCAGGATTGGGTGCCTGCCCGGTGGCCCTCGGGCGATCCGAAATCGCTCGAACTGTTGCAGGGCACGCCAGTCAATTGTCTGGTACTCGAGCCCGGCGATTGGTCGCCCTCATTTTCGCAAGCGGCTGCGAAGGCCGGCGTAGCGACGCTCGGCGTTATTCGTCCGGGTCCTGACGCGAATGCGCTGTCACAGAAAGCTGGCCAAACGGGGCTGACCGGTATCGTTTTGGAAGGGAACTTCGACGCCTCGACCATGCCCAAGGATCCTCCGCCGTCGCTGGTGATCGTGCCTCTCGGGCTGCGTTCAAAGATCCATTTTGACGCGCCGCCGTCGGCGATCGTAGGAACCAATCAAGGACTCTGGCCCGGCATCCATCCCGAGGATCAAGGCGCCACTCACGCAGCCGCCAGCGGAGCCGTTTGGATCGACACCAACGCCGGCTTTCTACGATTTGCTCACGCGGCCACAGCAGCGACCGTTTGGATCGGCAACACGCCGCCCGCTGGAACCATATATCCAGTCGAGCGCTATTTACAGGCGATCGGCGATGCCGCGATGAACGGTGCGCGATGGGTGGTCGCGCTCGACTCCGACTTCTCGAAGCGGATGCTCAAAGGGGACGCGCGCGCCCTCAGCGACTGGCGGCGGATCGGCCGCGAGTTGGCGTTCTACGAATCCCACAAGGACTGGCGCGGCTACCAGGCGTTTGGAAAACTGGCTCTAGTCGAGTCCGCGCAAAGCGGAGCGCTTCTTAGCGGCGGAGTCCTCGACATGATCGCGACGAAGCATACGCCCGTGCGTCCGGTTCCTCCGTCGAAGGTGACACCGGAGTTTTTCGAAGGATCCGAGATGGCGGTTGACGTGGATCCCGGATCTTTGACGCAAGCGCAGAAGGACGCGCTAAAGGCGTTTACACGATCCGGCGGAACATTGCTGACAGGCCCTCCGGGTTGGAAGTTTCCATCCTTGCAACTCGACCAGATTACGTTGAGCAAAGAGGACACCGAAAAGCTCGATCAGATCTGGAAGGAACTGAATTCGATGACCGGCCGCCGCAATCTGGGAGCGCGGCTGTTCAATGCGTCGACCCTGCTATCGAACATGGTCGCGCCGGCTGATGGCAAACCGGTCGTGCTGCATCTGGTCAACTATTCCGACTACCCGGTCGAAAATCTGACCGTCCAATTGCTCGGCAAGTACAGCAAGGCCGTTCTGTACAGGGCGGACAGCGACAAGGCAGTGACGCTCGAACTCTATCCGACCGAAGAAGGAGTCGGCTTCGACATCGACAAGATGGGCGTCAGCGCGGCGATCGTCTTGACGCCTTAGCCGCTACCGCTTTGTCGTCGAAGATGTCGCACCCGCAGCCGCGCCGATGCCGATCAGAATTGCTTCCGCCTGCTCAGAAGTGAACTCGTGCGTCTTGGCACTATGATTCATCGAGCAGAACTTCGGACCGCACATCGAGCAGAAGGCCGCATCCTTGAATCCTTCCTCAGGCAGCGTTTCGTCATGATACGCCCGCGCTGTTTCCGGATCGAGCGACAACTCGAACTGGCGGTTCCAATCGAACGTGTACCGCGCGCGTGACAATGCGTCGTCACGATCGCGAGCGCCGGGCCGATGACGCGCAATGTCCGCTGCGTGGGCGGCGATCTTGTAGGCGATGATGCCCTGCTTCACGTCCTCTTTGTTGGGCAGCCCGAGGTGTTCCTTCGGAGTCACGTAGCACAGCATCGAAGCTCCATGCCAGCCGATCATCGCCGCGCCGATGGCGGAGGTGATGTGGTCGTAGCCGGGCGCGATGTCCGTCACGAGCGGTCCGAGCGTGTAGAACGGAGCTTCGAAGCACAGCTCCTTTTCCTTCTCGACCTGCATCTGGATCTGATCGAGCGGAATGTGTCCGGGGCCTTCGATCATCGTCTGCACATCGAAATCCCAGGCGATTTTGGTCAATTCGCCGAGGGTCTTCAATTCCGAGAACTGCGCAGCGTCGCTTGCATCGGCGAGGCAGCCGGGCCGCAAGCCGTCGCCGAGCGAATAGCTCACGTCGTACTTTTGCAGGATTCGGCAGATCGCGTCGAAGTTCTCGTACAGGAAATTCTGCTTGTGATTCTTGACCATCCATTCGGCCAGAATCGCTCCGCCGCGGCTGACGATGCCGGTGATTCGCTTTGACGTTAGCGGCACGTATTGGATCAGCACGCCCGCGTGGATCGTCATGTAGTCGACGCCCTGCGCGGCCTGTTCCTCGATCACTTCGAGCATGACATTGATGTTCAGATCCTCGACGCGGCGCACCCGCGCGAGAGCCTCATAAATCGGCACCGTGCCGATCGGCACAGGCGAGGCGGCGATGATAGCTTTGCGGATCTCCGGAATGTTCCCGCCGGTCGACAAATCCATGACCGTATCGGCGCCAAACTTAATGGCGTATTGCAGTTTTTCAATCTCGCCATCGATGTCGGACGTGGTCGAGGAGTTGCCAATGTTAGCGTTGATCTTACACTTCGAAGCCACGCCGATGGCCATCGGTTCGAGGTTGGTGTGGTTGATATTGGCGGGGATGATCATGCGTCCGCGGGCGACTTCATCGCGGATCAATTCAGGCGAAAGCCGCTCGCGGCGGGCCACATATTCCATCTCTCCTGTGATCATGCCCTGACGGGCGTAATGCATCTGTGTACGGATCGGATCGTTCTGGCGCGAGGCCACCCATTCAGTTCGCATATGTCCTGTCTATAAGGCTACACTACAATTTGGTTCAAAAGCCCGTAGTTCCCTTTGAGTCGCTGCTGACCGAGCAAACCAACCCGGCGTCGGAAAATCTCGACGCGCTCTCGACCTTCGAGATGCTGCGCGTGATGAACCATGAGGACCACAAAGTCGCCGATTGTGTAGGCCGCGCTTTGCACGACATCGAACGCGCTGTCGACGCCGCGGCTGAAGCACTCGCCCATGGAGGACGTATGTTCTACATTGGCGCCGGCACCAGCGGACGCCTCGGCGTGCTCGACGCGTCCGAATGTCCGCCAACGTTCAGCGTTCCTCCCGAGATGATCCAAGGCATCATGGCCGGCGGCTACAACGCGCTTCATAGTGCGACCGAAGCCTCTGAGGACGATCCCGCGCTCGGCGAGCGCGACCTGCTCGCGCGCGGCTTCACGGCCAAGGATATCGTGGTCGGAATTGCGGCTAGCGGACGCACTCCTTATGTCCTCGGCGCGATCGAAGCGGCCAAGCGTCTGGGTGCGGTGACGATCGGCATCAGTTGCACTCCGCATTCGCAACTCTCGCATCATGTGGAGATCGCGATCGAAGCGGCGCCGGGTCCGGAAGTGATCGCCGGATCGACGCGGCTGCGAGGTGGCACGGCGACGAAAATGGTGCTCAACATGCTGAGTACGGGAGTGATGGTGAAGCTCGGGCACGTCTATAAGAACCTCATGGTCAACGTGCAGGCGAAGAATGAAAAACTCGTCGCCCGTGCGAAGCGGATCGTTGCGGATGCGACGGGCATTCCGAATGAGGAAGCGGCAAAATTATTTGAAGAGTCGGGGCGGCAAGTGAAGGTAGCGATCGTGATGGGAAAGCTTGGCCTCGCGCGTGAGCAAGCCGAGCAGCGGTTGAGTGAAGCCGCGGGGCACGTCCGTTTGGCGATCGGCGAGTAGGGAGAAAGACGAATCGAAATGAGTGCAGCGTCGCGGGCGATGCCCGCATTGGAACCAGTAGCGGTGGAATCGAACGGCAAGGTTCGTCCCGGCAAACTGCAGAGTATGGAAAAGTTCTTGATCACCGGTGGGCAGCCGCTTGAAGGCGAGATCGCCGTCAGTGGAGCGAAGAACTCCGCCTTGCCCGCGCTCGCCGCGTGCTTGCTGACGGATGAGAATGTCATCCTCGATCGCGTCCCGCGCGTGCGCGACATCGCGACCATGCAAAAGCTGTTGCGGCACACGGGAGCGAAAGTCAGCGTCAAGGGCAACACGGTCCATGTCAAAGCCGACACGCTCGACCGTCCGGAAGCGCCGTACGACGTCGTCAAAACGATGCGCGCGTCGAGTCTCGTCTTGGGTCCGCTGGTTGCGCGTTCGGGCCGCGCGCGTGTTTCGATGCCCGGCGGATGTGCGATCGGCGCGCGTCCTATCAATCTGCACGTCCATGCGCTCGAGCAGTTGGGCGCGCGCATCCAGCAATCGCACGGCTATGTCGAAGCCATCGCCGAGGACGGACTGACCGGCGCGACGATCCGCTTCAATCGCATCACCGTCACCGGCACTGAGGACGTCATGATGGCCGCCGTTCTCGCCAAGGGCGAGACCATCGTCGAGAACGCCGCGCGCGAACCGGAGGTCGAGGACCTCGCGCATCTCCTCATCAAAATGGGAGCGGAGATCGAAGGCGCGGGAACGTCCACGATCCGCATCCATGGCGTGAGACGGCTCCACGGCGCGAGCCACTCGATCATCCCCGACCGCATCGAAGCGGGCACGTTCATGATCGCTGGCGCCATCACGAAGGGGGATCTGCTGATCAGCGGCTGTGTTCCCGCTCACGTCGAAGCTTTGAGTGCGAAGCTGCGCGCGGCCGGCGTCGAGGTCATCGAATCCCACGAGTCCGAACAGATCCGCGTGAGGCGGATGAATGGACACAAGCTGCGCTCGATCGACATGACGACCGAGGAGCATCCAGGATTCGCGACCGATCTGCAAGCGCAATATATGGCGTTGATGACACAGGCCGAGGGAATCTCGTTCGTGACCGAGACGATTTTTGAAAACCGGTTCATGCACGTGCAGGAACTCGTCCGCATGGGCGCCAACATCCGCATCGAGCATCAGAAGGCGATCGTCGCCGGATTCTCGCGGCTCAGCGGAGCCGAGGTCATCTGTTCCGATCTACGCGCCAGCGCATCGCTCGTGCTAGCTGCTCTGGTTGCCGACGGGGAAACTCTCATCGATCGTGTTTATCATATTGATCGGGGCTACGAATCGATCGAAGCGAAGCTCGCCTCCGCCGGCGCTTCGATTTTGAGAAAGGTTTAAAACAATATGGCAGCTCACAAAGCGCATTCACCCGCCTTCCTGGCACTCGTCAACGACGCTAAGTCGCGAGTCAAGGAAATGGACATCGACGCCTATCAGAAGCTGGCCGCGAGCGGTGAGGCGCATCACTTGATCGACGTACGCGAGGATAAAGAATTCGACGCAAGCCATGCGGCCGGCGCGATCCACTTAGGGAAGGGCATCATTGAACGCGACATCGAGTCGACGATCCCGGATAAGGATGCCAAGCTCGTCCTCTATTGCGGCGGCGGATTCCGCTCGGCGCTCGCCGCGGAGGCCCTCAATAAGATGGGCTACACCGATGCCATCTCACTCGATGGCGGCTGGCGCGCGTGGCAAGGCGCGGGACTGCCCGTCGAATAGTTGCGATCAAATTAGCGCGCTTCCGGCAACAGGATCAGCAGTTCCATCTGCGGATTTTGAAAGTCGCCGGGCACGTACGCGGCGAGATTTCGCGCGCGTGTGATGGCTTCCCAGCAGGCTCCGGATTGGCTGATGCTGAAATACTGATAGTTCACCTTTACCGGAATCGCCGACGGTGGCCGCGCGATGTGAGCGAGCGGCAGACCGGGCAGCGCGCGCTGCACGAGATGCTCGATGTGGTTCGCCGAGCAGACCTTCGCGAGATACGGAATGCCGGAGATGATTTTATCCTCGGGAGCTTCTGTATTGACGGCCAGATACATCTTCGTATTGACCAGGTACTTGTCGTCTTCGAGCGGCGTCGAGTAGATCGAGGGTTGCGTCAGCTTCAGCGGCAGCGAAATGAAATTGCTCGGGACGACCGTTTCGAGCAAATACCGGATCATCTCGTCGAGCTTATGGAAGCACGGTCCCAGATCGTCGTGATCGTAGCGCGGAAGATCGCGCGGATGGATATCCTTCGAGAACGTCGTCAGGCTTCCGGCCAACTGGAGCATGTGCGCGAACAGCCGCTCCGGATGTCCATGCCGCGTTTCGAATAGATGTTGGAAGATCGGGAACACCGAGTTGATGGTGTAGAGCAGCCAGAAGTTCGCGATGTCGGCGGTGCCGAATTCCGCCAGGCTCAGATTCTTTTGCCGGCGCGTACCAGCGAGCTGCGCGCTCTTTGCTGACAGGATCTCGACGAGCTGACGGCAAATTCCGTTGATGCGCGGGTTCGCCGCGAAGTCGAGCAGCGGCGGCGAGAATTCGTTGTCGAGCTCAAACGTTCCGGCGGGGGTCTTCTTCACGCGGCACACGCGCAACAACGATGAGTGTTGCTGGGACTCGCCTTCAACCAGGATGCGGAAGTTCTTGCGCGCGACCTGCACCGGCTTTTCAGAAAGTCCCGTATTCTCGTCGCGCAACATCGCGACTTCCGACAAGTACCTCGTATCCGCCTGCGAACGAGCCATCGACACGTTCAAGCCCTTCTCGCGGTAGTGCGGGATCGCGAGATAGATGTCGGACGTTTTCTGATCCTGTTCAAATGCGTCCTGCAGAGGCTTCGGCGAGGGCGCCTGATCGGCATCGGGGATGTCGAATAAAAGCCCGTCAGGAAAAATGCCGGAAGCCTCCGAGATGGCGACGTAACCGGCCGACAGCGCTTCCTGATTGATCTGCAGCGTGTGAAATCCATGCCCCGCATAGGCGAGAGAATCGAGATGAAACTGCAGGGAGCTCTCAATGAAGCGGTCCTGCATCTGCAGGTACTGCGGACTCAGGAACGTCCCTTTCATCCAAATGACTGGTTGCAATCGCTTCATGGAGTCGAAAATCCCTCTAGGCTTTCAATTTTACCGTTTCGATGGCGACTCCCTGCACCGCGGGGGTGCAACGGAACAGCGTTTCTCCTCCCTCGGCTTCGAGGAAGAAATGGCGGATCGGTCCGAACACCGCGATGCCTTCGGTAGGCGACAGGCTGCCCAACAAAACTCGCAGGAATTGCGGATCGGCCAGTGGCAGATTGAGTGGAACTCCGGTGCCGCTCTGTACGCTCGCGAAGGCGCGCAAATGTCCCGCGACCTGTTCGAGCGGCGCCGGGGATGAGCAATAGACGCCCCACATTTTCCCCCAGCCTTCCTTTAAGAGGACATTGTGCAGACGCGAATTGCGGGGCAGGGCAACGACGTAGCTCGAGTTCATCGGCCGGCCCGCGACAAGAGCTTGCGTCAGCGGCAGGAACTGCTCGCCGCTGGCTTCTACGAAGGCCTGAATCAATTGCTCCTTCAGCGAATTCAAATATACGTACACGTTGCCCGCCGGTGCGTAGAGTGCTTCGAGCATGACCGTCTGTTGCGCGGTAAAACCGGGCCAGCGCGAAGGCACCTCCACGTTGATCGGAGTGATGACGCGCGTGGCGCTCTGGATGCTGTTGTCGACCTGCGTCTTGTCGAAACTCTGATTGCCGAAACTGGTTCGCGGCATCGTCGACGTGCGCGAGAGCATACCGGCTGCGGACACCGGATCTTCCTGCTCGATGTGCAACAGGAACTTGCTCGAGCCCGCCGCGATGAGGTCCTGCGCGTTCGCGGGAGCGCGATCGACGCGGGTGCCGTTGACGAAGGTCCCGTTGCTCGAACCGAGATCGTGAACGAACAAAGTATCGCCAGTATTCTCGACGGCGAAGTGGCGTCCTGACATATAACCGTCGCCCGGCACTGCGATGTCGGCTTTGACGGTGCGGCCAAAGCTGATGCTATGGCCGGGATAAACTTCTATGCGGCGGCCCGCTAGTGGGCCTTCCGTTACTTCTAGGATCGCGCGCATGAGTGCAGGATACCCCCTTTCACAACTCGACACCACGGGATGTGTAGTCCATTACAACTCGGTTCGCCTGTGTCTGGTTTTAACATTTGTTATTTGGGTGCGTGGATTTTTACGGTCATCGTCTAGCCACCGACGATGACCGTGGGACATCCTAGTACGATCGTCCCGCCGTGAACCGTCGGATCGCCGATCCGGGCCTGCATCATAAAACTCGTGATAACCGTCGCTGAGCCCTTCATGATCGAATCAGGAGGACCCACACAGACGCACATGTCTGACATTCGTGCGGCTGGCAGAAATCCAATCAAAACCGTGGGTGCGCCCGGCGGAAGAATGGGGCCGCCGACGTGTGGAATTGGCGGCACTCCGGGAGTAACCATGGGACAGACGTGCATGTCCGTTACGCGAGATGCTGGAGGCATATACTGTTATTTCCCCAATCCGCCGAGCGAGTTTTTGAGGCTCGACACGGCTTGTCCGGCTGAATTGCCAACCTGGCCAAATGCTTGATTGGCCGCCTGTCCAACTTGGCCGGCCGCCTGGCCCGCCGTCTTCGTGACTTGACTCGACACCTGTTGTGCGCTTTGTTGGGCCATTTGTCCGGCTTGTTGGGCCTGTTGAGTGGCCTGTTGCGCGGCGCCGCTGATTTGCTGCTCGCCTTGCTTGGCCGCGTTCTGCACCTGCGCGCCCGCCTGCTGCGCGGCGTTCTGCACGCCTTGTACGGCTTGTTGACCCGCTTGCGCGGCTTGTTGTTCCGCCTTCTGTGCCGCTTGCTGCGCCTGTCCCGCGGCTTGCTGAACCTGCTGCTGGGCCTGTTGTGCGGCCTGTTGTGCCTGCTGACCCGCTTGCGCCATGGCCTGCTCGCCCTGCTGCATGGCCTGCTGAGCCATGGCCTGAGTCTGCTGAACGGCGTTCTGCACCTGCTGCTGGACCTGCTGCACGCCCTGCTGAGCCTGCTGGGCGACGGAATTCAACTGCTGCGATGCGGCGTTCAGAGCCTGCTGGCCCTGTTGAGCGGCGTTCTGTGCCGCTTGTTCGGCTTGAGCGGCGACCTGTTGCACTTGCTGTTCGGCTTGATTGGCGAGTTGCTGTGCCTGGTGGGCGGCGTTCTGAGCAGCCTGCGCCGCTTGCGCGAGAGCGGCCTGTGCCTGCTGTTCGGCCTGTTGCGCCATTTGTTCCGCTTGATTGGCCACTTGCTGCATTTGTTGCTGGACGCCTTGCAGGGCTTGTCCGGCCTGATTCTCGAGGTCCGCAACCGCGCCGGCGGCAGCTTGCAACTGCTGCTGCGCCTCGGCGCTGACTTCGTTTACAGCATTTTCGACTTGCCCCTTCGCATCCGTGATCGCATTGTCGAGTTGTTTCTGGGCATCGTTGACGGCGGCCGTGATTTGACTTTGCACCGCGGCGACCTCATCGCCGGCATGCTGGGCCTGGTCGAGCAACTGGGTCGCGAGTGCATTGAGTTGCTGCATCAGGCTTCCGGTAAGGCCGGATAGGGATTGAGCGGCGCTGTTGACCGAGCTGTTCATGACCGACGCGACTTGATTCGCCATCGCAGCGACGTTCGGCGCCGGCGGCAACGGAGACAGAGAAGGAATGGCGGCCATCGTGACCGGTCCGGTAGCTCCAGGGGCGGTCGTGGATGTCCCCGGAATCGGAGCAATCGGCGCCACTGGCGGCGTGATCACCGGCGGAATCGCAACGACGGGAACTCCTGGGATCGCCGCGCCACCGCTGTTGATCAGCACCATCGTTCCTGAAATCATGACTCCCGCGGGGCCGATGGTGATGAATCCGCCGGAGCCTTTCAGGGTGATCGCCATTGACGCTTCAAGGACTATATTGACGCCGCCTTTCAGAGAAATGTTCATTCCCGCGTCAATGCCGGCGTTCTGCCCGACCTTGATGTTGAGGTCCTGGCCAACCTTTTCGCTGTGCCCCTGCGCGATCTGCTCGTAGTGGTTTCCGTCGATCTTATTGTGACGGTCACCCTTCACATTTACTTTTTCGACGGCCCCGACGACTTCCGTCCGGTTGTTGTCGACCTTGATGGTTTGGTCATGCCCCACCAACTGAGCATCGTCGTTCTCAACCTGTGTATCCCGGTCCTTCTCGGCATGGACCGTCAGCAATTCGGATCCTTTCAGATCCTCGAACCTGATCTCGTTGTAATTGGCCGCCCCGCCGCCCTTCGTCGAGCGCGTTTGAATACCGCTTTGCGTCTTGTTGTCCGGTAGTTTGTACGGCGGCATCTGGTCGGGATTGTAGACGCTGCCGACGACGATCGGCCGGTCCGGATCCCCTTCCATAAAGTCCACGATCACTTCCTGGCCGATGCGGGGGATGTGGATCATGCCCCAGTTCTTGCCCGCCCACGGAGATCCGACGCGCAGCCAGCAAGAACTGCTCGAGTTCTCCTGGCCTTCGCGATCCCATCGGAACTGGACCTTGACGCGTCCGTACTTGTCAGTGAAAATTTCCTCGCCCGGAGGCCCGACGACTTTCGCAGTCTGGCAACCGAACACGCGCGGCCGCGGAGTCTTGCGCGCGGGAAGGAACGGCAGCGCCATCGGAATGCAGGTGAACGTATTCTCGTAGTGCTCGACGTTGATGTCGGCACCGGACCGGAAGTCGCCTTCCTGAGCCGTGTGCGTCACTGACATCAGCACGTATTGGCCGTCGCCGTCGAAGTGCTCGGACAGCGTGAATTTGTGGCCCGCGGTGAAGCGGCGGCAGTTCCCGTTGCCCGTAAAAACCAGGTCGGCCGTGGCGACCTGTTTCATGCGGATGCCCACCGTCCGCGTGTTGTCGGTGAAAATTTTGTTCAGTTCCGACGCCTGTTCTCCGCCGGACGTACTGATGCCGTCATAACGCTTCGCGTAGTTGCCCGGGTACTCGTAAATTTCGAAAGCGTCATTGCCGGAGAGCTTCAATTTGTGCGTGATCGTGCCGCCGGCGACTGTTTCGGGCGTCATGGTCTTGTCGGCATCGAGATGCTTGTCGGTGAGTTGGAAATGATGATCCCAGAGCGTGTACTTCGCGCTCGACCAGCTCTGAATGCGGCGCCAGCTACTCACGCGCTCTTGATCGGCAAAACGGTTGCCTCCACTGGCCGTATCGAATGTATAAGTCGTCGCTCCCGGCACGTCCGTGTAGCCCTGCGGCGTGTCGGCGATGACCATCGTGTGAGAGCTCTCGTCGAACTTGAAGTAGTAGTAGATGCCCTCCTCTTCCATCAGCCGGCTGGCGAAATCGAAATCGGTCTCGTTGTACTGCACGCAGAATTCGCGCGGATCATAGGTGCCCTGCAGCCGCATATCGGTGTCAATGCCGGTTAACACCGTCGTCAGAATATCCTGCACCGACTTTTGTTGAAAGATCTTGCAGGTGCGCCGCTGCGTGAGCATCCACAGCTTGGGGGCGACCACAATCGTGTAGTACTTGAATTCCACATCGCGGGCGCCTTCGGAAAATTCAATGCAAACGCCATCGAAGTGTCGGGGATCGGCATCATCGGTCCCTTTGACGCCAAAATCCACGGTCTTCCCGATGATCTGATCGAACGCGATGTCGTCGTCTTTCTTGGCTGCCACTTCGAGCTGGAAACGGAAGAGTTCAGAGAAGGATTCGAAACCATTGAAGGTAAGCAGGATCAATTTATCCGCACCAAGCGGAGTATTTAAATATAAATACCGGGTTTCTTCTATATAGTTGTCAGCCATGGGTCTTCTTCCTGTTCTCTCGTTTCCCGCTCTCCGGCGGTTCGCGGGACAGGCGCTTCAAACGCCCGCCCCGCGCCTCTTTTCGAAAACCCGCTACGCGACCGTGTACACGAAGTTCGAATCCGGACCAACGGTGACGGTGATGCTCTTGACCTTCTCACCAGCCATCATCGTGCCGAGAATCGTGCGTGACATATCGGGCAGCAGGGTATTGGTTAAAATGTTATCGACGTTTCGCGCGCCGCTTTCGACTTCCGTGCAGCGCTTCGCGACTTCATCGATCAGATCCTCGCCGCAAATGAGCGCGATCTTGTGATTGGCCATGATCCGTCGTTGGATCTTGCCAAGTTTCAGGCGGACGATCTTCTTCAGGTTTTCATCGCGCACCGGATAGTACGGGATGGTGACCATGCGTCCCAGGAATGCCGGTTTGAAAATCTTGTCGAGTTCCGGCTTCATCGCTTTCACGATGCCTTCGGGGCTCGGCGCGGTCTCCGGATCGGCGACCAGTTTCATGAGCGTATCGGTCGCGGCGTTCGAAGTCAGAAGAATGATGCAGTTCTTGAAATCGATCTCGCGGCCTTGTCCGTCTTCCATGCGTCCTTTGTCGAAGACCTGGAAGAACAGTTCGAGCACGTCAGGGTGCGCCTTCTCGACCTCGTCGAGCAGGACGACCGAATACGGACGGCGCCGCACGGCTTCCGTCAACACGCCGCCTTCGCCGTAGCCGACATATCCCGGAGGCGAGCCCTTCAGAGTGGAAACCGTATGGGCTTCCTGGAACTCCGACATGTTGATGGTGATCATGTTCTCCTGGCCGCCATAGAGCATATCGGCGAGGGTGATCGCAGTTTCCGTCTTGCCGACGCCCGAGGGTCCGACGAGCATGAACACGCCGATCGGCTTCTCCGGATCTTCAAGCGCCGCCTTGTTCGTGCGGATGCGCTGGCTGATCGCGAGCATCGCGTGATCCTGTCCGATGACGCGCTGTGCGAGCGTCTTCTCGAGATTGAGGATCGTCTCCAGTTCGTCCTTCACCATCTTGCCGAGCGGGATCCCTGTCCAGGCGGAAACAACATCTCCGACCACCTGCTGGTCGACGCAGACGCGCATCATCGGCGACTCGCCTTGCAGCGCGTCCAGTTCGCCGTTCAGTTTCGCGAGTTCATCGCGCAGTACGCTGTTGTCGTCTTCGGGCTTCGAATCCTCGAGCTTGTTGCGGATCTCGCGGATCTTGCCAACGTAGTCGCGCTCTTTCTCGAAGCGCTCCTTGAGCCCGTCGAGTTTGGCTTTGACGTCCGCCTTCTGCTTCTCGAGTTCCGCAAGGCGCTCGGCGTGGTCGGAACCGGTGGCGGTTTCGCGATTGAGGATGCGCTCCTGCACTTCGAGATCGTCGAGGTGCCGGGTCGTGTCTTCGATCTGGCCAGGAGTTGAATTCTGGCTCAGCGCGAGACGCGCGCAGGCAGTGTCCATGACGCTGACGGCCTTGTCGGGCAACTGGCGTCCAGCGATATAGCGGTGCGAGAACTTGACGGCGGCCGACAATCCTTCATCAAGGATGCGGACGCCGTGATGCTTCTCGAGCGAAGCGACCACGCCGCGCAGCATCACGCGGCAGACGGCTTCAGTGGGCTCCTCGACCTTCACAACCTGGAAGCGGCGTGCGAGTGCGGGATCCTTCTCGAAGTACTTCTTATATTCAGTCCACGTCGTGGCGGCGATGGTGCGCAGTTCGCCGCGTGCGAGTGCGGGCTTCAGAAGGTTGGCGGCGTCGCCTTGCCCTTCCTGTCCACCGGCTCCGATCATGGTGTGCGCTTCGTCGATGAAGACGATGATCGGCGTCGGCGACGATTTCACTTCCTCGATAAGCCCCTTCAAACGGTTCTCAAATTCGCCCTTGACGCTGGCACCGGCCTGCAGCAGTGCGAGATCGAGCGTGCGGACCGTCACGTTTTTGAGTGGTGGCGGAACGTCGCCGTTCGCAATTCGGATCGCGAATCCTTCGACGACCGCGGTCTTGCCGACGCCCGCTTCGCCCGTCAGAATCGGATTGTTCTGGCGGCGGCGCATCAGGATGTCGACGACTTGGCGGATCTCGGCGTCGCGGCCGAGTACGGGATCGATCTTGCCGGCCTTGGCGCGCTCGGTCAGGTTGACCGTGAACTGATCAATGTTCGGAGTCTTGCTGCCAGGTTTCCCCTGCGGATGTCCTTCACCGCCGCTGCTCGAGGGCCCGGAAACATCCGACGAGGCGACGTCTTCCGATGTGCCCGCGCAGACATTAAAGAAGTCCCGGCGCAAGGCCTCGGGGGCGATGCGGTTCAGATCCTTGCTGATTTCGCGGGCATAACGGCCGAGCTTGTCATCGCCGAGCAAAGCGACCATGACGTATCCGGATCGGATCTTCGAGCCGCCCAGGTCGAGCGAACCAAATGTCCACGCGGCGGTCAGCAGATCGACGATGCGAGTCGAAATGTTGGGCCTCGAGCTCGAGCCGCGTTTGAAGCTCGTGAGGCTCTTTTCGAGATCTTTCTGCAGGTTCGACTTATTGACGCCGAACTGCTGCATGATTTTCTGGAAGTCGCTGTCCTGCGATTCGAGCAGCTTCATCAGGAAGTGCTCGAGCTCGATGTCGTAATGGTTCAGCGACAAGCACAGCGCCGCCGCGCCATCGAGCGCGACTCGGGTCACGTCGTTTAATCTCCCGACGAGGGATTTCAGGTTTACATTCATGGTTGCTCCGGTCTATGGCCCTTTAGGACTCGACGCCCTTGCGGGCGCGCCTCGCGCACGAGGACTTGGTTCCAATCAAAAAAACCTGTTCCAATTGCATACGCGCTTAAACTCGCAAAATGGTGTCATCCGGATCGCGGTTCATATCGATGTTCTTGGCCCAGGAAACCCAGCCCAGCATGGGAGCCTCATCGCTTTCGTCGCCGAGCACGCAGCCCGGCACCTGTTTGCGCTTCAGCACCAACTGGACTTCATAATCGATCTCCCACCCGGAAAAGAAGCGCAGGATGGCCTGGAGAGGTTCGTACGCCGTACCGGTCGGAAGAAAGTCCAAATACTGCTTGAGTGTCAAAGGACCGAGCCGGATGCGGACACCCGACTGCTGATCCCAGATTTCGTCGCCGACGATCGCGCCCTGCCCAACCTGTTCGGAATAGGTGTTCGCCTTGTCGAACTTGCATTGATTATTATCCTCGAGAGTATGCCACGCGCCCACCAGTTGCTCGATCTCGACGGGGACATCGAAATAGTCCCACAGCACCTGGCGCAGTGACGCCGCCGGCCGCGTGTGCAAGCCGAGCAGCCCGGCATAGAAGAGAATCGAATCGTCGCGGATCACCTGCCGGTCCTGCAAGTGAGCCGTGCCGAGCCCCACGGCATCCATTAAGATATGCGAAAAGCGGTCGCGTTCATTGCGTTCATACGCGACCGTCACGCGGTATTTTTCCCAAGCCTGATAGAAGAGAGAAATGATCCGGTGGTTGAACAGGTCGAGGAACGCGCTCAGAGCCCGGTCTTTATGCCGGTGCCGCTCGAGGATCAACTCCGTATAGTAGAGCGGCATCATGCCGGAAGGTCCGGTCATGCCCATGAAGTTGACATGCATCAGCGGCGGACCGGACGCGGGCCAGGTGAGACCGTGAATCTGACTGGCGGGAAATGCCATCCGCGGAGTGGCGCCGAAGCGCACCGCCTCCTGTGAGGGCGGAACAAAACGTCCGATGGGTTGGCGATCGGGCTGCAACCGTTCGAGCAGCCGGACAGCCTGAAAGAACTGGAATTCCCAGGGAACGGTCTCGATCACTTTGCGAAGGCGGGCGTAGCGAGTGGCGTTCTGACGCGAAGACGCAAGTCGGGCTTCCGATTCCTCGTAGGCAATCGGTTCGTCGATCTCGTCCGGCATTACAACAGGATCTTCTGTCCCGCTCTCGGCGGCCATTCCTTTAGGGGATCCTTTCGCTGCTTGGTTCGCACGATCAATTGCGTGAAACTATTCATCGAAGCATAAAGCGACAAGAACTGCTCGATCACGGTCGCAAACAGCAGCGCTCCGCCACCGACGAACTGCTCCTCGTCGAGCTCGACTTCGACCCGCGTGCCGCGCGCGAACGCGATTCCGTTTTCCGAAAAGACGCGCGCGAACTGCCGCGATCCATGCACCTTCAGCACGCCTTCAATCTGCTTCTCGGTGTGAGCCGCACCCGCGTAGTTATAGAGCTTCAACAGTTCCTTGAACGCCTCGCGCCCTGGGAATTCCTCTTCCCGTTTCTGCAGATCGGGCGTCACACGGCGGTTGAGCGTCGGAGCCTGCACTTGGTCTGTGAGCGTCAGGTAGTTCAAGCTCAAGTGCGAAATCAGCCGCCAAAACGCCCCTTTTCCAGTCGGAGGCCGGATCGCGCCCGTAGGCTTCATCAGACTGACGATCCGTTTGACCGTGGCGCTGCCTTCGAGTTCGAAGTCGCCTTGTTCATTGCCGAACGGAAGCCGCGAGGGAAGATCGCGATTCGTGCAAAGCGTCCGCACGGTCAGCACATCCGCCTCGGGCTGAACCGGACGCTTCGAAAGATCGACCATCGACAGGAAAATCTCGATTCCCTGATCGTTCTTCTTGCCGGACGTGCGCCGGTGCGCCATCCAGAATGTCTGCCGTTTGTCGTGGATGGTCGAATGGCGATACGAATAGAACGGCTCGAACTTCACGACCGAGTTGGTTTCAGCATCAATGCTGACGACCTCCTCGACCGAGAACACCTCGGTCGCATGCGGACGCGTCACGTCCGGCACGACCTGATACTCGTACTTCCGCTGGTCGAGCATGATCGGCTCGGACGTCTGCTTGAACAGGTTGACGATGGGCGTGCAATTGATCTTGAACGTCTTGCCATTTACGCCGAGCTCGAGGTTCTGGCGACGATCGAACAGTTCGAAGGGCGAGATCAGAAAGACGATTTCAGCGCGATCCTTGAGGCCTCGCATCCACGCCATATCGAGTCCGCCGACATCGAAGAATAGATATTTTTCAGGAAATGCGAAATATTCCTGCAGCAGCCGGTACGCTTCAAACGACCGCCGCGGATACGGAATCATGCATTCGTCCGGGGCGAATCCGACCGGCTTCAACACATCTTCCGGGCGCAGGATCACCGGTTGGAATCGCGCGTTCCCCGGATCGCGCACCTGGATCTGCACGCAGTTCGAGAACAGCAGTTCGTAAATCGTGTTCGAAAGATTGCCGTCGGCGGAGATGAAGAAGCGCAGACTCTTCAAACCCATCTGCATGAACGTGACGCCTTGCGGCGCCTTGAACTCCACACGCAGCGCGCCGATCGCCTCGTTGGTTTTCACAGGAGGATTCAGGCGATCCGGCGTTTTCCAGTCGCCGCCGGTGATCGTGATCGGCAGCGCCGTCGTATCGAAACACGTGCGGAACTGGCAGGGGACGCCCTGCACGCGTCGCGAATTCAAGACACTGTCGCGCGGAATGTATTGCGGCGTCGTCAATCCACCGTTTTCCGGATCGAGATGGAATTGAACGATCGACATCGAGGGTATCGGACGCAGGTAATGCGGATACAGAATATTGAGGAGCGCCTCGGTGATTTCCGGGAACTCGTCGTCGATCTTCAAATGGACGCGGGCCGCGAGGAACGCAAATCCCTCGAGCAAACGCTCGACGTGCGGATCTTCGCACTTGTCCGCCTCGAGCATCAGGCGCGCGGCGATTTTCGGATACTTCTCGGCGAACTCTCCGCCCATCTGGCGGAGGAAAGTCAGTTCGCGTTCGTAGTACAGAAGGAGGTCGTCACGCACCGCGCTCCCCCTTGACTTCGTAGTCACCGCTCACTACATCAAGCACGGTGTCGAACGAAATCTGTTCCGGAGCGGGATCCATCATGAGCGTGGCTTCGATTTGAAACCGCAGCATCTTGGTGGTGAGTCCATCAGTGTTGACCAATCCGACCTTGACGTTCTTGAGACGGGGTTCATAGAACTCGATCGACTCCTCCATCTCGGAGAGCAGCCGGTTCCGGTCCTTGTGCGAGGTCGAACTGAGAACGGAGAAATCGGGAATGCCGTAGTTGAACAGCGATCGGCGAGTGTAAAAGAAATCCGTGCCCGCCGGCTCGGGCGAACGTTTCGTATTGAGCAGCCACTGCAGATCGCGGCGCACACTCGCCTTATAGACGCGGACAGACATGGCGCGCGAGAACTGCGGATCCGCGACTTCGCGAAGCTCGAGGTCGAGCAGCCGGTCGAGGATCGATTGTGTGACGTTTGCTTCGGTGTCGACTTTCGCCATAGATTACGCGATCACAAATACGTTGGTCATTCTCACGCCGGGGTGTTGTTCAAGGCCTGCACCGGATCGAGCGTCGCAATGCGATTGTATAACGGCTCGAGCCCGGAGGGATCCTCGCCGCGTTGCAGTTTCGTCTTGTACAGCATTGCCAGTGCGCTCGCGACCATCTCACCCGTCTCCCAGGATTCGAGCTTGTGCTCATCGACCGACGCCACCAACTGTTCGAGGAACAAATGAGCGAGGTTGAACTGGCTGTGGTCGAAACAAATCCGCGCCATCTGCAGACGCCGCTGGAAGCGTGCGCGGCCCGACGGCTGCCGGGCGAGATCGCGATTCAGAATCCGCATGGCTTCAATCGCATTGCCGGCTTCGAGGGCCTGATGATAAGCGTCCGGAGCCGCTGAAATCAGCGAAATTGGAGTTTCGTCGAGCGGCGTCCCTTCCTGTTCGATCGGCGCTTCCATCGGATCGCCTTCTTCGATCGGCGCTGTCCCCGAGACGACCTGCTTCAGCCACACCTTGGTTTCAGCGGTGGCCGTCGGCGAATCATCCATGAGCGTCCAGTTGGGAAGATCCGGAATGTCGAGCAGCAGCGCGCGCAACTCCGCGCGAATGGCCGAAGCGGGCGCACGATATCCGAGCTTGCCGCAGGCCTGCACCACGTAACGCTGCAGATCGAGCCACGCGCGTCCGCCGGGCTCCGACATGAGCTTTTCGCCCGAGTCGATCACTGCCTGTGAATTGTTCTCGAGCGCGAATTTCTTGATCCTCTGGCGGACCTCGCCCGGAGGCGCCTCGAGCTTACGAGGATCCGGCCGCCCGCCGCCGGCGCGCAATTCGCCCCAACGGAAGCCGCGCAGCATCGTATACGGCGCGGGATTCTGCGCATCGTGTCCGCGCAGGAATCGCGCGATCGCTTCGAGGCGTGGACCCACTTCCGACGGACTCGCAGGCGTCGCTCCGGAAATAACGAGCGAAGCTTCCGGCTTTCCTTCGCCTCCTTCTTCGCCGCCTGGCGCCGTGCCGCCCTCGGTCTCCTCGACGTCCCCGCGCTGTTTCAAGAGGCCGTTGACGAAATGCTGCAACTCCTCGAGCGTCTGACGCAGCGGACTCAGGTGCGGGGCGAGCTCGCCGAATTTTTCCTGACAGAACGAATTCAGCGCCTGAATCGTCTCGAGGCTCGAGCGCAGCGCGGCGCGTTCAGCGCGCAACAGCTCGTTACCCGTAGCGGCTTCGGCCGCGTCCCAATCTTCCGCCGACAGCTTGCCCTCGGCGATGAGCGCCGCGCGCCGTTGGCTCTTTTCGTCGTTGCCGGAGGTGTCGGCTTCCGATCCTACCGCCCGCGACTCCTTATACTGCACGAATCCCAGCCCGGATTTCGTGATCGGCGCCTGGCGCAATGGAATTTCGAGCGCAGTCGTGATCCAGGCAATGGGAGCGGCCCGCAACTCGAGCGCGCCTTCCCGTTCTTCGCGATATTCGTCTTCACGCTGAGCCCGCTCGCCCTCGTCCTCTTCACCATCCGGCGGCGGAAGTTCTTCCGGAGGAACCTGCGGATAGCAGGAATCCCAGAAGATCGTAACGATGCCGTTGACGAGCCCGATGCCGTCGTTGAATCCCGGAAAGCCCTGGGTTTTGAGCAGGGATTCGGTCAACCACGCGGCCATTTGCAAATCCTTCGACTTCGTGGTGATGACGTCGGTGGCCAGCTTGATGACGGTCTTGTGGTCGGCGACTTTTCGTTCCGCCACCCATTCGCCGGTAGGAAGCTCGTCCTCTTCACGGCGAGCTTCCTTGATCTTTTCCGCGATCGGATCGTAGCGTAGATTCGCGCCTCCCGGATTGTCACCGGGAATGGGCGCCAGGATGTTTTCGGGCAGTGCCATCGTGTTGTTGAGTGTACTCTCGCGGACGGATCCTTGTGTGCGCGGTCTAGTTGACGGCCCCTGACGCTTCGGGTTCGGCCGCCTCGGCGGGCGCGAATTCAATCTTCGTCAGTTCGAGGATCGGAATGTCCTCGCCGTCGACTAGAAACGTCTTCTGGCCATAGGGGACCGGATGGCCGGGTTCGGGTTCTTCCCAAACCGTGGCGCGTCCGAGTTTCACGTTGTCGTCCGGATTCTTCCATGAGAACGGCGACAGCACCGGCACCAGAACTTCGCCCAGTTCCTTGTCCTTGAATGCCGGACCGGTCTGAACCAGCGCAGGACGCCACAGCAGTTCGCGGACTCGCTTGGGCGGCTGAAATTCGATCTTCTCGATGTGCTCGAACGGAATCCACAAATACGCCCCGGCCGCGAACAGTTCGAGCCGTGGACCGATGCGCGGATCGGAATCCTCGATCGAATCAAACGGCGCGCCGTCGAGCATGCCGCCGCGGGCCTTCGATTCGTCGACCGGAGCCGACGGATAATTCTTGTCCGCGAATAACTGGTGGCGCGACCGTTCACCGTGCAGGCAGGCCATATACATCACGGCCCCCATCTGCGCCTGCGGGCTTTGCCCGGAAAGGTAGTTCAGGTGCTTGTCGGCACGATCATAATCGCCGGCGAAACAAAGCAGTTCGAAAAGAAAGATGCGGCGCTGTGCGTCGGTCGGGTTATCCCGGATCTCCGCGCTCAGCGCCTGCACTGCTTCGCTCAATTTGCCGGCCTGGTACAACTCTTTAGCTTTCATGAGAGTCTCCGGCCTCCTGACTGAATCTGATTCTGGAATTGCCACACAACCTGGCGCGGCCCGAACTGGATCCGCCAGTTCGAGCCGCGCCGTTTTGTTCGTTCTGAATGCAACCGCGAATGTTAGACCTTCTGGCCGGCCTTCAAATCGTAGCCCGCCGGGATGGCCGCGTCGAGCGAGCCGTCCTGCTTCTGCGGCGCATAGGAGATCTCGATCTTGGTGAAGTTGAAACTCACCTGGTCGATTGGAATGATGTCCGCACCGCCGCTGCCGCCCGTGTTATAGCTCGAAATCAACAGGTCGGTGAATTTCCATTTCAGGAATTCCTGTTGCGTCTTACCGGCCTTGCGGCAGGTCAGGGTCGCGCTCTTGATGTGCTCGCCGGTGG
This sequence comes from Bryobacteraceae bacterium, assembly GCA_036502165.1. Lineage (GTDB taxonomy): Bacteria > Acidobacteriota > Terriglobia > Bryobacterales > Bryobacteraceae > F-183. Next base: position 32,358 of record DASXZC010000041.1, read on the forward strand.
CGCAAGCGAGGAAGAGCTTGGGTGAGGACTTGTTGATCGGAATCGTGTAGTGGAAGTCCTGCATCGAGACCTTGCCCGAACCGCCGCCGATGTTGCCGGCGAACGAACCCGCGTTGCTCTCGCCCCACGAAAACGACATGAGCTCGAGTTCCTTCTCATGCCCCTTCTGGAGCGACTCGCCGTCGATGCCGTCAATTTTCAAAAAATAATCTACTGAAGCCATTGCTGTTCTCCTGTTGTTTTTTTACGCGTGACCAGTCTGAAAATAGCGGGTCACGGCTCGCTGTTCGTTCACATCTTATCCCAGGCGCCGGCGCGGACGCATATAGCGCTGACATAGGAACTGTATCGAAAGGTCTCCGGCTATCCGGGCCTCCGCGACCCTCGGTCGCGGACGGGCCACTGGCCAGCCGCGGACTTCTCATCCACTTCGATCTCGAAAGAATGGGCCGCTGTGAGTCCCGCGGGCAGCAGACGGTTGTCATGCATCCGCCCGCGGGTTCAAAACGACCCCATGTGCTCCCGTTAGACCTTCTGACCGAGCTTCAGGTCGTAGCCCGCCGGGATCGCCGCATCGAGCGAGCCATCCTGCTTTTGCGGAGCGTAGGAGACTTCGATCTTGGTGAAGTTGAAACTCACCTGGTCGATTGGAATGACGTCCGAACCGCCGCTGCCGCCCGTGTTGTAGCTCGAAATCAACAGGTCGGTGAATTTCCATTTCAGAAATTCCTGCTGCGTCTTGCCGGCCTTGCGGCAGGTCAAAACCGCGTTCTTGATGTGCTCGCCAGTGGCGCAAGCCAGGAAGAGCTTCGGTGAGGACTTGTTGATCGGAATCGTGTAATGGAAGTCCTGCATCGAGACTTTGCCCGAGCCGCCGCCGATGTTACCGGCGAACGAACCCGCGTTGCTCTCGCCCCAGGAAAACGACATGAGCTCGAGTTCCTTCTCATGCCCTTTCTGCAGCGACTCGCCGTCGATGCCGTCAATTTTCAGAAAATAATCTACTTGAGCCATATGGCTTTTGTTCTCCTTCACTTATCTACGCGCGACCCGATCGAAAACCGGGTCACGCGTTTTGGGATGATCTGATTTTTACTTACGGGCAGAGGCGGGAAGGTCAGCAACCAGCCGCAACGACACCGAGAGTTCGTCCAACTGGAAGTGAGGCCGCAGGAAAGCGACAGCGCGATAAGCGCCGGGCTTGCCGGGGACGTCCACGACCTGAATGGCCGCTTCGCGCAAGGGCTTCTGCGCCTTATACGTCGGACCGGCGTTGTCGTCCGGCAGTACGTATTGCAGAATCCACTTGTTGAGCCACGTCTCGCATTCCGAGCGCGACATGAAGCTGCCGATCTTGTCGCGCATCATGACCTTCAGGTAATGAGCGAAACGGGAAACGGCGAAAATGTACGGCAACTGGGTCGACAGACGCGCGTTCGCGTTGGCCGCGTCCTTGTCGTAGAGCTTCGGTTTCTGCGCCGACTGAACCGAGAAGAACGCGGCATAGTCGGTGCCCTTGCAATGCACGAGCGGAACGAAGCCGAGGTCGGCCAATTCCTTTTCGCGACGGTCCGTGATCGGGACTTCGGTCGGGCACTTCAAAGCCACGTCGCCTTCGTCAGTGTAGAAGTTGTGAACCGGCAGACCTTCCACCAGTCCGCCGCCTTCCACTCCGCGGATCGAGGCGCACCAGCCGAAGTTGGCGAACGCCGTGGTGACGCGCGCCGCCATTGCAAAGGCTGCGTTGCCCCACAGGTACTTGGTGTGATCGGTGCCGTCGATGCCTTCTTCATACGAGAAAGTCTCGATCGGCTTGGTGTCCTTGCCGTACGGCAAACGCATCAGCACGTGCGGCAGGCACAGACCGACATAACGCGAGTCTTCGCTTTGGCGGAAGCTCTTCCACTTGGCGTACTCGGTCGTGTCGAAAATCTTCGCCAGGTCGCGCGGAGCGTCGAGCGTCGTGAAGTTGTCCAGGTTGAACAGGCTCGGATCCGCGCCAGTGAGGAACGGAGCGTGAGCCGCCGCGGCCGTCTGCGAAATGCGTTCCAGCAATTCGATGTCTTCCGGGCTGCGGCCGAATTCGTAGTCGCCCATCAACGCGCCGAAGGGCGCGCCGCCGAACGTTCCGAATTCTTCTTCGTACACTTTCTTGAACAACGTGCTTTGGTCGAACTCCGGTGCGCGCTGCAGGTCCTTCAGCAGTTCCCGCTTGTTGCAGTTAAAGATCTTGATCTTCAGCTGCACGCTGGTCTCGGACTGATCCATGAGGTACTTCAGTCCGCGCCAGGTTGCTTCCAGTTTCTGGAACTGGGCGTTATGCAGGATTTCGTTTAACTGAATCGAGAGCAGATGGTCGATCTGCGCCAGGCGGGCGTTGATCATTGACTCAACGTCGCGGCTGACGGTCATCGAACCATCGAGCACCTGATTGACGAATTCCTTAATCAGTTCCTTGCCGCGTTCTTTTGCGGCAGGTTCTTTGGCGATGCGGCCTTCATCGACGATTTGATCGAGCAGGCTGCCTTCGAGAACAGTTTCCGATGCTCTCGCAGATTGTTTTTGAGCTTCACCCATGTGCTACTCCTTTTTACCCAATTCGTCTTTCAGCTTGGTGAGTTTGTCGTTGTCGCCGACAGTCGACAGCAGGACTTCCTCGAGCTTGTCGTTGCCCTGCAGGCTGCCGCGCAAGTCGGATAACCGCGTGCGGAGGTCTAACAACTCGCGCAGCGGCTTC
>DASXZC010000042.1:0-5211 GCA_036502165.1 Bryobacteraceae bacterium
TTGATCCCGGGAAGGTGGGATGAAGTGCGGCAGCCGGCTCCGCAGGAGTTGAAGGGGACGAGTGTGTTGAAGATCGCGCTCGATGAAGCTTCGGCGAAGGTCCGCACGGGTGGGCCGATCGATGATGAAGAGGATTATGCGCTGCCGATTTGGGCGGGGGTGTTGCCGCTCAAGACGGTTGCTGGTGAGCCGGTCGATGATCCGCGGTTGAACTCAGGGCTCAGTGCTGGAGCTCACGTCCGCGAGTGGCGACGCGGCTGATTCAGCGGCGGCTGCTTCGGCTTCCTCGTTGGCGGCGATGCGGCGTCTGAGGATGTCCACGTAGGTCTTCACCGCGAACAAAGCGATCGCGATGAGGACGTATTTGCGCATGTCGCCATCGAGGGTCGTGAGGGCCAACGTGGCGAGCACGATGTAGGCGAGGAATGCGGCTTTGGCGCTGATCATTCCGGGGCTCTTCATGACGCTCACGTTTCCAGGATAGCGTTTTGGCGCGGCAAAATGGATACGTATGAACAGGATTCCTTTCCTGCCGGTCAGCGAGTTTCTGCGGGATGTCGTCGATGGCGAACATTGCTTCATTTGCTGCGCCGCGCCGGGGAGCGTGACGTTCAACAAGGAACATGTCATTCCGGATTGGATTGTCCGCCGGTACGGACTCGAGCGTGAAACGATCGAACTCGCGGGCGGGACAATCGTCGGCTACACGAAATACAAAGTGCCGTGTTGTAAGGCGTGCAACGACTCGATGGAGAGGAACTTCGAGACGCCTCTTTCGAGAGTGATTGGGAACGGAATCGGGGCGGTGCGCGAACATATGCGGACCTCCGATGGACGGCAACAGATCTACTCATGGTTGAGTCTCATTTTCCTGAAGACCCACTTGAAGGATCGGGAGTATCGCATCGATCCGGATCGCCGGGTCGAGTCGGGGCAGATTTCGGAACTGACCGATTGGGGCGAGATGTACCATCTACACTGCCTGGCACGGGCGTTTTATACGGGAGCGAAGATTGGTCCGCAAGCGTATGGGACGCTGCTCGTGATGAAGGCGGAGACCGGTAGCATGTTCGGCGATTTCGATTACATGGATTATGCTCCGGGCATGGCGATGATGCTGCGGTTGAGCGATGTCGTATTCTTTGCCGTTTTCAACGATGGGGGCTTCGTGGCGTCGGTGCTCGGGCATAGAATTGCGCAACAGCCAGAACCGCTGAGGCCGGTGCAGTGCCGCGAGTTGGCGGTGCTCATGGCTTATATGAATACGCTGCTCGATCGCCGGCCGGAGTTTGTCACGCACGTGAGCGCTGACAGCGGCGAGGCGACGATCGATGGGAGGTTCGGTGGGTTCCCGAGTCCGCCGGTCTTCGTGCCGCAGGACTTCGGACGGTTGTTCTACGAGAAGCTCGGGACCATGCTGCCGCGGATTCCGTTTCCGAATCGTGAGGAAGTGGAGGCCAGGATCCGGGCGGGTGAGTGGAGCTTCCTGTTGACATCCGACCCGAGTTAGGCGTACACTCGTGTCGGATGCCAACCCAAAGCTCAAACGACGATAAGGAACGAGCGGCGCTGCTGCAAGGGACGCTCGATTTGCTGATTTTGCAGACGCTCGTGCTGGGTCCGCGGCATGGGCAGGGGATCGCGCGGTCGATCCAGCAGCAGTCTGAGGACGTCTTTCTCGTCGATCACGGTTCGCTTTACCTCGCGCTGCAACGGCTCGAGGCGAAGGATTGGGTCAAGGCCGAATGGGGCACATCCGAAAATAATCGCAAGGCGCGGTTTTATCAACTCACAGCGAAGGGGCGCAAACAGCTCACGCTCAAGACGGGCGAGTGGCACCGGATCGTACACGCGATCGCGCGCATATTGACGCCGGCGGCGGAGCCCGAGAAAGGATAACCGGCGATGTTCTGGCGCAAGAAGAAGCGTCCGCTGAGCGATCTCTCGGAGGAAATCGAGTCGCACCTGGCGCTCGAGGCGGATCAGCTTCGTGAGGCGGGGCAGGGCGGGAACGATGCGGACTCCGCAGCACGGAGGGCGTTTGGGAACGTCACGTCGGTTGAAGAGGCATTCTACGAAAGGGGGCGCTGGCTGTGGATCGATTCGATCGCGCGCGATGTGCGGCAGGCGTTCCGGCTATTCCGAAGGCGGCCGGCGTTCAGCCTGGTCGTGATCGTTACGCTCGCGTTGGGGATCGGAGCCAATTCGACGATTTTCAGCGTCATGAATGCGGTGCTGCTGCGGCCGTTGCCGTATCGCGATCCGGGCCGGTTGGCGATGTTGTGGCAGGAGAATTCGGCGCACGAAATCCGGCAGGGGCGCGTATCGCTGCCCAACTTTGAGGACTGGAAGAGCGGCAATCATTCCTTCGAGGAACTGACGTTCTTCGGGGCGCAGACATTCTTGTTAGGCAATCCTGGCGGGCCTCCGGAGCGTATGCGCTCGGCACGGGTCTCGGCGGATTTCTTTCCTCTGCTTGGCGTCGAGCCGGTGCTGGGGCGCGTCTTCGGCGAGGAAGAGGAACGGCGCGCGGAGCCGGTCGTGGTGCTGAGCTATCGCTTGTGGCAGCGCAACTTTGGAGGATCGCCGCAGGCTGTTGGTGCGGACGTGCTGATGGACGGACGAAAGTCGCGCGTCATCGGCGTGATGCCGGAGTCGTTCCAATATCCGTTTGCAGACACGCAACTGTGGGAGCCGGTCACGGCGCACCGGTACTGGACGACGCGCGACCATACGGGTTCGCGTTCCTTTTCGATCTGGTTCACATTGGGGCGTCTGCGGAACGGAGTCGGATTCGACGAGGCGCAGGCGGATATGAGCCGCATTGCGAGCCGGCTTGCGTCCATACATCCGGAGAATAGAGAACTCCCGGAGATCCGCGTGGTGCCGCTGCGGACGCAGACGACGGGATCGGTTGAGCGTCCTCTGGCAGTGTTGCTGGGATCGGTGTTCCTGATGCTGCTGATCGCGTGCATCAACGTGGCGAATCTGCTGCTCGCGAGCGGGTCGGCGCGCGAGCGGGAATTCGCAGTGAGACGGGCTTTGGGAGCTGGGCGCGGGAGGCTTGCGGCATTGTTGTTGACAGAGAATCTCGTGCTGGCGCTGGCGGGAGGACTGCTCGGGCTCGGGTTGGCGGGTGTGGCGCTGCGCGGGATTGTGGCGTATGGTCCACGCGATATCCCAAGGCTCGGCGAGGCGCGGATCGATGGGACGGTGCTTGGGTTTACGTTCGCGCTGTCGGTATTCACGGCGATCGTTTCCGGGCTGTGGCCGGCCTTCCGGACTGGGGGTGCGACGGTTGCACGGAGCCGCCATTGGTTCACGGCGGCCGATCGCAGGGTTCGCGATTTGCTCGTCATCGGGGAGTTCGCGATTGCGCTGGTGCTGCTTGCGGGGGCGGGTTTGCTGGTGCGGAGCTTTGCTTTGCTCGAGCGCGTGGATCCTGGATTCCGGCCAGACAAGCTGCTAATCATGCGCGTCGATTTGCACACGGGGCGCACCGGTGAGCAGCAGGCAGCGTATTTCCGCGATGCGGTTGAGCGGGTGCGGTCGCTGCCTGGCGTCAGCACGGCGGCCGCGGTCACGGGATTTTTGCGTTCCGATCCGGAGGATTCCGTTCTCATGGAAGGACGGCCTGCGCGGCAGCAGCCGGGGCCTTGTGCGGACGTCGTTTCGGGACCCTTTCTCGAAACGGCGGGGATCCCACTGAAGAGTGGACGGCTGTTCAACGATGACGATCGCAAAGGCTCGACGCCGGTGGCGATCATCAACGAGGCGATGGCGCGGACGTTCTGGCCGGGTGAGAATCCGATGGGGAAGCGATTTCGAATCTGGGCTGATCAGCCTTGGGTTGAAGTAATCGGGATAGCGGGCGATATGCGGCGGCAGGGTTTTGAGAAGCAGCCCGCGCCGCAGGTTTTCCTGCCGGAAGAGCAGCGGCCCGACGATATGATGGACGTCATTGTGCGCACGTCTTCCGATCCGATGTTGACTGCGGCGGCGGTGAGGAAAGAGATCCAGTCGATCGATCCGACGGTGGCGAAGTTCAACGTGGCGACGGTCGGAGAACAGATCGCCGAGCAGAGTGAAGACCGGCGCTTTCAGACTTCGTTATTCGGTCTGTTTTCGCTGATCGCGTTGACGATGTCGGCGATTGGAATTTACGGCTTGATGCATTTCTTCGTCGTTGAACGCACCAACGAAATCGGCGTGCGGATGGCGTTGGGGGCGCGGTATGCGAACGTCCTCGGCCTTGTGCTGAAGCAAGGGTTAACGCTGGCGGTGGTGGGGACGGCGGTCGGCGTGGTCGCCGCGCTGGCGCTGACGCATCTGCTCGCGAGCCTGTTGTTCGGAGTGAGTCCGACGGATCCGGTGACGTTTGTGGGGACGGCGCTCGTGTTGATGGCGGTGGCGGCGCTCGCTTGCTGGGTTCCGGCGCGAAGGGCGGCGCGAGTGGATCCGGTGCTGGCGCTCAGAAGGGATTGAGATCAGTTGCCGGTGGGAACTTTTTCCACGTGTTCGACGGTGAGGCTGTCGATGGGGGCTTTGCGCCCTTTGAAGTCGAGCCCTAACTGGTCGCGAAGGACGTCAGGATGGAAGGGGAACCGGGGTTGTTCTGCTCCATTCCTTCAAAGGCGAGCTTCATGCCGCGGACGTCGTCGGCGATGGCGAGAGTGAAGTCGTAACGGCCAACGAGTCCGGTTTTGTCGATGACGGGGCGGTCGAGTTTGAAGGGGCGCGTGGCGAGGCGATCGGCGAGGTCGGCCATTGAATAGGCGTGGAACTCGAGGGTGCCTTCGGCGAACTTCATTGAGGGATCGGTGCCGGTCGAGGGCTTCATTTTGTCGCGTTTCTTTGGCTGAGCGGTCATTTCGTAGGTGGGAAGTTCTTTCAATTCGCTTCTGATTTCGAGATGAAAACGATCCGCGAGTAATTTCCGCATCATGAGGCGTAGCTCATGCGGGGGAACTTCGTTCGAAGCCTTGGCGGAGATGTCGTAGTGCTGATAAGCGATCCACGAGGGGGCGGAGAGTTGGTAGTCGCTCAGTTCGTACGCCCAGCGGATGAGCGAGCGCAGGGTGACGTTCGACAGGATGACGCTTGCGGGCGTGACTGTGATCTTTTCGTCGACTCCTTCTTTGCCGCCGGAGTTTCCTATGGCGTTCGGGCGGACCGAGGCGACGGCGAATTCGCTTTGCGGGGCGGCGGAGA
>DASXZC010000043.1:0-27500 GCA_036502165.1 Bryobacteraceae bacterium
GCTTCTTTCGCGTATGACGTCAGCAGATCGGGCGTGCGGTGAGCCGACACGATCCGGCATTCGTGCGGAATCTCGAACCGATCCAAAATCGCGCGGGCGTGCTGCATGGTCTCCCAATCGGAGGTCGAACCCATGATCACGCCCACCAGCGGTTTTGGATCCATTTTTGCCTACTGGCCTTGTGCGAGCGTGAATCCCGGCTTGCCGTCGAACGTCCGCAGGTATTCGGTTTTGACGACGGTCGCGCCGACTCCGGCCAACCGGTCGAGCAGCGCCGTGATCTGATAGGGCGACACCGGGATCCCCGTCGGACTCTGGAAGCGGCAGCGGAATGCGTCCACACAGAACGTCTCAGCGAAGCCGTCTGGCCAGACTTTGACACCGCGGTTACACATCATGTTCAGCTTGAGTCCGCCGCCATCCGCCTTCTGCATGATGTCGGCGATCGTCTTCGGATTGCGATCCGGTCCTTCGACATACACGTCGACGCCGACGAGTTCAGTCTTTGCCGTACCGAAGGTCGCCTCGGACGTCTTGTCGGTATGCGGCGAGTACTTCCGCGCCTTCAGCGTCTCCGGCAATTGGCCCAAACGCGCGACAATCGCTTCGCCGAATTCTTTGGTTCCGACCTTCTGCTTGCTGGTGCCTTCCTTGAAGATGTCGTAGGTGTGGATGCCATCCTCCATCGTCTTCAGGAACGCGTTATGCACGCGCGAGGCGACGTCGACCTGATTGATGTGCACCAGCATCAGGACCGAACCGAGCAGCAATCCCGTCGGATTCGCCATATTCTGATTGGCGCGACGCGGAGCCGAACCGTGAATCGCCTCGAACATCGCGCACTGCATGCCAATGTTCGATGAGCCGGCCAATCCGACTGAACCGGCAATCTGCGCGGCCACGTCCGAGAGCACGTCACCATACAGATTAGGCATCACGATGACGTCGAACGCCTCGGGCGTATCGGCCATCTTCGCGGCGCCGATGTCGACGATCCAATGTTCGTTCTCAATGTCCTTATACTCGGCGGCCACCTCGTCGAAGACCTTGTGGAACAGGCCGTCGCTCATCTTCATGATGTTGTCTTTGGTGAAGCAGGTGACCTTCTTGCGATTGTGCTGGCGCGCGTAGTCGAAGGCGTAGCGGACGATCTTTTCGCTTCCCGGCCGCGAGATCAGCTTCAACGTCTGCATGACGTTCGGGCTCAGTTGATATTCGATGCCGGCGTAGAGATCTTCCTCGTTCTCGCGAACGATTACGACATCCATTTTCGGATGCTTGGTGCTGACGAACGGATGATACGAAACGCAGGGCCGCACGTTGGCGTAGAGTCCGAGAGCCTTGCGCGTCGTTACGTTGAGGCTCTTAAATCCGCCCCCCTGCGGAGTCGTGATCGGCGCTTTCAGGAAGACCTTCGTGCGCCGCAGGGATTCCCAGGAACTGGGATCGATGCCGGCCGAGTTGCCGCGCAGATAGACTTTCTCGCCGATTTCGATCTCTTCAATCGCGAGTGACGCGCCGGCTTCCTTAAGGATGTGCAGCGTGGCCGCCATGATTTCCGGGCCGATGCCGTCGCCGTGCGCGACCGTAATAGGGGTGTCCTGTGCCATGAATATTGAGTGTTGACCTTTACTGGGAATGAAGTCAAGCGCAGAGCGGGAATCCGGCGCGCTTGAAAACGAACGAAAGCTTAGGTTAACGGATCGAGGACGTTTGAGGCAAACGGCGGCACCAATGCTAGACTTTCGAGATGCCGGAATCCTCCGAATATGTGAGGGGGCGGAATGAGCGCGAACGCCGCCGCCTGGCTCTGCAAGCCGTCGTTCTGAACCCTCTCACGGAGCGTCTATTGCAACGCGCCGGAATCGGCCCTGGAATGAGCGTGCTCGAATTCGGCTGCGGAGTGGGTGACGTTTCCTTGATCGCCGCACGGCTGACCGGACCCACAGGCCACGTTACAGCGCTCGATCTCGACGAACAGGCGCTCGATGTCGCGCGGGCCCGAGCCAGTGCGGAAGGTATCGGCTGGATCGAATTCCGGCGCGCCGATCTGAACGAATTCGAGGCGGATGCCGCGTTTGATGCCGCCATCGGCCGCTACATTTTGGTTCACACGAAGGATCCGTTCGAGATAGTGAAGAAGGCGTTCGCCGCGCTGCGTTCAGGCGGAGTCGCGGCTTTCCACGAGTCCGATTTCAGCGTGGCCCATCCTTCTTATCCGACTCTTACGGCGCGCGATGACAGTTTCGACCGGATACGCCGGTTCATGATCAAGGCGACGCACGCCAACATCGGAACTCAGCTCTGCCACCTGTTCCTCTCGGCAGGATTTCTCAAGCCGGATTGCCTGGGCGAAATCGTGCTCGATTCCGGGCCTGACAGTCCTTTCTATGAGTGGTTCGCTGAGACGATACGCAGCATGCTGCCGCGGATGATTGCGGCCGGCGTCATTGCGCCGAACGAATTCGATATCGACACGCTTGCGGAGCGGCTTCGCTCGGAAGCGGCATCGAAGATGGCGTGCATGCCATCGCCGCTCGTCATCGGATGCTTCGCCAGGAAGCCGTGAATCATTCACCAGTCGGATAAATCAGGAACTGCGCGAACTTTCCCGAGGGATCGACGAAGGTCGAAATCACGACCGTTTTCGTTCGCGTGTTGACGCGGTACGAGCGGATCGTCATGCCTCCGCGTTCCGCGGATCCGGTCTGCCGGAATTGCGTCGGCGTGCCGAGCGGCTTGAGCGATGCTTCGTAATCCTTCACGACTTGAGGACTGAAATATGCGATCGCGTCCGACGCCAGCAACTCGTGCTCGACGCGGCCGGCCGCCAGTCCTTCATAGATCTTGCGCGCGTTCGCGAGCGCCGATGCGGATGCCGCATTTGCCGCCGGCTCGAGCATGATCTGTTCGATCTCGTGATGAATCCGGCCAGCGGCGCCAGCCTCGCCGTTCGTCAATACCGTGATTGCCATCTTGTCATCGGGATACGTGACGTTCTGGCTGATGAAGCCGGCGGTCCCGCCGCCATGTGCCCAGCGGCGATGGCCGGCGGCCGTCTTGCCAACGCCCAGTCCGAGCCCGTATCCAGTCGACTTGCCGTTGTTCAATTTCCCCGAAGTGGTGAGCGCCTCGAGCGACTCGGGCTTCAACAATGCATCATTCATGAGGCTGATGTCCCAGCGCGCCAGGTCGCTCGCGGACATCGCAAGCGGCCCAGCGGCGAACAGCCATCCGGGAGCCTCCGTCGGAACCGCGCGCACCGGTCCCAGAGCATTGCGCGTGTGACCCTGCGGATCCGACGCGCTCCACTCGACGCGCTCGGCATCGATCGCTGTCGTCATGCCAAGAGGATCGAAGATGCGCGTTTTCCAAAAGTCGAACAACGGCTTGCCCGTCAGTTGCTCGATGATGATGCCCGCAATCGTAAAATTGGTGTTGCTGTATTGCCATTCCGCACCAGGCTCGAAATCGAGAGGCTTCCTCGCCCATGTGTCGATGATCGACTGCGGAGTCGCGCGGTGCGTCATGAACGGCGCCACGTAGTCGAGCGGATAATAATCCTGATATCCGGACGTATGCGTGAGCAAATGGCGGATCGTGATGTCCTTTCCGCGCGTCAGTCCCGGAATGTACTTCGACACGGGATCGTTCAACGACAACTTCCCTTCCTCGGCGAGCATGAGGATCGCGGTCGCAACGAACTGCTTGCTGTTCGATCCGATCTTATAGCGCATCGACGCGGCGGCCGGCATCTTCGGATCGAGCCTCGCGAAGCCGTACGCATGCGCGTATTCGAGCTTGCCATCCTTCACGACAGCGATCGACGCGCTGGGCACGAGAGTATCCTGCAGCACGCCCGTCACCGCGTGGTCGATGGCAGCCTGTGTCGCCGACGGCAGTTCGGCCTTCAACAGCAACGCGGTCGAACACAGAATGATGGGAATCAGTTTCACGAAGGGCACCTTCGTAACATGGTACGCCCACTTCAAGACCGGAGCAAAAGAAAGTTGAGCCTGTTTTCGCGGCCGCCGCGCGTAGTTCTGTGAGACCGGACGGAGCCTAACAACAGAGTTCAACAAAAGAACCGAGCGCCGTCCGAGGCCGTCGATACCAGCCCGCCGGTTGAGGAGACCGGCGGGTATTCCATTTGCTTTTCGATCTTGCAGGACTGCCGGAGACTGGGAACATACCCGAGTCCCAACCAAAGCCTGAGAATGGGGGGACAAGGTCGCTCGAAGGCCCGGTCATGTCGGTGGCCGGGTCATTTGTCAGGTCTCACTCCAGCCTTTTAGATCCCACTCGTCGCAAAAGCGGACACTTTGATACCGGGAATGAACGCGCCTCCGCCCGAGTGTGTTCACAGTAAACGAAACTCACGCTGGTCATTGAATTGCTTACACTGGCTTAGACCAGCCGATGAAATCGATTCGAACCCTTTTGGTACTGAGCGTCGCTGCCAATGCCCTCAGCACCCACGCACAAGTCCGGCCGGAAGTCACTGTCGAGACTCCCGTCCCTAAGAACCCAGGCCAGTGGCTGATACGGCCGTTCCATTTGGATCGCCGCAGCGTTTCGCCAGCCAACCTTTCGAACACACCAAGGCTCGAGTCGCTGGTGCGTGCGGGGAATCTGTATCTCTCCGCGCAGGACGTCATCGCGCTCGCGCTCGAGAACAACGTCGATATCGCGATCCAGCGCTATGCTCCGTATTTGTCGCAGGAAGTCCTGCGCCGCGCCTCAGGCGGCGGATTTCTTCGCGATGTCAGCGTTCCGATCGCCGCGGGACCGGAGAGCGTGAGCCTCGCCGGCGTGACCGTGAACGCGGGCGGACTCGGTGGCGGCGGCGGCGTCAGCTCCGGCGGCGGCATCGTTATTCAAATTGGAACCACGCCTCCGGCGCTCGATCCGGTGCTGTTTGCGAACGCTCAATTCCAGCATTCGACGACACCGCTCAGCAATACGTTGTTGAGCAACACTCCCTCGCTGGTCAACAGTAGCCAACAGTTCCAGTTCGGCTACTTCCAACAGTTCCTCACCGGTACGCAGGCCCAGCTCAGTTACTCCTCGTATCGGAGCGCCGTGAACAGCCCGTCGGTGCTGTTGAATCCGTACACCAACGCGTATCTGGACTTCTTCGTCCAGCAGCCGCTGTTGCAAGGCTTCGGCCGCCCGGTGAACAATCGCAACATCCGCGTGGCTCGCAACAACCTGAAGGTCTCGGAACTGCAGTTCAAACATCAGGTGATCGTGACGGTCGCGGCGATCCTGAATCTGTACTGGGATCTGGTGAGTTTCCGCGAGGATCTTCGGATCAAAGATCAGGCCGTGGCGACCGCACAGAAGCTGCGGGACGATAACGAGGCGCAAGTGAAGCTGGGCGCGATGGCGTCGATCGAAATCACGCGCGCCGCCGCCGAGTTGTCGAACACCAAGCAGGATCTGCTGATCGCGCAGACCAACGTGCTGCAGCAGGAGACCGTCCTCAAGAACGCTCTCAGCCGCAACGGCATTGCGACTCCGTGGCTCGATGACGTGCACGTCATCACGCTCGACAAGATCGTCGTTCCGGAAAAGGACGACTTCAAGCCGGTGCCTGAACTCATCAAGGAGGCTTTAGCCGCGCGTCCGGAAATCGAACAGACGCGCATCAACCTCGAGAGCAGCCGCATCAACCTCGCCGGCACGAAGAACGCTTTGCTGCCGACGTTATCAGCGTTTGCGGAACTCACCAATAACGGACTCACCGGCTCTCCGAACGCGCTCAACGTCGGGAACTTCTATGGCGTGCCCGATCCCTACGTCGTCGGAGGATACGGCAACTTGCTGGCGCAGATTTTCCGGCGCAACTATCCGAACTATTCCGCGGGCTTCTCGTTGAACATTCCATTCCGCAACCGCCAGGCGCAAGGCGACTATGTGGCTGACCAGTTGCAAATGCGGCAGGGCGAGTTGCAACTGCAGAAGTCCATCAGCCAGGTGCGCGTCGAAGTGAAGAACGCGGTCATCGCGCTGCAGCAGGCGCGTGCCCGCTATGAGACAGCGGTCGCGACCAGCCAACTTGCGAAAGAGACGCTCGAAGCCGAGCAGAACCGATTCCGATTCGGTGAGTCGACCATCGCGCTAGTCGTGCAGTCTCAGCGTGACGTGACGAACGATCAGAGCCTCGAGGTACAGGCGATGGCGAACTACACACACGCGCAGATCGCGTTCGATCAGGCTGTGGGCCGCACGCTCGACATCAATCACATCGAAATCGGCGAGGCGGTCGCTGGACATGTGGTCCGGCCGAGCTCGATTCCGGAGAATGTGAAATGACGGCCCGTCAAACGCTCGCTATCACCGCCTGCCTCAGCGTGTTGAGCAGTTCAAACATTTCCGCACAATCGCGTGCGGGAGAGGTCGACCGTCCCACCAGCTCACTGCTCACGAGACCGTATCGCCAGGACTACATTCCGCCGGCGCAGCTCAAGAACAACGGACGTTTGCACAGCTTGATTCGCGCGGGAAAACTGTATATAACGGTGCAGGACGCCATCGCAATCGCGCTCGAGAACAATCTCGATCTCGAGGTTGCGCGCTACGGACCCATCTCCGCGGAGTGGGGATATGTGCGCGCCCAGGCCGGCGGCTCGTTGCGCGGCGTTCCTTCGGCGACCTCTGTGGTCAATCAGGCGACCAGCGGACAAGGCGTGGTCGGTAGCGAGGTGAGCGCCGGACTTTCGAACGGCAACGGAAATAACGGGAGCGGTAACACGGGCGGCGCGGCTATCTCCCAAATCGGTCCTGTGACGCCGGTGCTCGATCCCGTGGTTCAGAACTCCACCGTGTTCTCGCATCAAACGATTCCACAGTTCAACACCGTCGTGAGCCAAACGACCGCTCTTGTTCAGTACAAGCGCATCAGCGATTCTCTCATCCAGGAAGGCTTCCTGACCGGCGGCTACGCGCAGCTTACGACTAATTATTCGTTCCTGCAGGAGACCGCGCCCAGCGACATCCTGAACCCGTCGGTTGCGCCCGTGATGCAGATCTACGTCCAGCACAATTTCCTGCGAGGATTCGGGATCGGCGTCAACAGCCGCTTCATACGCGTTGCGGATATGCGGCGCAACATCGCCGCCGAAACATTCCGCTCGCAGGTGATGAGCGTCGTCGCCGCGGTCCAAGGCCGCTATTGGGATGTGGTCACCGCCGCCGAAGACATACAAGCGCGGCAGGCGATTCTTGGTGTCGCCGAGAAGCTGTTCCACGATCTCACCGAAGAGGTCCGGCTCGGCGCCGAGGCCAAGTTCGAGATCTTCCGAGCGGAAGCGGATTTCAAGACCCGCCAGCGCGAGTTGGCGCTCGCCCTCGCCACCAAGCATCAGCAGGACACGCTGCTCAAGGACGTTCTGAGCCGCGATGGGATCGCCGATCCGCTCCTCGATTCGGTCGACGTCGTGCCGCTCGACACGATCAAAATTCCGGAGCGCGATGAAATACCGCCCCTGCGCGAATTAGTGAAGCGGGCATTGAAGAATCGGCCCGACGTGGCGATCAGCAAGATCAACGATGAAAGCCAGGAGATCCTGGCGGAAGGCACGAAGAACAATCTTTTGCCCACGCTCGTTGGCATCGGCGCGATTAGCTCGGTTGGTCTTGCGGGCGAGCCGCAGATCCAGCCTGGCGGACCGGAAGACCAGGCGGATCCTTACTTTGTCGGCGGATCAGCGAATGCGTTCGGCCAGATTTTCCGTGGCGATTTCAAAACGCGGCAGGTCGGCGTGAACTTCAATGCGAGGCTTCACAACCGCCAGGCGCAAGCCGACTACGGCATCGATCAATTGCAATTGCGGCAAGGGGATCTGATCACGCGCCGCACCCTGAATCAACTCGTGGTCGACATCTCGAATCAGATGATCGCCCTGCGCCAGGCGCGGACTCGCTACTCAGTCGCAGTCGATTCACTCGCCCTGCAATCGGAGTTGCTCAAGAAGGAACAGCAGCGTTTTGGATTGGGTGACTCGACGATCTCCGCGGTCATTGACGCTCAGCGCAGCGAGGCGACGGCCCGCTCGGCCGAAGTCACCGCGCGTGCGACCTTCAATCGAGCGAGGCTCGGACTCGAACAGACGCTCGGTGAAACGCTCGACCACAATCATGTTTCGATGGACGAAGCATCGGCCGGAGTCGTGAAGCAGCAGTCGGTTCCTCCAGCGGCGCCGGCGAACGCGCGATAAGATCAAGTCTTGCGCGTCCTGCCTACGATTCTCGCTGCTGCCGTGCCGCTGCTCATGAACGCCGCTACGCCCGCTCTACCCGCGCTCGATGCGCACACCGCCGGACGATTCGCCCAACTGGCGCTCGATTGCGTCCACCGCGAATATCCGACGAAGATCGCCCATCTCATGAACTCCGCCGCGGACGCGAAGACCGCGCGCGAACTGACTCCGGCCTTCTACGGATGCTTCGACTGGCACTCCTCGGTGCACGGCCATTGGCTGCTGGCACGCTTGGCGCACCAGTATCCGGAGGCTGATTTCACGCCGCGCGTCAGGGCCGCGCTCGCGCAGTCGTTGACGAAAGAGAATCTGGCGGGCGAGGCAGCTTATATATCCGCACCTGGACGCGCCGGATTCGAGCGTCCTTATGGGCTCGCGTGGCTGTTGCAACTCGCGTCGGAGCTGCGTCATTGGGATGATCCGCAAGCGCAACAGTGGTCGCACAGCCTCGAGCCGCTCGAGTCCTCGGCGATCGCTGCGCTCACGGTTTGGTTGCCGAAGCTCACGCATCCAGTACGCTCGGGTGAACACTCGAGCACGGCCTTCAGCATGGGACTGCTGCTCGACTACGCGGCATCGAATGATCATCCGGAGTTCCATCAGTTGCTCGAACGCAAGGCACGCGATTTCTATCTCCAAGATCGTGCCTGTCCGATCAGTTATGAGCCCTCCGGTGAGGATTTTCTGTCGCCCTGCATCGCCGAAGCGGACGTCATGCGGCGCGTGCTGCCGCGCGATGAATTCAGCGCATGGCTCGCGCAGTTCCTGCCGGATATTCCGAAGAATGGAACGTCCACGTGGCTCGCGCCGGGCGTGGTCGCGGATCCTTCCGACGGCAAGTTGGCGCATCTCGATGGATTGAATCTGAGCCGCGCCTGGATGCTCGATCGCATCGCCACCGCCCTTCCTTCCGCCGATGCGCGCATCGCATCGCTGCGCGCGACTGCACGTCTGCACGCCGATGACGGATTGCGCGCGGTCACAGGCGCACATTATGAAGGCGGCCATTGGCTCGGGACGTTCGCCGTCTATCTGCTTTCGAAATAAGAGGGGCTTCGGATGAACTTCAATCACGCCATGATCTACTCGCGCGATGTCGCCCGCGCATTGACTTTCTATCGCGATCAACTCGGCTTCACTCTGCTCGAGGAGTTCATGCATGAAGGAAGGCCCGTGTACGCGCGGTTGCGGCCCCCTGAAGGCGATTCGACGATCGCACTGCATGGCTTGCGCCCCGGCGGCGAGTTCTATCCTGGCGGAATCCGCCTCTACTTCGAATGTCCCGATCTCGAGGGAACAGTTGACCGGCTCTCGAAGGCCGGCGTCGTGTTCACGAAGCCTCCAGCAGTGATGCCGTGGGGCTGGAAGCACGCGTATCTGGACGATCCGGATGGCCACGAAGTCAGCCTATATTGGGCGGGTGAAAAGCGCACGCAGAACTCCGGACGAACTGGTCGATAAGCGCCGTGTCGAAGACCTACGAGACTCACTCGGCCGAGGAGACCCGCGAGCGCGGCCGCGCGATCGCACGTGAACTTCCGTCGAAAGCCGTAGTGCTGCTGATCGGCGATCTGGGCGCGGGAAAAACGACGCTTACACAAGGGATCATCGAAGGTCTCGGCGCGGCGTCGCATGAGGAAGTCGCGAGTCCGACGTTCACTCTGATTCACGAGTATTCGCCGCCGCGCGTGTATCACATCGATCTCTACCGGCTCGATACGGAGCAGGAGGTCGCCACGCTGGGGCTTGATGAATTATTCGATCGCGATGCGATTGTGCTGATCGAGTGGGGCGAGCGATTTCCGCGGCTCATGCCGCACGATCGAATCGAGATTCGTCTCGAACATGTTCCCGGCGAAGACGACGCGCGACGGATTCACGTGAGCCATCCTCACCAGTCCGAGTAAAGCGAGCCGTCGAGCGACTTCCCGTCAGAACCCGAACGCACGTCGAAGATCCCGGGATCGGTCTGATTCACAGCCGTGAGCGCGTCTTCCATGATGATCCGCCACGTGTCCGAGGACTTCGTCATGGGATCGATTGGAATCGCGCGCAAGTATCCTTCTGACACCAGATCCTGCAGGGATTGCGGACCTTTTTGCTTATCGTATGTATACTCGTCGATCACCGTGCGCATCGTGAACAGATTGTTCTTGAGCACCGACTCCTTGGCCCTTATGAGAGCCTTCTGGTACATCGGAACGGCGATCGAAATGATGATGGTGATGATCGCCATGACGATCATCATTTCGACCAGCGTAAAGCCGCGCCTCAGCCTACCATTCTGTGTAGGATGATCCATCACGCGCCGTTTCAGTGGATTTGGTGTACACATCAAAAACATTCTGGCCGCCCCAACTGGTCGATTTCGGATCGTCCTGCCAACTGCGCTTGCCCCAATCGGTCGAGTTGGTCATCGGATCACGCGGAATGCGGCGCAGGAACTTATACTTCTTGTCCACTTGCCCCGTCTTCTTGACGCCCTCGACCAGCATCTCGAGCGTCTCCGGATACCCTTCAGTCTCGAGCTTGATCTGCCCGAGTTCGCCCTTGTCCGCCGCATCCTTGTATTTGTCGATCGCATTGCGGATCTCGCGCAACGCCAGATTCAGCTCGCGTTCCTTATCGCGCCGGACCTTGTATCGCGCGAGCGGAACCGACATCGCAGTCAGCGTCAGCAGAATCGAAAACGCGACGATCAGCTCGACCAGCGAAAATCCCCGCGCGCGCCGCTTCGCCGAAGCCGGTAACAGAAAGTCTCTTCTGCTCATTCGGGTCGCCATGGTTAGTTGATCCGCACCGATGCTTTTGCCGGTTGGAAATTGATCGGCTCCAATCGGGAATTCTTGAGGGATCCGGTCTCGAACTGCACCATTCCAGCGCCCCGTCCGATCGCGGAGAACACGAACGACAGGATCGTCCCCTCGCCGTTCACCCCCGGCTCACCGGGCAGCCGTTTCAGCCACACGGTCACCTCGCCCTTGTCGTTCCGAATGTCTTTCGTGAAGATGACCTTCTGCCCTTCACGCGTCATCAACTCGCCCTGCATGACATCGTTCAGGCGCAGCAGATTCGACGGATATTGCACTTTCAGCCCATCGGCTGTAAAGAGATCCTTGGCGTTCACCTGCAAATTCAGAGTCACCGCGCCACCCAGCGGAGCCGCCACTTCCCCGCCCGGACTGAACGAAACCACCGGCGGTTCATTCACCGCAGGCGCCGTCTCGACCGCGGGCTGCGTCATCACCGGCGGAGGCGCCAGCAGTTTCGCATTCTTCGGAATGGCCGCGGCAGCCGCTGCTTCCTGTTCCGGATCGAGTCCCTTGCGCAGCTTGATATCGGTCTCGTTACCCACGTAGATCGTCTTGAAGTCGTTGGCCGTGTACGTCGGCGTGCGAACGATGTGCGGAACAACCGCGATCAGAATGTCCTGCTGGACTTTATTCAGAGTCTCGTTGCCGAAAAGCGAACTGACCACCGGCACATTCAGCAGTCCTGGCAGGCCGGACATGGTGCGGGAGCTCTGCGAGTTCAACAATCCGCCGAGAAGGTTCACTTCCCCCTCGCGCAGCCGCAGCTCCGTTTCCGTTTTACGCTGGCTGATGACAGGTTGTGAGATGCCGCCGATGCTCACATAATTGCTGATGGTGGAAACTTCGACGGACATTTTCAGAGTCACTTCATCGGTGCCGTGGATCTGTGGCGTCACGTCGAGAATGATTCCGACGTCCGTGAAGGTGAACTGCGTACTGCTGATCAGTCCAGTGCCGGCAGCCGTGCTGACGGCGCCCAGGCTGGGCGTGAAGCTTCCCGACGCGATCGGGACTTTGTCACCGATCTTGAGCGTCACCTTCTGGCCATCGGACGCCCGGACCTGCGGACGCTGCAGAATGCGCGTCGTATTATCGGATGCCACCGCCGCCAGCAGCGCGCCGGGAAGACTGACCTGAAAATCGCGGAAGTCGACCTTCCCGATGCTCTCGATTCCAATCGAACCGCTAGCAGTCGTTCCGCTCCCGCCGCTCGCGCCTAACGATCCCAGGGATCCGGCCGGGCCGGCAAGCGCGCTCCTCGGCTGGAAGCCAAGGCTCAGGTTCAATCCGGCGCTGCCTCCGCTCGCGATCGTCGCGGCGAGTTGGCGCGTGCGCGTCGAGTTCACTTCCATGACCATGATGTCGACGAGCACTTCGCCCTTCGGCTTGTCGATATCCTGAATCAGCTTTTCCGCGAGCAGCACGGCATCGGCGGGACCGCGCACCAGAATCGCCTTCTGCGCATTGTACGTGTACACACGGCGGATTTCCGTAACCGAACGCACCGCCGTTGCGACTTCCTGGAACTCCTGGACGCTGGTCGCATTCTTGATGTAGAACACCTTGACCACGTCGTCGACATAGTCGCGCCGCTTGGTGACGTTATCCTCGGCGATGAAGATCGTGTTCTCGTTCAAAGGCTTCCAGAATGCCTTCGTCAGCATGCACAAGTAGTCGAGCGCATTTTCGACAGTCGAATTCGAAACGTCCGCATTGAAGTTCGTTTTGCCGCCTGTAGTGCCGAACTGCGGATCGAACACCACGTTGATGCCGGCCATCTTTCCAAGCGTCTCGAACAAAACCTTCGGAGGCTGATTGTTCATTTTGAGCGTATCGATCCGCTGGGAAATCGGCTTCAACTCCGGCGGCGGCTCGAGCAGTCCGATTTGCTCATCCATCTGGTTCTGCGCAGCTTGTTGCGGCGTCAGTTTCTTGATGTCCGGCTTGGTCGTTGCCTTTTTATTGCGATCGATCATGGCCTGCGTGCGCTTCCATTCCTCGATCGCTATCGCCGAACCTGGATCCTTTTGCATCGCCTGTGTAAACTCGGCGAGCGCACCCTCGAGATTGCCGGCGTCGCGCAATTTGTGACCGGCGGCGATGTGCATTTCAGCCGCATAGAATCGCGCGCGCATGGTCAAAAGCGTGTACGCCGCATCGCTCGGATCAGTCGCAAGCGCCTGCTCGTAGTCTGAGAGGGCGATGTCATAATCCTTCTTCGCTTCAGCGATTCTGCCCTGTTTGACCAGCTTCTCGCCCGTTTTGGTCTTGCCAAAGACCAGCGGCGGTAACAGCGCCGCCGTCAGAACGATCACTGCCAGGGGAGCGGCAAGACTTCGTAAATTACTGATCCGAAACATGTTTTGCAATTTTCTGTAGAATCCGCCAAGATAGTAACGAGAGCGATACACGGTGAACTGGTCTTGCCGTCATTAGACCTGACGTTCAAAACGTCCAAACCGTTGATAGACCTGATAACGTCATGGCATCCGACACCGGCATCAAAATCCTGAGCGACAACCGTCAAGCCGGCCACAACTATTTCCTCTTCGACCGGTTTGAAGCGGGAGTCGTCCTGGCAGGCACCGAAGTCAAAGCCGCCAAGACGGGAAAGGTGCAGCTCAAGGACGCCTATGCCGAGATCTCCGGCAATGAAGCCTGGCTGGTCAATGCGCACATCAGCGAATATTCGCACGGCAATCGCGAGAATCACGTGCCGGTGCGCAAACGCAAGCTGCTGCTGCATCGCGCCGAGATCGATAAGCTCCACGGCAAGACGCGGGAAAAGGGACTCTCGCTCGTGCCCACCAAAATTTATCTGAAGAACGGCCGCGTCAAGTGCGAGTTCGCCCTCGCCAAGGGTAAGAAGTTCCACGACAAACGGGAGAGCGAGCGGAACCGCGAGATGGAATCCGAAGCTCGCGCCGCGGTGAATCGAAGCAAAGCGGGATTGAAACCATAAAAATGAACACCAACGTACAAGTTGCAGCACCGGAATCGATCGAAGCCGGCGTGCTGGTTGTAATCGGATTCGAAAAGAATGGCGACGCCTCACCCTTATCGGGGTCCGCGGCGGCGCTCGATGGCGGGCCGGCCGCGGGCTGGTGCGCGGAGCTGTACTCGACCGGCGAAATTTCCGGCAAGGCTTATGAATACGCGGTGCTGCACCGGCCGCCGGGGATGAAGGCCAAGCGGATCGCCCTCGTAGGCGGCGGCAAAGCCGGATCGTTCAAGGCTCCGGAACTGCGTAGGCTCGTCTCGTTCGCGATCCGCCACTTCCGCGGCCAAGCGGAGTCGATGGCGTTCGTCGTCGACTCCGCGATCGCGACTCCTGAGGCTGCATCGGCTGCGATCGAAGGAGCGGTCCTCGGCGCGTGGGAGCAGGACCATCACAAATCGACCGGTAAGCGTGAGAACAAAATCGCGGAGTTCACGCTGGTAGTCCCCGGCGGCGACGCAGCGGCCTTGACCGCGGCTGCCGCGCACGGACGCGCGCTCGCCGAGAGTCAGAACTTCGCCCGCGACCTGGTCAATGAACCTGGCAATCTGCTGCCGCCTCGCAAGCTCGTCGAAGCCGCGCAGGGGATGGCCAAGGATTTCGGCCTCGAGTGCGACGTGCTCGATCAGGATCGCATGACGCAGCTCGGCATGGGCTCGCTGTTGGGCGTATCGATCGGCAGCGCGGAGCCGCCGTTCCTGATCGTCCTCCGCTACAAGCCCGCCAATCCAAAGTCCGCAGATCATTTAGGACTCGTCGGCAAAGGCGTGACGTTCGACACCGGCGGCGTTTCGATCAAGCCCGCCGACGGCATGGAAAAGATGAAGTGCGACATGGGCGGCGCCGCAGCGATGCTCGGCGCGATGCGCGCGATCGCGCAGTTCAAGCCATCGATCGCTGTCACGGCGTTCATCCCGACCGTCGAGAACATGGTCGGAAGCCGCGCTCAGCGTCCTGGTGACATCGTTACCTCGATGGCAGGCAAGACGATCGAAGTTCTGAACACCGACGCCGAAGGACGCCTCATCCTCATCGACGCAATCACGTACGCGAAGCAGCAAGGCGCGACTCATCTGATCGACGCCGCGACGTTAACGGGAGCGATCGGAGTCGCACTCGGCGCCGTCAATACAGGCATCTTCAGCAACAACGATCCCCTGTGCGAAAAGGTCCTGAAGGCATCCGCGAGCGAAGGCGAGAAGATGTGGCGCATGCCGATCGACGACGAATATCGCGAGCAGTTGAAGAGTAGCTACGCCGACATCGGCAACATCGGCGGCCGCGCCGGCGGAGCTTGCACCGCGGCCATGTTCCTAAAAGAATGGGTCGAGGACACGCCGTGGGCGCACCTCGACATCGCATTGACCGCGTACCTCGACGACCAAAAGCCGTTCACCGCCAAGGGCGCGACGGGAGTCGGTGTGCGGACGTTCACGCGCGTCGCTATGGATTGGTAACTCGGAACGTGGCAACGCCGATGCGTCCGTGCAGCCGCTCGTCCGGACTCGCCACGTCACCGCCGCCGAACCACACTCGCACAAGTCCGTCCGGTTCCACTTCGACAGTCGGATCGCAGACGACCTTCGCATCCCAAGCCTCGCGCCCGGCAAAAGTCCAGCCGGGCATGCGCGTCCAATGGATGCCATCGGGCGAACGCGCGAGACCCAAGCGCCGCTGCTCGTCCCACACGCGACCCGTGTAGAGCATCCAGTACGTCCCGCCAGCTTCGAAGACAGCAGGCTCACCGAGTCCGCCTTCCTCGAGTTCGCCGTGATCCCCGAGCGCCAACACAGGATTCGCCGCGCTCTTCTCCCAGTGGACTCCATCGCTCGACCGCGCCACTCCCAACTGCTGCCGCTGCGCCCGATCAAGACCCGTGTAGTAGAGATAATACGACCCGCCGGCGCGGATCACGTAAGGATCCGCCACACCGCGCTCATCCCAACTTCGATACGGCCCCGGACGCAGGACGGCCGCCGCCGACTTCGTCCACGTCTTCCCATCGCGCGACCGCGCGAGTCCGATTTGAGGACCGGTGCGTCCTCCGACGCGGCCCGCTTGATACCAGCAGA
This sequence comes from Bryobacteraceae bacterium, assembly GCA_036502165.1. GTDB lineage: Bacteria > Acidobacteriota > Terriglobia > Bryobacterales > Bryobacteraceae > F-183. Next base: position 16,148 of record DASXZC010000043.1, read on the forward strand.
GGATCTCGCCATCGTCAGTCCTCAGCGCGGACCCGTTCGCAGCGCTGTAGTCGTCGCCTTCCCATCCCGCCGGATCAGGCGACAGCACGCTTCCCTTCTTCGTCCAAGCCGCGCCTGTTTCGGAGACCGCGAGCCCCGTGCGCCAAGTCTTCCCGTCGAACCCGGAATACAGATTCCAGTACTTGCCATCAGGACCGCGAAAAACCGAGGGATTCAAGACGTCCACCGAGTCGAACTCCCCAGGCGCCCGTGGCTCGAGGACGGCAGCGGGTCCTGTCTCAACCAGTTCGAGAGTCAACGCACCGCCAGAGGACGGCGTCGGCGCGGGCAAGCGAAAATTCACGGCCGAATCGCAACCGCTCAACAGCAACAGCAACGATCCCATCGGCAGAAGCAGTCGGCTGAACATTCTCAACTACACTGTACGTGATGGAGATGAATCGAGTCGAGTCCTTCAGCGATGGCGTGATCGCCGTCATCATCACAGTCATGGTGCTGGAGTTGAAGGTGCCCAACGACGCGACGATGGCGTCGCTCGAAAAAGTGCTGCCGCAGTTCCTCGCGTATTTGTACAGTTTCGTGACGGTCGCCGTCATCTGGGCGAATCATCATCATCTGCTCAAAGGCGCGCGCAATCCCGATTCCCGCCTGCTTTGGGCGAATAACAACCTGCTGTTCTGGATGTCGCTGGTGCCCTTCGTCACCGCTTACATGGCGGCGTTTCCTTCGAAGGCGGTCCCTGTCGCGCTTTATGGAGTCGCACTGAGCGTGATGGGCTTCGGCTTCAGCCATCTGCGCCGCGCCATCATCGCCCAGCGCAATGTCACGTTGAAGAACATCTCGCCCTACCAGAAGCGAATGCGTTGGAAAAACACGGCCTCCGCAATGGCTTATCTCGCCGGCGCCGGCTTCGCGTTCATCGACATCCGGATCTCATACGCGATCTATATCGTCATTCCCGCCAGCTACTTTCTTCCGGACCCCAGCCTCGTGGAGAGTTCTGGCACGGCGGCCGAATAGTACCAGGATCGACACCGGTCCAAAACCTGGACCGTACTGGTTCTACGGACACTCGTTCGCGCGTACGCTGCGAACGAAAATCGGGATGCCGATATGATCATCCCTGCTCTCGTCCTCACCTTGACTCTCTCGCATCTGCCCGGATTCTTTGAGCCGAACGTAGGCCAGTTTGGCGAGGATGTCCTCTACGTGGCGCGCTCCACGAACGGCATGGCGCTCTTCACGGAGTCGTCGATTGTCGATTCGAAAGGCATCATTCTCGAGTTGCCCAAGGCGAAGGGAGCCAAGTACGTACTGCGTTCGCGCGAGCAAGGCACCACGACCTACTCGAGCGCCGTCTTCGTGCCGCGTTACGAGAAACTGGAGCGTCTCGACGTTGCCCCAGGCATCGACGCGGTGTTCACGCTCGACGAACAGGGCATCGTGCAGTGCGACTTCATCGCGCGGGAAGGCGCGGATCCGGCTTCGCTCGAGATCGTTTATAAAGGCGTCGACCGCATCTTCGTCGACTCAAAAGGCAAGCTGACCGTCCGCACAATGATGGGTACGAACGTCGAACCGGCGCTCCACCTGTATCGCATCGTCGGCGGCAAGCAGATCACGGTCGACATACAGCCGATCGTACGTCGCGATGGCGTGGTGACGCTCGCCGATTTGACGAACTAGGTTTTCTTCACGGGCGGTTTCGCCGCGGCAGGCTTCGGTGCGGCGGGCTTCGGACGCGGAGGAGCCGGAGGAGGATCCGTGATCACCGCCGAGATGATCTTGTCGAGGTTCGGAAATTCCTTCGTCAGATACGCCGCGCCTTTCGTCTGGATCAACGTCTGATCGGGTGTGTCGCCATACTGTAGGTTCAACTTGTCGACGACATCCATCCCTTCGGTAATGACCGCGAACGGCGCAAATCCCATGGCGTCGAGACGATTGTTGTCGCCCAGATTGATGAACAGTTGCGTCGTCCGCGTATCGGGATCATTCGTCTTCGCGAAGCAGATGGACCCGCGCTTGTTGGTCTCATGCACGGGCTCGTCTTTCAATCGCGCGTTCATCCAGATGGCGGCGATTGCGGGATCGGAAGGAATGCCGAACTGTGCCACGAAGCCAGGAATCATGCGGAAGAAGTAGACGTCATTGAAGAATCCGATTTTGACCATGTTGTAGAACCGGTCCGCTCCAATCGGAGCAGCCGCTCGCGACACGGAAACGACGAAGTCGCCCTTGGTGGTCGTGAACTTCGCCTTGTAGAAATCGGGCGCCTTTTCATTGGCGAGCGCAGGGTTCCGCAGCTTCGGATTGACGCGCGCCACAGGCCGTGCTCCGCCAGTCGGCGAGGGCCGCGGCTTCGCAGCCGGAGTCGCCGCTTTCGGCTTCGGAGCAGGAGTAGTAGCGGGAGCGGGCGTCTGACCCACGCACAACAATGCACTCGCGGCCAAGGCGGGTGCGAACCAACGAAAAAGCTTCATCAAGGCCGATTATACTGAATAAGCCTCATGACGCGCTTGTTTCGATTCGCTCTCGTTTTCTCGATCTGCCTGTGCGCCTGTGCCGGAGATTTCGCTCTCCGCATTGCAGCGACGACCGATTTGCACGGCAATCTCTACCCATACGACTACTTCACCGCGCGCCCCGCCGAACGTGGACTTGCGAAAATCGCGACGCTCATCAAACGCGCGAAGAGCGAGAATCCGCATTTCCTTCTCGTCGATTCCGGCGATACGATTCAAGGCTCGCCGCTAGAGACGGTTCATCAACTCGCCATCCGCAGCGGCAAGACGGATCTTCCGGATCCCATGATGCTCGCCATGAACGCACTCGGTTACGACGCAATGGCCGTCGGCAACCATGAGTTCAATTACGGTCTTGCGAATCTGAATCGCGCCCGCAACGACGCCAAATTTCCCTGGCTTTCCGCAAACACGGTCCTCGCCGAAGGATCGCACGAGCGGCCGTTTGCCCCTTACATCGTCAAGACGATCGACGGCGTCAAGATCGGCATCATCGGCATCACGACTCCAGGCGTCCCCAGTTGGGAGGAGCCCGATCATTACCGCGGCTACCGCTTCGAATCCGGCGTCACCGCCGCCGCGCACGCGCTCGCGGATCTCAAAGCAAAGCACGCGCCGGACGTCGTCATCGTCATCGCCCACTCTGGACTCGGCGGCGACTCAGGCGACCTCGCCGGCGAGAACATCTCACGCATGATCGCAGAGCGCGTTCCGGGAATCGACGCGATCATATATGGTCACACTCATCTTGAAGATGCCGGCAAGCTGATCAACGGCGTCCTGGTCATGCAGCCGAAAAACTGGGGCATTTCGCTCGGAGTGATGGATCTCGTCCTGTCGAACGACAGCGGCCACTGGCAAATCAAGAGTAAGTCGAGCACAGTGTGGAAGGTGACGCGCGACGTCGATGCCGATCCCGAGATCCTCAAGATCGGCGAGCCCTATCAGAAAGCCGCGGAGGCGTACCTGAACACGCCCGTGGCGGACGCTCCCGTCGAATTATCAGGGCGCCTCTCGCGCGTCGAGGACACGCCGCTGATCGATGCGATTCAGACCGTGCAGCTCCACTACACGCAAGCCGACGTATCGTTCGCATCCTGCTTCAATCCGCGCGTGGAGGTCAAGAAGGGCCCAGTAACCGTCCGCGAAGTGGCCGCGCTTTACATCTACGACAACACGCTGTACACGCTCGAGGGCACCGGCGCGATGGTCCGCTCCGCACTCGAAAATGCCGCGCGATTCTATCAACAATGCCGCGATCCGCAATGCGCCACGGGGCCGCTCATCAACCCTCGCGTGATCGGCTTCAACTACGACATGGCCGCCGGCGTCGACTACGAAATTGATCTCACGAAACCCGAAGGCTCGCGGATCGTCAACCTGCGGTTCCACGGCGAGCCGCTGAAGGACGATCAACCGTTGCGCATTGCAGTCAACAACTATCGCGCAGGCGGCAGCGCCGGCTACACGATGTTCAAAAGCGCGAAGATTCTGTCGCGTTCAAATGACGAGATCCGCGACATGATCATCCACTACTACACCGAGAAGAAGACGCTCCCGTCGAGTGCGACCGGCAACTGGCGAGTGGTCCCGCCGAGTGCTTTGAAAGTCCTCGAAGAGGAAGCCGCGTCTGAGACTCGCCGCGGCGAGAACCGGTAAGAGGAGCACAGGCATGATCGCAACGATCCTGATCGCGATCACTCTCTCGCAGGCGGCCCCAGATCCTCTCGAAGGACTCTCGCCCGCTGAGGGCAAGCGCCTGTTCAACGGTCAATGCGCGGTGTGCCACGGCATCGGCGGCGGAGGCAGTACTGGGCCGAATCTGCAACGCGCAACGCTGCCACGCGCGGCGACGAATGCCGACCTCGTCCACGTGATTACCGAAGGAATTCCGAATACGCAAATGCCCGGCGCCTGGCAGATGACGGAGCATGAGGCGCGTCTCGTTGCGACCTACGTTCGATCGCTCGGCAAGATCGACCAGGTGGTCATTCCCGGTGATCCGAAGAACGGCGAAGTTGTATACGCGAAGTCCGGCTGTGCGGGATGCCACATCATCTCGGGCGCCGGCCGCGGCTTTGGTCCGGAACTCACCGGTATCGGACTGCGCCGGGGCGCCGCGCACTTGCGGGAGTCGATTGTCGATCCCGCCGCTGAAGTTGCCGCTGAATTCATGACCGTGCGATTAGTGCCCGCGGATGGCCGTCCGATTAAGGCTATTCGTGTCAACGAGGACTCTTTCACGATTCAGATCAAGGACTCGGCGGGCCAGTTCCGTTCCTACGACAGGACTCAACTGAAGTCCGTCGAACATCTTCCGAAAGAGAGTCTCATGCCGGCTTACACTCACATGAAGCCCAGCGATTTGGACGATCTGGTCGCCTATCTAGCGAGCTTGAGATGAAACATTTTGCTGTTCTATTGTTTGCGATTCTCTCGGCGCATGCGCAAGTATCATTCGACCGCATCGTCGATGGCGAGCTCGAAAAGGGCAACTGGCTGACGTACTCCGGCAATCTGTCAGCCCATCGCCATTCGCCGCTCACCGAAATCACCCCCGCGAACGTCCGATCGCTCAAGCCCGTGTGGATCTATCAACCGACGATCGCCTCGCGCTTCGAAACTTCGCCCGTCGTCGTCGATGGCGTGATGTTCATCACCGAACCGCCGACCGTCGTGACCGCGCTCGATCCGAAGACAGGCCGGAAGCTCTGGCGCTACGAACGCCAACTGCCCGCGGATCTGCAAACCATCGGCTTCGGACGCGTCAACCGCGGCGTCGCTGTGCTCGACGACATGGTCTACGTTTCGACGCTCGACGGTCACCTCGTGGCCCTCGATGCAAAATCCGGCGCCGTTCGTTGGGATGTCTTCGTCGTCGACTACAAACTCGGCTATTGCCTGACCGCGGCTCCGCTGGCGATCAAGGGCGCGATCCTCACCGGCACGGCTGGCGGCGAAGCCGGCATCCGCGGATTCGTCGATGCGTACGATTCCAAAACCGGCAAGAAACTCTGGCGATTTTACACAATCCCTGGCCCTGGCGAAGTCGGCAACGAGACCTGGGGCAAGGACGAAAAAGGCCGCGACACCTGGTCGACCGGTGGCGGATCGACCTGGGTGACTGGCTCCTACGATCCGCAAACGAACCTGATTTATTGGGGCGTCGGAAATCCCGGACCCGATTGGAACGGCGACTGGCGCCAGGGCGACAACCTGTATACGTGTTCGCTGGTCGCGCTCGATGCCGCGTCCGGCAAGCTTCGCTGGCACTTCCAATTCACTCCGCACGACACGCACGATTGGGATGCCACCGAGATCCCGGTGCTCGCCGACATGACGATCCGCGGCAAGCCACGCAAGGTCGTGCTGATGGCGAATCGCAACGCGTTTTACTACGTCCTCGATCGCGAGACCGGCGAATTTCTATCCGGCACGCCGTACGCGAAGCAGACGTGGGCGAAGGGCCTCGATGACAAAGGACGTCCGCAAGTGATCCCCGGCACCGAGCCGAGCGTCGATGGAACGCTTGTGTGGCCGAGTTTGCAGGGCGCGACGAACTGGTTCAGTCCTTCCTATGATGCGGCGGCGAAGATGTTCTTTGTGGCAGTCCGCGAGATGGGATCGTATTTCTACAAGGGCGAAGCCGAGTACAAGCCCGGCACATTTTTCGCCGGCGGCGGAGAGCGCGAGTTAAAGCCCGAGGAGATTTACGGAGTCATCCGCGCGCTCGACGCCTCGACGGGCAAGCAAAAATGGGAGTTCCGTTTGCAATCGCCGCCATGGGGCGGTGTTCTCTCGACCGCTGGCGGACTCGTCTTCGGTGGCACGAATGAAGGTAACTTCTTCGCGCTCGATTCGAAGACGGGCGCGCCGTTGTGGAACTTTCAGACCGGCGGCGACATCTCCGCGAATCCCGTCAGCTTCCTCGTCGACGGCAAACAGCGCATCGCGATCGCGGCCCACGGAGCGTTGATCGTGTTCGGACTGTGACGGCCTAAAGTTCCAATTTCCGCAAGCGCAGCGAGTTCGAAATCACCGACAGCGAACTGAACATCATCGCCGCCGCGGCGATCATCGGACTGAGCAGCCATCCGAAAATCGGATACAACACACCGGCCGCGAGCGGCACTCCCGCAAAGTTGTAGATGAAGGCGAAGAACAGATTCTGCCGAATGTTCTTCATCGTCTCGCGGCTGAGACGGATCGCCCGCTCGATCCCAGCAAGATCCCCGCGCAGCAGCGTAACGCCCGCTGATTCGATCGCCGCCCCAGTGCCGGTGCCCATGGCGATCCCCGCGTCCGCAGCGGCCAACGCAGGCGCGTCGTTAATGCCATCGCCAGCCATCGCGACCCGTTTGCCCTCGGCTTTGAGTTCCGCGATCACTTCAGCCTTACGCTGCGGAGTCGCGCCCGCGATCACTCGCGTGATCCCTAATTGCCGAGCCACTGCTGCAACGGACGTCTTATGATCGCCAGAGATGAGGACGACCTCGACGCCATCCCTCCGCAGTGCGTCGAGCGCGGGACGTGCTGCGTCCTTGATCGGATCCGCAATGGCGATCCAACCCGCCGCGGCGCCGTCGATCGTCACGAAGGCGACCGTCGCTCCGGCTTCGCGTGCGGATTGAGCGCCTGTTCCTGCCAGACCTTCGTTGCCAATCGAAACCGTATGCCCATCGACCGTTCCTGTGACTCCCTTGCCGGCGGTTGCACGCACTTCTTCAGGAGTCGAGAGCGTCAAGCCTCGTTCCAACGCCGCCGCGACAACCGCCGCCGCCAGCGGATGTTCGCTCGCCTGCTCGACACTCGCCGCCAACCGCAAGGCTTCCGCCGTACCTTCGAATTGAGTCACGCGGGGCTTGCCTTCAGTCAACGTTCCGGTCTTGTCGAACGCCAGAACATTTACGCCATGCAATGTTTCAAGCGTCGCCGCGTCTTTAATCAGGATCCCAGCCTGCGCTCCCCGGCCGATTCCGACCATGATCGACATCGGCGTCGCCAGTCCCAGCGCGCACGGGCACGCAATGATCAACACCGCGACGGCATTGACGAATCCAAGCATCGACTGTCCCATCGCGGCCCACACGATGAACGTCACGATCGAAGCCGCAACAACCGCCGGAACGAACCACGCCGCCACCTGGTCAGCGACCCTTTGTACCGGCGCACGCGACCGCTGCGCGACGGTCACCATCCGAACAATTTGAGCTAAAACTGTTTCAGATCCCACGCGACGTGCCTCCATCAATAGTCCGCCGGTGCCATTGACGGTGCCCCCCGTCACGGCATCCCCGGCGGACTTCGCCACAGGAATGGCCTCGCCCGTCAGCATCGATTCGTCGACGGCCGACTCCCCCTCGCGGACCACTCCATCGACCGGCACGGCCTCACCCGGGCGCACTCGCAACAGATCCCCAGGACGCACCAGCTCGAGCGCCACTTCGCCTTCCTTCGCTCCCACGACCAATCGTGCCTTCTTCGGAGCCAGTCCCGCCAAGGCTTTGATCGCACCCGCCGTCTGCCCGCGTGCGCGGAGTTCGAGCACCTGCCCCAACAACACCAGCGTCGTGATGACCGCCGCCGCTTCGAAATACACAGGCATCGTTCCGCCCGCGCCATGTGCGAGCAGTGATACCAAGCTAAATCCGAATGCCGCCACGACGCCGAGCGCGATCAGCGTGAACATATTCGGACTTCGATGCACAATCGACGCCCAACCGCGCTCGAAAATCGGAGCGCCGCACCAAAACACGACAGGAATCGCGAGAGCCAGTTCGATCCAACTCATCCACGGCTTCATCGCGAAGCCCGGCACAAGATCAGACATAGCAATCAGAAACACCGGCACCGTGAACCACAGGCTCAAACGGAAGCGCCGCATCATGTCGTCGAGCTCAGGATTCGCCTCGTCGTCCGTACCCGCCGCGTCGACCGGCTCCAACCCCATCCCGCACTTCGGACACGCGCTGGGCCGCGTGTCGACGACCTCGGGATGCATGGGACACGTATACTGCGAAGCCTTGACCGGCGCGGCTTTCCAGTTTTCTGGATGCAAGTATCGCTCGGGATCCGCTCGAAAACGCGCAAAGCATCCGAGGCTGCAGAAGGAATAACGCTGGCCTTCGTACAAGTAGGAAGCCGCAGCCCGATCCGGATCGACCTTCATCGAGCACACGGGATCCACAACCGTCGGCTTCGTCAGAACGTGAAAGGGATTGCCCACTGGCCTGATTCCAGGCTAACGCAGTGTCGTCCCGACCTTGTAATGCGCGATCACTTCGCGAAGCGTGTCGAGGCTGATCGGCTTGGTCACGAAGTCATCCATGCCCGCCGCAAGGCAACGTTCACGCTCGCCTGCCAGCGCATGCGCGGTCAGCGCGAGGATGGGAATGTGCGACCCCGGCCGCTCCGTTTCGCGGATCGCGGCAGCCGCCTGATAGCCATCCATCTCGGGCATCTGGCAATCCATGAGGATGATGTCGTACTGCCCGCGCAGGCTTGCCGCAACCGCATCGCGTCCATTGACGGCGAGCGTCACATCGCAGCCCAAGCGTTCGAGCAGCCGCGTCGCGATTTTTTGATTGACTGCGTTGTCTTCGGCGAGCAGCACTCGCAGTCCATGCTCCGCTCGCGGTGCGGGATCGGGCCCCGCCGGATTGACGTTCAACAACTTCGCCGCGAGCCGCGCGGATCGCAAAGGCAATCCGAGCGAGGCTATGGAAATCGCACCAGCTTCTGGATGATCCGTCAATTTGATCGCACTAACCCCACCCATTTGTGCGCCCATTCCGCGAAGTTGCGACATCAATGCCGCGCGCAGCCACGGCTTCGAGCAGTCGATCTGCACTGCAATCCCTGCGAGTGGCTTGAGCCCTTCAATGGTTGTCCCCACGCTCAGCGGCACTTCGAACTCGAACGTCGATCCCTCGCCCTGCTCACTTTCCGCGCGGATCTGCCCGCCCATCAACTCGACGAGCTGACGGGAAATCGAAAGTCCCAAGCCCGTGCCACCGTGCCGACGCGCCGGCGAAGTGTCGAGCTGTCGGAAGCGCTCGAACAGAAATTGCTGCTGATCGGCTGCGATTCCACTTCCTGTATCCTTCACACGCACGCGCAATTGGATCCGATTCGCTTCATCGGCCGCCCTCGCGTTCACCGTCACGAGCACATAACCGCGTGTTGTGAACTTCACCGCATTACCGCACAGATTCAGCAACACCTGGCGGATCCTCAACGCGTCACCGACGAGTATCGGAGGAACTTGCGAATCCAGATCGAGGCACAAGTCGACTTGCTTCGCGGTGGCCACCGGCGCCATCAATTCTACACATTCTTCAAACAGCGCGCGCGTTTCGAACGGGCTTGCCGCAATATCCACGCGCCCCGCTTCGAGCTTCGACAAATCCAGAATGTCGTTGAGGATCCTCAACAGCGACTCTCCGGATCGCATCAGCGACGCCGCCAATTCACGCTGATCCGTGGACAAAGGCGAATCGAGCAGCAACTGCGCCATGCCGAGCACGCCATTCATCGGAGTGCGGATTTCATGGCTCATCGTCGCCAGGAAATCACTCTTGACGCTGCTCGCTTCTTCCGCTTGCCGCTTCGCCTCGACCAGTTCCGCCGTGCGTTCGGCGACTTTGCGATCGAGCATCTTGTTCGATTCGCGCAGCTCCGCATTCAGCTTCTCGAACCCTTCGGCGAGCTCAGTAATTTCGGCCGGACACATCGGGCTCCCCGACTGCGCGTGGGTATCATCACCGGAGCGCAACGCAGCGAGCAGACTCTCGACCGGACCCGTGATGAAGCGCGTGAGAGTCGATGCCAGCGCGGCGGCGAAGATGACGGCGATTGCAAACCAAAGCAGCGCGAACAGATAATACTCCGCGATCTCACGTCGCGTTTCCGCAAACGGTTCGAGCATGACCACGCGCCACCCAGGCAGTCCACCGGCAGTGACTGCGGCGAGTGCGGGACCATCCGGCAGATTCATTTCCATGCTGCCGCTGTTCCCCGCTCCTGAAAGTTCTTTCAACAACGTCGATCCCGCGAGCGACTTCATGCCGGGATATTGTTTCTCGGAAGTCGAGTACACGACCTGATCCTTCGAGTCGATCAACAGCGCCACGACAGGCGATTGAGGAAGCCGCAGTTCCTCCTTCAACCGCGCGAACGACAATTCGAGGGATCCTTCGACAATCCCATTGAACGTTCCCGCCGCCGAGATGATCGGCGCGCTGATCGCGATCACTGGATCGGGCGCGTAATATTGTCCAATCGAAACGTCTGAAACATAGCTCTCGAGCGTGCTCTTCGGATTGTCAAAATAAGGAGTCGACGCGTGAGACGCTCCACGCACGCTGACGTTCGAGTACTTCGCGCCTTCGCGAACGCGTTCGATCAATGCATCGCCGTCGCGATTTGTCCACAACAGAGTTTTGAATCCATCATGGCGGCGCTGAAAGTCGATGAGCAGAGCTTCCGCATGAGCACTCGCCTCAGAATGCGGACCGGCCGGCTCATCGCGCAACGAAAATGCGAGCGTCTCGAGACCGAGCCGATGATGGCGGATGTACGAATCAAGGCTGAGCTGCGTCGCCGTCGCCGAGGCTTCGAGCCGCAACTCCGCCTGCCGCACCAGCAGCGGCGTCAAGTACCGCGCGCCCGCGGCCGTCAACACCAGAATGGATAGGAACGAGACGCCGAGCAGTCCCCAGAACAACAGGGACCTCAGCTTCCAATTCCGCTTCGTTGTTGGACGAAAACGATAGTCCAATGGATGAATGCCTTATTGAATATCGCGCCGCTTGAGGATCCCCAGCACG
>DASXZC010000044.1:0-13619 GCA_036502165.1 Bryobacteraceae bacterium
TTCTGAGCGTCAACATCCTGCAGTTCCTGCCGGTGTTCGTCAAGAAAACGCTCAACGCGGATACCAACGCATTTACTATGCTGCTGGTCGCATCGGGCTCCGGGTCGGTGTGCGGCGCACTGGCGGTAGCGGCGCTCGCGAAGAAGAAGCATTTGGGAACTTCGAGTCTGGCCGTGCTGATGTCCTTAGGATTCGTCATCGTCGGATTCTCGTATTCGCGCTGGCTGCCGCTGAGTCTGTTGTGGATGTTCCTCGGCGGCGCGGCCTTGATCGGCGTGTTCGCGATGGTGATGTCGATGGTGCAGACGATTGTCACCGACGATATGCGTGGCCGTGTGATGAGCGTCTACAATCTCGCGCTGCGCGGAGGATTTCCGATCGGTGCGCTCGTATCCGGATACCTGATTCCGGTGCTGACGCTGCCGGTTGTGCTGGCGATCGATGGCGCGGCGCTGTTCGCTCTCGGAGCCTACTTCCTCGTCTTCAATCGAAAAGTGGCAACCTTATAAGAGACTAGTCAATCTCACTTGATATGAAGGCTCTCATTCCGTTTGCTGTTCTGACCGCCCTGGCAGCGTCCGCCGCTCCGGGGAGTCTCGAAAAGGCGCGAGATGCGCAGAACAGACCCGTACTTGAACAGATTGCTCATGAATTGCAGGAGTCGGCGGCGAAGCTTCCGAACGATGCCGGCGCGCAGTATCGCGCGGCGGTGGCTGAATCCTATCTTGCCGAGGTCCTCTATGAGTTGCGCGATAAAGGACAATCGAAGGCTGCGGCAGAGACCGGCATCCACAATGCCGAACGCGCAGTCGAGCTGAAGGCCGACAACGCGGAGTACAACCGGATTCTCGGCACACTGTGCGGACAGGTGATTCCGGCGAATCCGTTGTCGGCGCTCAAGTATGGCAAGTGCGCGCTCGATTCCGTGAACAAGGCGTTGCAGATCAATCCGAACTTTGCGGAAGGATATCTGAGCCACGGGGTCGGCAACTACTATCTTCCGCCGGCGTTCGGCGGCGGGATCGAACTCGCGGTGAAGGATTTTGAAAAGGCGATCCAGTTGGATCCGAAGCTCGCCGAGGCGCATATGTGGCTGGGGATCGCGCTCCGAAAATTGAACCGCAATGCGGAGGCGCGGAAGGCGTTCGCGCGGTCGCTCGAGCTGAATCCGAATCGGGTTTGGGCGAAGCAGCAGCTCGATAAGACTCCGGCGCAATGACGAGGCAGGCGGTGCTAATTGCCGCGGCGTTGCTCGCCATTACGCTGGCAGGGTTCTTCTTCTTTCCCGGGCACACGTATCTGCAGTCGGATACGCAGATTTACATCCCGATCTTCGAGCGGATCGAGCATCCGAAAGTGTACGAGCGCGACTTCCTGATGCAGGCGGCGCACGTTGGCTTGACGATCTACGACGAGACCGCGATCGGTCTTCAGCGTGTGACTGGCGGCACATTCGAATCGCTGCTCGAGTTCGAGCAGATCGTGTTTCGAGCGTTGGGATTGTGGGGCGTGTTCCTGATTGCGACCTCAGTCGGGTTTGGCGCGGCCGAGGCATTGCTCGTTGCTGCATGCTATGGCTTGGGCGCGACGATCGTAGGTCCCGCGGTTTTGTCTGTCGAATACGAGCCCGTGCCGCGCGGATTTGCAGTTGCGTTCGTGCTGCTCGCCTCAGGACTGTTGATGCAGGGGCGTTATGCGTGGGCGTGCGTGGCTGCGTCGGTCGGATTTCTGTATCATTCGCCGACAACGATTCCGTTCTGGATTCTGTTTGCGGTCGTGATTCTGCGTTCGCCGAAGCTGCGATGGAAGGCATCGTTGCCCTTCGCCGGAGCGATGGCGGTCTTGGCGGTTACGTTTGCCGCCCAGCGCGGAGTCGCGCGTCCACAGGGGTTCTTCTTGTCGATCGATCCGCAGTGGGAAAGCATCACGCGTATGCGAACCGCGTACGACTGGGTCGGGCAGTGGCCTTCAGGGTCGGTGCTCGCGTTCCTCCTGTTTTGCGCGCTCGCGCTCGCGGCGGTGTGGAGGGTCCGCGCTGTGACGAATTGGACGCAGCGGATGGTTCTTGCCGGGTTTCCTCTCTTAGGGATCGGTTCGATCGCGATGTCCGCGCTGCTACTCGACCATTGGAAATGGGCGTTCATGGCGCAGGTGCAACCGGCGCGCGCGGCGTTGTTTACGGTCGTGTTCGCGCAGATCAGTTGTGCGCTCGCTGGGATGTATGCGCTGCGGGAGGGTCGCCGGCGTTGGTTAGAAGCTTTGCTCTGGTTCCTGCCTGTGTTCGTGGCGCCAGTCGCGCCGCAATTCATTCACGGGCTTACGCTTGCGCAGGCTGTTGCGATTCTGCTGCTTGTGTTCGTTGCTGTCACGCCGCTCGTTTTTGAGCGAGCCCGATGGCTTGCTTCGCCGGCGGTCGTGGCCGTTGCATGCTGGCTGATTCCGCACTACGCGCATACCGTCAATTATCCGGATCTGCACTCAGTCGAGCTCGACGGACTCAGCGAATGGGGGCGTGCGAATACGCCCGAGCAGGCGATGTTCGTGTTCCCCGTGAGTGGACACAATCTCGAACAAGGAGTGTTCCGCGTGAAAGCTCTGCGGAGCTTGTACGTCGATTGGAAGGCGGGCGGCCAAGCCAATTATTTCCGCGACTTCGCGATCGAGTGGCAGCGTCGGTGGGATGAACTATCCTCAGGCAAACTGACTCCTGACAGTTGGCGAGCGCGTGGAGTCGACTATCTGGTGTACGCGGGTCCGCGGATTGAGGATTTAGGCGAGCCCGTGTTTCAGAATGCCAAGTACCGAGCGTATCGGCTCGCGCCGCGCTAGTTGCGCGCGTAGATCTCGGTCCACGGGTCGATGGCATTGTAGCCTTCGAGCGCGGACTTCGGAAAATCGACGTGGACGTTCACGGTGAGCGTCTTACCATCCGACGACAGCTCCCATTTTTCATGCGTGTGGATCTGCATGCCGGCGGTGGTCGATTCGAGGTGCGTCACATATCCGTCGACGATAAGCGCGTGACCCTTCATCTGCGCTTTACCCGAGCCCTGCTGCCCGCTCGAGGCCGTGTAGACGCCTTCCGAGCCGTCGAGCTTGAACTTGCTGATGCATTTCTGGCGGTCGACGGTTTTGACGATCTCGATCGAGGAATCGGTCTGCGTGATGTTCAGGACCCAAGCGGCTCCGTGAAACTTGAACGCGCCGCGGCTCGCGACGAGCGTGTACTCGCCGGACAAATCGTGCTTGGGCGCGGCCGTGCTGACTGGAGGAACCGCGAGAACAAGCGCGATCGGGAGCAGTAAAACCTTAGCAGTGGAAGAGAGGAATCGGACCATCAGGTCCATCATCTCACGCCAGAATTTCCTTGACTACTCGCGCGGGGAATTGATCGGTCAAACGCTCGCGCAAGCCGTTGCGGTCGAAGAAGAGCTCGCGATATTGCATCCCCAGGCAATGCAGGATCGTCGCGTGAAGGTCGTGTACGCTGACGCGATTTTCTTCGGCCTTGAAGCCGATGTCGTCGGTCGACCCGTGGACCGTGCCGCCCTTCACTCCGCCGCCGGCCATCCAGATGCTGAAGCCATTAGGGCCATGATCGCGGCCGGGTTTGCCTCCGCCTTGCGACATCGGGAGACGTCCGAATTCGCCGCCCCAAACGACGAGCGTGGAGTCGAGGAGTCCGCGCTGTTTCAGGTCCTTCAGCAACGCCGCCACCGGCTTGTCGGTCTTGCCACAGGCATAGTTGAGGCTTCCCTCGATGTCGCCATGACTGTCGAAAATCTGGCTTTCGATGTAGAGTTGCACGCAGCGGACGCCTCGCTCGACGAGGCGGCGCGCCATCAGGCAGCGCTTGCCATAGGACGCGGTGAGTGGATCGTTCAATCCATACGCGTCGCGGGTGGCATCCGATTCCTTCTGGACATCGAGCGCGTCCGACGCGGACAACTGCATGCGCGCCGCGAGTTCGTAGCTCGAAATGCGCGCGTCTAGTTCCGGTTGATACGGGCGGCTCTTGCGATGCGCCTCGTCGAGACGCCGCAGCAGCGTGCGTTCGGCGTCGACCACAGCCGTCGGGATCTCGGCGCGCGGCTGCAGATTCAAGACAGGCGCGCCTTCGGTGCGGAAGCGCGTTCCTTGATAGATCGGCGGCAGCCATGCGGACTGCCAATTAGAAATCCCATTGATCGGCAATCCCTTAGGATCGTCGAGCACGACATACGCGGGAAGGTTCTGATTCTCGGTGCCGAGTCCATAGGCGACCCAAGACCCAAGGCTCGGCCGAGAGGCGATTGTTCGGCCGGTATGCATCAGGAACAGCGCGGGTTCGTGATTGGCATGCTCGCCATACATGGAGCGGATCAGCGCGATGTCGTCGACACATTCGGCGAGGTGGGGGAGTGCGTTCGAAATCTCCATGCCGCATTTGCCACGCGGCTTAAACTCGAAGGGCGTCGGAAACAAGGTGCCGGATTCTTTGCCGTTCGAAATAGCGAAGGCCAGCTCGCGGCTCGGCTTGGTTCCTGCCAGCCGTTTGAGTGTAGGCTTCGGATCGAACAGATCGACCTGGCTGGGTCCGCCATTCATGAACAGATGGATGATCGACTTCGCTTTGGCAGGAATCTGCGGCGGCTTCGGCTTCAGATCGAAGATGTGCGGCTCGGGGAGCTTCAGCTCCGAGCCGTTCAAATCAGTCGCCAGCAGGGACGCGAGCGCCGCGCCGTGGACGCCATCCACAATACGGTTGAAGAAGTCGCGGCGGGAGGAGAGGGGCATGGTTTCGTTCCTAGTCATGATACTGGATCGGAGCCTGTATTTTTGTGAACTCCGCGGTCACAAACGGGGTTCCAGTCCCACCAATCAATAGCCCGCTGCGAAGTAACAAACCAGCCGAGGCCATTACTACACTCTCGAAGGATTCAAGGAGACAATCTGTGAGGATACAATCAGTTCTCGTGCTGGCCGCATTTGCTTTGCTGGCCGGATGCAGCAAGACCGATACCGCCGGGACCACCACGCCTGCGGCATCGACCGATCCCGCCAAGCCCGCCGCCGCGGAAACCAAAGTTGCCAAGCACCCCTGGGGAAGCTTTAAGGTCGGTTCGTTCGTCGTAACGAAGAGCACCACCGAGACGGCCGGCTACAAAATGTCGACTGAAACGAAGACGACATTGACCGCGCTGACGGCCGATAAGGCGACCATCGAAATCGAAACGACCGTTGCGGGCCACACCACCAAGACGTCCGCCGACATGCCGCTGACGGCCTCCGCCGCGCCCGTCACTCCGGTCGCGGGAACCTCCGCCAGCACGCCCCAAGCCGAGGTCAAGACCTCTGAGGAGACGATCACCGTCGCCGGCAAGAGCGTGAAGTGCAAGGTAACTAGCGCGAACGCCGAGACCGGTGGAATGAAGTCCGAATCGAAGACCTGGATGTCGGAAGACGTTCCCGGATTCGTAGTGAAGTCCGTCGTGAAGTCGACTGGCGCCGCGAACAGCGAGACGACCAGCGAAGTCACCGATTTCAAGGCAGCGTAGGAATTGATCCCTGCGAGGGGCGGACGTGTCCGGCCCTCGCACTTCCTTCTGTTAGTCGATGAAGCTGAATTCGGCCGAGTTCAGAATGGCGTGGCAGTAGTTCGCGAGCGCCAGCCATTGCGCCGAAGCCACGCGTGGAGCGTCGCCATTATCTTGCGCGAGCCGCGCCGGCCACTGCTTCGCAAACTCCTCGATCGCGGACTTTCCAATCGCAATCTCCTCCGCAGTCGGCGGACGCGAATAGGCGCGCAGATAAACCTGTTCGATCTGCTTGCCTCGATCGAGACTCCCCGCCTCATCGATGACGCGCCCGGCCATGAAACGCGCCAGATCCCAAGTCATCGAACCATTCATCATGTGCAGTGCTTGCGTTGCGACATTCGAATGACGCCGCTCGGTGCAGTTGGGCGTCATCGCCGGTTGATCGAACGCATCCATCAACGAAAGCGGCGTCTGGCGGCGGTGCAGCACATAGATGGCGCGACGGAATCCCGCTTGATCTGGTTTGGCGACGACTTCCTTATCCGGCTTGACCTGAACGTCAGCGGGCTTGCCGAACATAGCCGGATCCAGACGTCCAGTGGCGGTGAGTAGAGCATCGTAGAGAGTCTCAGCGTCCATACGTTGCAACGGCATTCGCGACACGAGGACGTTCTCGGGATCGGCAGCAAGCGTTGCAGCATCGACCTTCGATGTCTGCCGATAGGCTTCTGAAGTGACGATCAGGCGATGCATCGTCTTCATGCTCCAGCCGCGTTCGACGAACTCGGTGGCCAGCCAATCGAGCAGCTTCTGATTCGAAGGCGGCATACCGGAGCGGCCGAAGTTGGCGACGCTCGCAACGATCCCGCGTCCGAAATGACGGGACCAGATCTGGTTCACAGCAACGCGGGCAGTCAGCGGATGATTCGGCTGCGTCAGCCAGCGCGCCAGCGCAAGACGGCGTCCACTCGCGCCGGGGAACGGCGAGCGCGCTTCATAAGGCTTCAAAGACGCGTTCTCGAGAACCGTGGGGACGCCCGCCTCCACCGGATCTCCAAATCCTACGGGATCGCCGCGGCGCAACAAATATGAGATCGACGGCTCGGCGTTATCCGTGAGGATGCGCACGTGCGGCTTCGGAACCAATTTCTCGCGGACCTTGTCGCGCTCTTCGCGCAAGGGCTTCAACTGCTCGGCGAGTTCCGGATTCTTCTTCGCCAGTTCATTGGTCGTGGATTTGTCGCCGTCTTTGCGGTACGCGGCGGCGAGCTTATCCATCTCGTCGGAGATCCGCTTCAAGTCCGCGCGCAGAGGAGCGTTGTGCTTCTCGGCCGCTTCAATTTCCTCTTTTAATGCGAGCGGTGCTTCGCGATCCTTTGGCGGTTTCCACTCGTAGGGATCGTACGCGGCCTGTAGAATCGCGCTCAGGCGATAGTAGTCGCGCTGAGGGATGGGATCGTACTTGTGATTGTGGCAGCGCGCGCAGCCGACGGTGAGACCCATCAACGATGAGGACAGCACTTCCAATTCATCGGCGACAATGTTCATGCGCTCGGCGATGAGGGCGCGCTCTTCTGAATTCGTCTGATCGGGAGTCTCGCGCAAAAATCCGGTGGCTGCGATGCGGTCGAGGACCTCCTGATTGACTTCGCCCTTCGCCTGCTTCCAGTCGTCCGACATTTCATCGCCGGCCAATTGCTCGGTGATGAAGCGGTCGTAGGGTTTGTCAGCGTTCAAAGAACGGATGACGTAGTCGCGATAGCGCCAGGCGAAGGGACGCACACCGTCGTCCTGTCCGAATCCCTCGGAGTCGGCATAACCGGCGAGGTCGAGCCAATGCTGGCCCCAACGTTCGCCGTAATGTTTCGACGCGAGCAGCTTGTCGACGACCCGCTCGTAGGCGCCTGGCGACGTGTCCTTCACGTAGGCTTCAATATCCGCTTTGGACGGAGGCAGGCCCGTGAGATCGAGGTAAACGCGCCGCAGCAGCGCGAGCTTCGATGCTTCGCGTGAATACGACATGTTCTTCTCCTCGAGCTTCTCGAGCAGGAAGCCATCGATCGGATTTCTGACCAGCGCCGCGTGTTTGACATGCGGAACATCGGGACGCACAGGAGATTCGAACGACCAGAACTGCTTGTCCTTGTCCTTGATTCGAATGTCGGCGGCGGCTGCGGGTGTGGGTTCGGGGCCGGGGGCTCCGGCGGCGATCCAGCGCTTGATCTTCTCGGTCTCTGCATCGGTGGGAAGTTCGACTGCGAGATCCTTTGCCATGGCTGCGGGCGGCATTTCGCCCTTCACGACGCGCGTGTAGAGAGGGCTCTCATCGGGCTTGCCCGCGACGAGCGCCGCGTGGCCGGACTTGCCTCCTTTGAGGCGGCTCGCCATCGTGCGTAAGTCGAGTCCGCCGCGCTGTTTCAATCCGCCGTGGCAGATCATGCAGCGGACTTGCAGGATCGCGAGGACTTCACGCTCGGTGGGCACAGGTTCGACATCAGGAGGCGGCGGCGCGAGTGAGGTGTCGATCCATCGGCGTACGACGTCGATCTCCGCGTCGGTCAGCTTGATCTTGCCGGGAGGCATTTGGCCGGTCACGAGCTTGTCGAGCAGCAGGCTCTTCGCGGAATTGCCGGGTTGGATGACCGGCCCGGTGGCGCTGCCCTTGAGAGCAGCCTCGGGCGTCCGCAGGTCGAGCTTGCCTTGAGGCGTGGCGCCGTGGCAGACGAGGCACTTCGCGGCGAAGATCGGACGTACGTCCTTATCGAACGAGACGGCCGTCGTGGCGCCGTTCAGGATGATGCATCCGAATGCGGCACCGGCTAGAAATCGAAGCATGGAGTCTGATCCAGTATATGCCAGCGGCCTATCCCCGTTTCGAGCTTCGAGCCACTTTATTTACTCGTTTCGTGCGACAAATCCCGCGCTGAACGCACTAACCTTATATGGCCCTGTTTCGCACCCGTTCGGCTGCCGTGTTCGGCATCGATGCCCATCTGATCGACGTTGAGGTCGATTTGTATGCCTCCTCTCAACGCGAGTTCATCACCGTGGGTATGCCGGATACCGCCGTCAAGGAGAGCAGGGAGAGGATCAAATCCGCGCTGATGAACTCGGGCTTCGGATATCCGGCGAAGTCGGTGACGATCAACCTCGCGCCCGCGAATGTACGGAAAGAGGGAGCCGGATTCGATCTTCCGATGGCGTTGGGAATTTTGGGCGCTATGGGGATCGTCCAAAGCGTGGATGAGCATCTATTCGCTGGTGAACTCTCGCTGGATGGAGGCATACGGCCCGTGCGGGGAGCGTTGTCGATCGCAGCCTGCGCGCGCAAACAGGGGATTCGAAATCTGGTGATCCCTGCCGATAACGCGGCCGAGGCGGCTGTCGCGGAAGGGGTGAATGTCTATGCGGTGCGGCATCTGGCGGAGGCGGTGAAATATCTGGCGAATCCGGGGCAGTTTGTGCCCGTCAAGGCATCCGCGGAGGGTCCGCATCGCGTCAAGCCGGAGGCCGTGCCGGACTTTCAGGACGTCCGAGGGCAGGGCACCGCCAAGCGGGCGCTTGAGGTGGCGGCGGCTGGCGGACACAACGTCCTTCTAATTGGTCCGCCGGGTTCCGGGAAGACGATGTTGGCGAGGAGGTTGCCAGGGATCCTGCCTTCGTTGACGTTCCCCGAGGCGCTCGAGTCGACGCAGGTCCACTCAGTGGCGGGCGTGCTGGCGAACGGCACCGGACTTCTCAGCGCGCGGCCATTTCGCGCTCCTCACCATAGCATTTCGGATGCCGGATTGATCGGCGGAGGATCCGGCACGCCAAGGCCCGGTGAGGTGAGCCTTGCGCACAATGGGATCCTGTTCCTGGATGAACTGCCGGAATTCCATCGGAACGTCCTTGAACTTCTGCGCCAGCCGCTCGAGGAGCGGGCGGTGACCATTGCGCGGTCGACGATGACGCTGCGCTTTCCGGCGAACTTCGTTTTGGTTGCCGCCATGAATCCGTGCCCCTGCGGATTTCACGGTGATCCGACGCGGGAATGCCGTTGTACGGGCGGGATCATTCAACGGTATTTGGGAAAGATCAGCGGTCCGCTGCTCGATCGTATCGATTTACATATCGAGGTTCCGGCCGTTGCTTACAAGGAACTGCGCGGCAAGGAGGGTGGCGTTTCGTCCGCTGAAATGCGCGATCGCGTGACGCGGGCGCGAGGGTTTCAGATCCAGCGCGGATTCTACAACTCGCAGATCCCGGTGACGCAGATGCGGACGGTGTGTGCGCTTGATGAGTCCGGCGAGCGGACGCTCGAACTGGCCGTCAGGCGTATGGGGCTGTCGGCGCGGGCGCACGATCGGATTCTGAAAGTCGCGCGAACGATCGCGGATCTCGAAGGCAGCGAACGCGTCAGTGCCAAGAATCTCGCCGAAGCCGTTCAATACCGGAGCCTCGACCGAAGCTATTGGAGCTGAGTTATTAAGAATCTGTAAAAAGACCATTAACCGGTATATTTGGATAATGTGACGAATTGTGCGTTGCGTCCGAAAATCTCTGGGTAGGAATTTCCTATTTGTTCGCGAGGGATCACTCCGGATCAAGGCACGCCTGCATTTCCGCATTGGCACGCAGCTTGCTTCGCCTTCCCCCAAGGAGGATCACCAGTGACCGATATGCCGGAATTTGACGTCCACAGACCTTCGGTAGTCATCATCGTGTTGACCAAAACTCATGAAACGCTTTACACACTACATGACCGGGGTCGTGTTTACAGGGGCTGCGATCGTCGCGATCGAGACCAATCACTTTCATTTGCTCGCCAGCCCCGGTGGCCAGGCTGCCGGCAATTGGACCATGGCCGGCCAGAATCTCGCCAACTGGCGGAATCAGGCTTCTGAAAACAACATCAGTCCCGGGAACGTCAGTTCTCTCACGACGAAGTGGACGTTTACGACCGGCGGCGATGTTTCCGCAACACCCACCGTGACAGCCGATACCCTCTATTTTCCCGATTGGACGGGTGCTTTATATGCGGTCGACCGAAATAGCGGGAATCTGAAATGGAGCCATCAAATCTCTGAATATAACGGGCACCAGGGCTCAATCTCGCGCGTGAGTCCCGCGATCCACAGGAAGGATTTGATCATTGGCGACGTCATCAACGGAACCCTCATTCATGACGGCGCGAACATCATGGCGGTCAGACAAGACACCGGCAAGCTGCACTGGATCACCAGTGTCGACAGTCATCCGGCGGCGGTGATCACTGGATCGCCGGTTGTTTACGGCGACATTATCTATGTCGGCGTGGCTTCGAACGAAGAGAGCCTCGCGTCCGATTCCAGCTATCCATGCTGCTCTTTTCGTGGCAGCGTCGTCGCGCTCGAGGCTAGCACGGGACAAATCCTGTGGAAACGATATACCGCTCCAGACAATCATGGATTGACAGAAGGTTATAGCGGAAATGCTGTGTGGCAACCGCCTGCAATTGATCCGCGGCGCGGATCTTTATATGTCGGCACCGGAAATAATTATGAGGTTCCGGATTCAGTGAAAACGTGTTTGGCATCCGCTGCCGCGGACAATCAAACATCATGCTTCGCGGCTGATGATTATTTCGATACGGCCCTTTCGCTCGATCTGCTGACCGGGCGCGTGAAATGGTCGCGCCGCTTATGGGGAGTCGACGTCTGGACGGTGGCTTGTATCAAGAATCCGAATCCGGTGTCGTGCCCGATCCCGAGCAGTCCCGATTATGATCTCAGCGGGTCGGGTCCAAACCTGCTGCCTCACATGGTCGGCTTCGGACAAAAGAGTGGGATGTATTGGGCCTTAAATCCGCAAAATGGCAGCGTTGTTTGGAGTTCGATGGTTGGACCGGGAGCCACCCTCGGGGGCATTGAATGGGGCACAGCTACGGATGGCAATCGGATCTACGTCGCCATTTCGAACGGAGACAAGAAACCATATCCTCTTCTCGATGGTTCGACGACCACAGGCGGAGCGTGGACCGCGCTCGATGTGAACACCGGTAGGATCATCTGGCAGACCCCGGATCCGGACCAGGCGATGGCGATCGGTTCTGTCAGCGTCGCGAATGGCGTTGTATATGCGCCGTCTTTTTCCGGCAATTTCCACGCGGTTGATGCGACGAGCGGAAAAATACTCTGGTCGTTTCAGAGCGGCGGATCGGTGATTGATGGACCTGCGATCGTGAACGGCGTTGTTTACTGGGGATCCGGATATAAGAAGATTATGCCGGGTGTCACCAATAACAAGGTATTTGCATTTCAGATCGAAGGCCAGTAGTCGACCACAAGCGGGGAGGGCGGGTGCGCTTGCAAAGCCTCGCCCCTACTGCTTGGTGACTATTACCGAACGCCACGATGAATTGCCTGCCGCGTCGTAGGCGTGGATCACGATGTTGTTCATCCCGACTAGAAGCGTGATCGGGCCAGTGGACCAACTCGTCGTGCCGGATGCTACTGCGCCCCCGAGGACGCCATCCCAGCGGACGCTCGCGACGCCGACGTTGTCTGTCGCAGTTCCGGTGATCGTGACGGTCGCATCGGATGTGTAGACCGAAGTCGATGACGGCGACACGATCGTCAGCGTGGGCGGAGTTGTATCGCTACCTCCTCCGCTGCCGCCACCGCCGCCTCCTCCACTAGGGGGAGGACTCTGCGGCGCGGCGACCGTGATCTGCACCACTGCGGACGACGTGCCGCCATCAAGCCCGACAGCGTTGATCGTGACGACGTTGATCCCGGTTTGCAATCCGATGGGGCCGGTGTCCCATGACGCCGTGCCCTGTGCGGCACCGGATGCTCCGTTCGAGGTTTGCCAACTGATCGATCTGATGCCAGCCGAGGAGGAGGCCGTTCCTTGTATATCCGCGGTCGTGGAAGTCGTCGACAAAGTCCCACCCGCGGGGGACGTGATCGTGATGACCGGCGCAGTGGTCGTGGTGGGCGGCGGAGTGAGCGATGGCGGTGGTGCAGCCGTGTACGCCACCACGAGTGATTGCGTAGCCGTGTTCGCCGCCGAGTCGGTCGCGGTCACGGTGATCGTATTCAAGCCTTCCGCCAGAGTTACTGAAGCGACGGTCCACGTTGCCGATCCGTCCGCCGTTCCGAATGCGCCACGGTCCGTAGCCCACGTCACTTGCACGGTGCCTTCGCCTCCAGTGGTCGTGCCCGAGAGGGAGGTGGTGGGCGAGGTGACCTGATTCGAGGGAACCTGCACAGTAATGGTGAGCGACGCGGGAGGAGGGAAGGTCGTGACAGGCGGCGTCGCGGACGCGGTTTGCGGCGAGTAGAGAGACTGAATCTGGGCGATGTCGGTCGGCGAAAATGTGACGTTCTTGCGGTAAAACGGATACATCACGTCAAGAGGACCAGTCGTGTGGTTCATCCCCAGCGCGTGCCCGAGTTCATGCAGTGCAACCGAGTAGAAATCTGTGCCGCCGGAGCCATCGGTCGTCCACGCCTCCGACGCGTCGAGGTGCATGTCCCCGGCAATCGGCTCCTGATTCGGAGGAGCGGG
This sequence comes from Bryobacteraceae bacterium, assembly GCA_036502165.1. Lineage (GTDB taxonomy): Bacteria > Acidobacteriota > Terriglobia > Bryobacterales > Bryobacteraceae > F-183. The sequence goes on from DASXZC010000044.1 coordinate 13,053, forward strand.
AAAGAATGTATGCGCCAGCACTCCGCCGGGGCCGTCGAACGGGTAGGAATCGCCGTGGGCATACGAATAAAATCCCAGATCGACATTCCGGTTCGCCGTTTCATCGCTCGCCTGCGTGAAGTTCAGAAGCACCGCTGAGCCCCATTGCTGCTGGGCCTGGATGAACAGTGCCTGGATCGTCTCAATCGCAATATTGGCCGGTGTCGGACCCAGCGACCAGGTCAGGTTCGCGACCCCGTTTGAATCCTGGCTCCAGCCGCCGGCGATCGAGGCGGCCATCGCCATTAGCGGGCCATAAGAAGTCTCGCCGCTTTGGCAAGGGATGGTCGGGATCCCCTGAATCAGCTCGGGCGATGCCGGGAACACGTACTCGACAATGTCATATGCCGTGAGCGCCACCATCTGATCGGTCGTGCCGATCGCCAGCAGTTGTGTCGTCAGCAGACTCGTATTCGGCTGGATCGTGATGCCGAGCGCGGTGACCGTTGCCGTTGCCTGCAGCATGTCGACATCCGAATAAAATTGGGCGACATAGTAGCCGGGGGTCTCAACCGCACCGGAGCCGCC
>DASXZC010000045.1:0-9973 GCA_036502165.1 Bryobacteraceae bacterium
GACGATGCAAGTGACGAGCATGCCGGCGATCGCCTTCGGCCACGCGACGTCGCGGAAGCTTTGGGTAAAGGTCATTCGAGAAAGCATCACGCATTCGGCGCCTTCGCGTCTCCGCGTGATGCTTTGGTTAGTTCACGACTACTTCTTGGGCGACCCGTCCGCGGAGGGCTCTGCGCTCGAGGCGGCCTTCTTTGTGAAGTCGCCGGCTTTTACGATTGAGAGATCCTCAGCCTTCACGTATTTCCGGAATGCAGCGCTGACTTGCTCGGGGGTCAGTTGTTCCACCTTCTCATCGATCGCGCCTTGGAATCCGGTGACGGTGCGGCCCAGGAAATCGTCGCTTGCGAGGAGTTGGACGAGGGCGCCATCCTCGGAGCGGCCCATGGCGTCCTGCTGGAGCCAGGACTTCTTGCCGGCGGCGACTTCATCAGCGGTGAAGCCATCCTTCAGGGCTTTGTCGAGTTCCTCTTTGAATCCCACTTCGAGCTTGGGCATGTACTGGGGATTGAGGATCGCGTAGGCGAAGAGGCGGCCTTGGTCGTCATGGTTCCCGGCGGCAAGTTGGGCACCGGCGCCGTAGCTCCAACCTTCTTTCTGGCGGAGACGGTTGAGGACGCGGTTGTTGGCGCCGCCTCCGAACAGGAAGCTGGCGAGTTCGATGGCGGGGTAATCAGGGCTCTCGTCGGAGAGTTGCAGTTGCATACCGGCGACGAACATCGCGTTGGCTTTGTCAGGTGTCTCGATGGTCTTGGCGACAGGCGCGACGTGCGCATAGTGGCGAGGCACGCGCTCATAGGGATTGGGACTCTTCCAGTCGCCGAAGAGCGTGCCGGCGATCTTTTCGACTTGCTTGGGATCGAAGTCGCCGACCAGGATGAGGGTGCCGTGAGAGCCGCCGTAGAAGTCGCTGTAGAACTTCTTGACGTCGGCCATGGTAACGGCCTTCAGATCCTGGATGGTTTCGTCTGTGCTGCGGGCGGCGCGAACGTCTCCGCGCGGATATTGGGAAATGGCCCGTTGAATTTCCTGAATCGCGATCTGCTGCGGCTCGCGGCGGGCGGCCTCGATCTGGGTGAGATTCTTCTGGCGGATCGTCTCGAACTCATTGTCGGGGAATGCGGGGTGGCGCATGACGTCCGCGATGAGCTTCAGGAGATCGGGAAGGTTTTCACTGGTGGTCTGGAGGCTGGCGGTAGCGGCGGAGGGTCCGGCGCCGACGTTCAGGTGAGCTTTCAACTTACTGATTTCATCGTCGATCTGCTGGCGGGAGCGGGTGGTCGTGCCGCGCATCAGCATGGCGCCGGTCATTTGGGCGGCGGTGACGCGTCCGAACTGGCTCTTCTCTGTTCCATAGCGGGCGATCAGCATGCCTTGCACGATGGCTCCGCGAGTCTTTTTGGGAAGCATGACGAGGCGCATGCCGTTCGGCAGAACGGCTTTGATGGTGCGCTTGTCGATGTTCTCGGGCGAGGGATCGAAGGCTTCACCCTGGGCTTGGACGGCCTCACCCTTATAGTCTTTGAGGACTGAAGAAATGTCCGGAGAGGCGGCGATTTCCGAGCGATCGGGCTTATCGGTCGGGATGAACCGGCCCATGGTGCGATTCGATTCCTTGAAATATTCTTTGGCGACGCGGACAACGTCCGCGACCTTGGCGTTGCGGATGCGGTCGCGGGTGATGAAGATCATGCGCCAGTCGCCCATTGCCTGATATTCACTGAGGACGACGCCGACCTGTTCGGTGTTGGCCAATTCGAGTTCCAGATTTTTCAGGATTTTCGTCTTGGCGCGTTCGAATTCCTCTTGCGAAGGCGGTTCTTTGGCGAAGCCTTCAACCGTATTCACGAGAGTGTCTTCGACTTCCTTGATCGGCTGATCCTTCTTGAGGCGGGCGATGAAGGTGATGTTGCCGGCGTCGGCGCTGTCGGACGTTTCGGAGCCGACTGAGGCGGCTTTCTTGTTATCGACCAGAGCCTTGTAAAGACGGCCGGAGGGGGAGTCGCCGAGGATCGTGGCGAGGATGTTCAGGGGGGCATCGTCGGGGTGCGTTCCGGAAGGCGTGTGATAGAACGTCATGACGAGCTGTTCGTCGCCGACGCGGCGGACGGTGACGAGTTTCTCGCCATCCTGCACGGGTTCGCGGGTGTAGAACGTTTGTATGACACGGGTCGGCTTGGGAATCGCGCCGAAGTATTCGGCGATCCAGCCGAGCGTCTTAGGCGTGTCGAACTTCCCGGCGACGACGAGCATGGCGTTATCGGGCTGGTAGTACTTGTGATAGAAGGCCTGCAGGCGCTCGATCGGCACATTCTCGATGTCGGAGCGGGCTCCGATGGTGTCCTTGCCGTAGTTGTGCCACTGGTAGGCGGCGGAGTCGACGCGCTGCTCGAGGACGCGGGCGGGGTTGTTCTCGCCCATCTCATACTCGTTGCGCACGACCGTCATTTCCTTATCGAGGGCGGCCTTCGCAATGTAGGAATTGACCATGCGGTCGGCTTCCATGTCGAGCGACCACTTCAGATTCTCGTCGCTCGAGTTGAGGACTTCGAAATAATTCGTGCGATCGGCGGTGGTCGAACCGTTGAACTGGGCGCCGTGATCGTTCAGGGTCTTCCAGATGTCGGGATGATGGGGCGTGCCCTTGAACACCATGTGCTCGAGCAGGTGGGCCATGCCGGTCTCGCCGTAGTTCTCGTTTTTGGAGCCGACCTTATACGTGACATTGACGGTCACGGTGGGCTTCGAATTATCCGGGATCAATAGAACCAATAATCCATTATCGAGTTTATAGGAGGAAATACCCTCGACGGCAGCGCCCTTCTCCATGCCTTTGGGCAGAGTTTGGGCGGCGGCAAGACTGGCGCAGGTCCAGGCGAAGAGGGTGGCGACGGCAAGGTGCGTCACAAAGGGCTGTTTTTTCCCCATTTTTACGTCCTTTCAATTCTCTTATCAGTATAGCAACGGGCGGCTCAACAAACCTTCACGGTTCTTTACAGGATCGTTTGGGTCCGGCAGGGTTGTTACAAAAGGAACTTCCTAGTGAAATTCCAAGCACAGAAGCCTGACTCACTTTGGGGTTGTGAATCCCGCAGGCGGGATAGCGACCCCCCTTTTACCTTTGACGTTCGCGGGCCAGTTCCCGGTAGTTCGTCAATTTGATTCCCTTTCGTTCGATCACCTCTCGCACCTTTGCGCTGGTCCAGGCGTCGTGGTTCGCGCTGCGATCGGCGGCGACCCACTCGTAGCCTTTGTGCCCGAACGCGCGGATTTCGGGCGTATCGGTAGCGGCATGATCGATGTTGAGCCAGAGGCCGGGAGTGAGCGTCTCGAGTTTCGCGGCGAGCTTGGCGGCTTTCACTTCACCGGAGTCCTGCGGATTGTACGCTCCGACGATCATCTGGATGCCGAGTTCCTGGGGAACGAGCAGGCCGTATTCCTTACTTAAGCGTGACACGAGATCCTTGACCTCGGGGGCGAGGGAGATGAAGCCCATGTGGTTCCAGGTGTAGCTGACTTGGGGGATGTGGCGTTTGGCGGTCGTGATTTGCGCGCGGAGCTCGCGTTCGATCTCGTCGAGCTTCCATGGGGCTTCCTTGATGCTCGTTTTGGGTGGGAAGTTGGGGCGCGGCCCGACGGAGGGAAAGAAGTAGCCATCCTCATCGACAATCGACGGGGCGCACGTCAGGGGCCGCCATTTGACGACGTCCCATTCGCTGGTGATAGCGAGATGGACGCCGACGTCGAGGCCGGGGTTTTCATTGATCAGCTTCGCCGCTTCGAGGAACCAGGGGCCGGGCACGATTACGTTCGTCGTGGTGAGGACGCCATGCTTGTAGGCGTCGATGGTGGCGACGTCGATGCCGTGGCCGGCGCCCATATCGTCTCCCTTGACGATCAGGCGAATTTCGCCGGGCGAGGACTGGAACGCAATCAGTGCCAGAGGTATGAGTACTATAGTGGAGACGAGCAACAGAGCGGTGCGCATGGGTCGATTATGACGCAGCGTTGGGCCTGGTGGTGGCGTTGCACTGCGATGTGTGGCAAGCTTAATATTTCTTAGCATGGGATCCACTCCTCAGTTTTTTGCACCGCGCGACTCCTGGCCGCCTGGCACCGTCATTAAAGACGACTACGTGATCGAGGCGCGCATCGGCAAAGGCGGCTTCGGCACGGTGTACAAGGCCAAGCACCGGTTCCTGCAATCCGAACATGTGATCAAGCGGCTGCATGAGGAATACTCGTCGGACGAAGAATACGTGCGCAAGTTCATCGCCGAGGGGCAGGTGATCAGGCGGTTGAAGGAAAGCGCGTATATCGTTGCGGTCGAGCACATGACTCTCACGGCGGACCAGCACCTGATCCTCATCATGGAGTTCATGCCGGGCGGCGATTTGAACAAATTGATGGAAGAGCGGCGATTCTTCACGATTGAAGAGGTCGCGGGCTATACGGTGCAGATCGCCGAAGGGCTGCGGGCGGCGCATGCAATCGATTTGATCCATCGCGACGTCAAGCCACACAACGTTCTGCTGGCAGAGAACAAGCGGAAGGCGAAGCTGACGGATTTCGGAATTGCGGCGGACCATCAGAATTCGAAAGCGACGTCGGTGGTGCGGGGGGGATCGCTCGGTTATGCGGCTCCGGAGCAATGGACGACGTCGGGAAGAAATCTGGACGGGCGCACGGACATTTATTCGTTAGGCGTCACGATGTACCAGATGCTGACGCAGTGCATGCCGTATGCTGCGGGCGATATCGGTGGATGGATCGACGCAGTGCGGACGACGACTCCGATCGCGGCGAACAAGCTGCGCGAGGATGTTCCGGCCGATATTAATTCGCTGGTGATGCGGATGATGGAAGTCCGGCGGGACGATCGGCCGGCCGATGTGGATGAGGTGATCGAGGCGTTGCGGCCGTATGCAAATGCATCCGACTGGAGCCGGAGCGCGAGCGTGAGCGTGCGCGTCCCGGTAACGGACAAGACGATCGTGGCGCCGCGGGACGGGTCACCGACGTCTTCGTCGAATCCTTCGCACCCGTCGAATCCATCGTATTCGTCGAACCCCTCGTATTCTTCCAATCCTTCGTATTCGTCGAATCCCTCGAATCCGGCGAGTTCTTCAACGGGTTCGGGTGGCGCATACTTCCCCCAGTCGCAGACGCCGCCACCGCCCCCTCCGCCGCCGCCTCCGCAACAGCACGTGACGACCACTCCGCCGCCGGTCTTTCAACAGCCGACGCCGTCGCATCCGCCTCCTCCTCCATCTTTCAGTCAGACGGGTGAGCGATCGGCGGGCTATACGCCGACGCAGTATCAACCGGTGACTTCCGGGCAATTGTCGGCGCTGCAAGGAAGAACGGATACACCTTCGCAGCAGCCTCCGCCGCCGCAGCAGCAGTATGCTCCGCCGCCTCCGCAACAGCAGTTTACGGGGTCGATGCCGCAATACAATCAGGGACCTCCGCCGCCGCAACAACAGCAGACGTATGGTCCGCCGCCATCGCAGCAATTGCAACAGCCTCCGCCGTATCAGTCGCCACAGCCACAGTGGGCTCCGCCGCCAGTACAGAAGAGCGGAGGAGGAGCCGGGAAGTGGCTGGTGATTGTCCCACTGGTTTTGGCATTGCTGGGCGGGGGCGGTTGGTATGGATGGAAGATGTACCATCCGGAATCAACGACCGGAGGCGGTGGATCGACGGATGATCCTGGCGGCAAGAAGGGCACTGCCGGTGGCACGGAGACCAAGACCGACTGGCTTGCGAAGGGTGACGAGTATCAGAAGATGGGCGACTATCACAAGGCGCTCGAGGCTTTCCGCAAAGATCCGGCGGGCGCGTCGCGGATAGCGGGCGTGCAGAGCGCGGTTGAAGACAAGACGTCGAAGGACGTCGATAACTTCTCGAATTTCGGCCAGTACGACAAGGCGACGGCGGAGGTCGATGAGTGGCTCGTCGAGTTCCCGGCTTCGCCAAAGCTGCTCGAGCTGAAAGAAGTGATCAAGCGCCGGCAGGCGAATCAGTAATCGCGTTCAGGATGGCTACGGTCTCGCGGATATCATCACGCGTGGTGCGCGGATTGATGGTGCACATCCGCAGCACGGTGCGCCCGGTTTGCGTGGTGCTGGTGAGGAAGGCGCGGCCGTCTTTGAATAGTGTGTTGACGATCCGCACTTGATCGGCGTCGGAGCCTTTAAATCGGAAGACGACGATCGCCATTTGCGCGGGTGAGACGATTTCCCACTTGGCGGGATTTTCCTCGAGGCATTGCTGCGCGTATTCCGAGAGCGCGAAGCCTTGCTCGATCGATTCGCGGAAGGCGGCGATGCCGAAGACGCGGAGAGACATCCACAATTTCAAGGCGCGGAAGCCGCGGGTGAGTTGGACTCCGTAGTCGCATAAGTTCACTTCGGCAAGGTCGCGATGGACGTCGGCGAGGTAATCGGGGAAGATCTGGAACGCGCTCTTTAAGTGCGCCGCGTCGCGCAGGATGACGCAGCCGCATTCGAAGGGCTGGAACAGCCACTTGTGCGGATCGAACGAGAGCGAGTCGACCTGTTCGAGTCCGGCGAGGAGTTGCTTGCCGCGTTCGCAGAGGATGGCTGCTGCGCCGTATGCTCCGTCTGCGTGAACCCATAGATTTTCGGTGTGCGCCCAATCGGCGACGGCGGCCAGAGGATCGATCGCGCCGCTGTTGGTCGTTCCGGCATTGACGATTACACAAAAAGGCTGAAAGCCGGCTTTGCGATCGGCGGCGACGCGGGCGGTGAGTTCCGCGAGGGGCAGACGTCCATGCGCGTCGGCTTTGATCTTGACGATCTGACGCGGGGCGAGGCCGATGAAGCGGAGTCCGCGCTCGACGGAGGAGTGGGTTTCGGATGAGCAGTAGGCGATTCCTTTCGAGATGTCGCCGTTGCCCAGTTTAAATTCACGCGCGGCTACGAGGGCTGTGATGTTGGCCATGGAACCGCCGCTGACGAAGAGTCCGCCGGCGGTTGAGGGAAGTCCGCATTCGCGGCGTAGGAAGTCGATGAGGGCGAGTTCGGTGGCGATGGCTCCGGAGCCTTCGAGCCAGGTTCCGGCGAAGACGTTGTAGCCGGAGGCGAGCGCGTCGGCGATGGTGCTGACGTAATTATTGGGCCCGGGGACGAAGGCGAAGAAGCGCGGGTGGTCGACGGCTCCGCAATAGGAGAGGATGTCGCGTTCGAGCTCGGCGAGGACATCGGCGGGCGGGGTTGGAAGTTCCGACAGACGTCCTGCGAGTAAAGGACGGATGACGGCGGCGTCGGCTTTGCGGCCGGTCGAGCGAGTGCTCAGCGTGGCGAGGCGATCGACGATGCTGTCGATAGCGCGGTAGCCGAGGTCGCGCATTTCCTCAACGGACAGCGAGAGCGGACTCAATCAATTTCTCCAGTTCCTGTTGTGAGAGGGCCGTGCTGATGAAGAGCTCCTGGCGGGCGCCGGAGCTGAGGGCGATGGCTTTCCATCCGTTGGTGGTGGGGACGGTGACGTGGATACGAACCGGGCCTTTGGCGTCGCGCACGGGGCGGATGACTCCGGGGATGACGGAACGGATTTCATCGGATTCGAGGAGGCGTTCGAGGGTGTGGCGGACGCCGTCGATGATGGAATGCTCGATTTTGAGCTTTCCTTGGGCCTTGCGGAGGCGCATTCGTCTTATTATCGACTAGATGCTGCTGGTGTTGAACAAGACGATCATAGCTGGGGAACGTCGCTATGGAAGAATGGAACATGCCCATGAAGAGTCCGCCCCACCCGGGCACGTCCGTCCGGCTGAACTGCCTTGAAGCATTTGGCTTATCGGTGACGGAAGCGGCACAAGTGCTCGGCGTTGGCCGCACGACGTTATCCCGTTTCATCAACGGTCAGGCGCGCGTTTCGCCTGATTTGGCAATCCGGTTGGCCAAAGCGTTTGGCGCGACGCCGGATGTCTGGATACGGATGCAAGCTGCCTACGATCTCGCGCAAGTGCGTCTGCACGAGAATGGAATTGACGTAAAGGTTTATCAGCCGCGATCAGGCGCGTAGCTTGGCCACGGAGGCGCATCCTATCGTGATCGACTACAATTCAAGCGTGACACGTCTCAACCTGGTTGCTCTATTTTTATTGGCGAGTCCGCTGCTGCTGATGGCGGATTCATTGCTCGTTTTAAACAAAGACGACGCGGCGATGGTGATCATCGATCCGGCGAACGGAAAGATTATGGCGACCGTGCCGGTGGGCGAGGGTCCGCATGAACTGGTGACGGATACGGCGGGCAAGCTTGCGTTCGCGTCCAACTACGGCACGGGCCCGAAGCCGGGGAGCACGATTTCCGTGATCGACCTGGCGGCGGGGCGGGAGGTGCACCGCGTGGATGTGAGTCCGATGAAACGTCCGCACGGATTGTATTTCGCAGATGGAAAGCTGTATTTTACGGCCGAGGCGAACAAGGTGATCGGGCGGTACGATCCGGTGGAGAATCGCGTCGATTGGATCCTCGGGACGGGGCAGGAGACGACGCACATGGTGATGTTGAGCAAGGATCTGCATCAGATCTACACGGCGAACATCAGCGGAAATTCAATTTCCATTTTCGATCTCGATCCGAAGCGCGGATGGCTGCAGACGGTGGTTCCGGTGGGACGCGGGCCGGAGGGATTCGATGTATCGCCGAACGGGCGCGAGCTGTGGGCGGCGCAATCGCAAGACGGGGGCGTCTCGATCGTCGATCTGCGGACGAAGGCCGTGATTGGAGTTTTCAATGCGGGGACGCAGAGATCGAACCGTTTGAAGTTCACGCCGGATGGGCGGCGGATTTTGATTTCCGATATCACGAGCGGGGAAGTCGCGGTTTTCGACGTGGTGACGCGGAAGGAATTGAAGCGGGTGAGTGTGGGGAAGAATCCGGAGGGGATTCTGATTGTGCCTGACGGGTCGCGGGCGTATGTGGCGGTGAATGGCGAGAATTTCCTGGCGGTGATCGATTTGAAGAAGTTCGAGGTGGTGGGGCGGGTTGAGCCGGGGAAGGGGCCGGACGGGATAGCGTGGGTGGGCGGCGGGGCGGGGCGGTGATCAGTCAGCCGAGCCGCACGACACCCTGCTCTCAGATGCCGATCTCGGTCCAAAGCTTGGCTGGGACAAATTGGGACAAGTGTTTCGGATTGGTCGTGACAATAGCGACATCGCCGGATGTGGCGGCTCCGAACGAAAGGGCCTGCGCAGCCAGGATGACGTCAATGTCCAGATCTCTGGAATCTGCAGTCGGTCTGCCCTTTCGGCGTGCCGTCGCCCAGAGTTCGGCCGACATCCGGAGAGCTTCGTCGGTCAAGGGAACGTAACGGTTAGAAGCCTTGGTGAAAAGATCCAGCCTCGTAACACTAGAGGGCTTATCTGCTCGAAGTAGCTCGCGCTTTATTTCGTAGTGACAATTGCAGGAACGAGAACTCTTCGGCCTTGCTTGAGCAATTCCGAAAGCCATCCGGTGATAGCAATTACTTCTTCCGTTTGTCGAGGATGTGTGAGGAGACCAAGTGGGCCGGAATCCAGGAAGAGGAATTGGCTCACGGAGGGATTACGCGGTTTTCGTTCATCGCCCTCTTGAACTCATCGAGTTCTTTTTGGGCTGCGCGTAGCTTCTCCGGGTCGTCTGTCGCGTCCTCAATGGCCCACGCTTCAAGAAGCGCTAGGGTCTCAGTATCGATTGCACCGGATGTTCCGTTGCTGCCGGGCTGAGGCGGGGTACCAGTTGGAGGGGCGAGTGTCGGTTCGTTCGTTGCCGTTTGGTGCTTCATAGTCGTCAGCCCCCTCTCTATTCTTATCGTAGCGGCGCCAATATCAAGGGCCAAGGTAAGCAGTCCAGTCTCGGCTCCGGCCCTGCCAGTAAGCCGTTACTGCGGCCGCGGCTCAATGGCTTTTTGTGCGGCACCGCCTCTGTAGCATGGCTCTTTCAGGCTCACTGTTATGGAAGAC
>DASXZC010000046.1:0-1545 GCA_036502165.1 Bryobacteraceae bacterium
TCGCATGACTCGCGCCGCTTGGCCGCATCTGAAGAAGCAGTCCGGGTCGATCGTCAACATCGTCGGTGCGGGCGGCCGTACTCCAGGCGCTCTGTTTTCGATCGGCGGATCGGTCAACGCGGCGATTCTGTCATTCACCAAATCGATGTCGGAGAAGGGAATTCAGGATGGCGTTCAGGTGAATGCCATCAACCCCGGTCCGGTGCGCACCGCGCGCCTCGCCAAACAGCTCGAGTCCGCCAGCGAACCCGAGTTCCTCCGCGCGAGCAAAATATCGCGTATCGGCGAGCCTGCCGATATCGCCGCGCTCGTTTCGTTTATTCTGAGCCCTCACGGCAGATACATGCAGGGCTCTCTGATCGATTTCGATGGCGGTCAGACCAAGACCATCTAACATGGAACATACATGACCCCCAAACTGCCGATCGCCGGCGTACAAAATCTGATCGCCGTCGGAAGCGGCAAAGGAGGCGTCGGGAAAACCACCGTTGCCGTCAATCTTTCGATTGCCCTTGCGCACCTCGGCTACAAAACCGGCCTCCTCGATGCCGATGTTTACGGCCCGAACGTGCCCCTGATGATGGGCACCAACCAGACCCCGGCCGCGATTGGCGAACGCATCCAACCGCTGCAGAATTACGGCGTGAAGCTGATGTCGATGGGCTTCCTCAGTCCTGGCGACAAACCTCTGGTCTGGCGCGGGCCCATGCTGCACAGCGTGATTCAGCAGTTCCTGCGCGGAGTCGACTGGGGCGATCTCGACTACCTCGTGATCGATCTGCCGCCTGGTACCGGCGACGTGCAGCTCTCGCTGATTCAGTCAGCGCCGGTCACAGGAGCTGTCGTGGTCACCACGCCATCCGACGTGTCTCTCGAAGATGCGCGCAAGGCTGTGCACATGTTCGAGCAGGTGAAAGTGCCGATCCTCGGCATCGTCGAAAACATGAGCTTTCTCACCTGCCCGCACTGCGACGAGCGCATCGATGTTTTCAGCACAGGCGGCGGACGCCGCACCGCAAAAGATATGGACGTGGACTTTCTGGGCGCACTCCCGCTCGATCCGCATGTGCGTATCGGCGGCGACACCGGTCATCCGATCGCGACCTTCGGACCGGACGACAAACGCGCTAAAGCGTATTACGATCTCACGGAGCTGGTGATGACGAAGGCCCGGGAAGCGGCAAACGCCCCTGGACCTACGATGACCGTTACAGACTGAGCGGTGACCGTGAGGGAGCGGTAAGAAGCACCTGTTATATTTTGGGCTTGGGCGCGGGCAAATCGCGCGCTGTTACCTTATCCTGGAAGCCGGTTCGCGCATGCGAACCGTCGCAGAAGGGTTTGTTCTGGCTCTGGCCGCACCGGCAGAGTCCTATAACCGTCCGGCCTGCGAGGCCGAACTTCTGTCCCATCGGGTCGAGGATTTCGAAATCGCCTTCAACGCGGACCGACCCGTCGCTGTTGATCGTTATTTTGGTTTCGGGCATTATTTTTTCGGAGCGTCTTTATTGGGATCCGCGACTTCATCGCCGAAGGTGACGTTGG
>DASXZC010000047.1:0-3311 GCA_036502165.1 Bryobacteraceae bacterium
ACGCTCCTGCTCAAATGATAGCGAACCTTAACGAGGACGGGGGCGTCCGCACCTTAAACTCCGAACGTCTTCTTCATCACCGCCCGCGTCCCTTCACCCGGCTCGGCGGAGTTCTCAATCAGCCAACTGATCCATTTCTCCTTCCGGATCGCCGCCGCCAGGTCGTGCACATGAAATTCGGCATCCGCAAAGGGCGCCTCGATCGAGAAAGTCCGTGAAGGATGGTCCTTGAAAAAGTCGATCGCGCCCGGATAAACGCGGCTTGCACGGCCGAGGTCGAGGTCGTAGTAGACGTGCCGCACCTCTGTCTTCGCGAGCAGCCCGGTGATCTCGGCGGCTTCGTTTTGGAATTCGGCCTCCTGAGTTCGATAGGCGAGCAGGACGCCCATTTCGAGGCATCGCTTACCGGCTTGGTCGAGAAAGGCGGCCTTGGCGTCGAGTGCGGCTGGCGTGAACTTCCCATCCGCCGCGAGTCCGTTGCTGTGCAGCATGAGAGTGCGAGCTCCAAACTGGCGGGCGGCCATGCCAAGCCGGCCGGTTTCTTCGAGCGCCCGCTCGAGGCCGAGATCGGCGAGGCGCGGCAGCGCATGACGCACACCGATCAGGTCGAGTCCAATCGGCCCAAGCTGCGTGCGGACGTCATCGGTCTGGCCGGCTTGGCCCTCGAGCAACCGCAAATTCGTAGCGTAGCCCGTATAGCCAAGGCCCGCCGCTTCCTTCAGCATGAGCACAAGGTTGTCGAAAGTATCGGGTACCGCGAGGCATCCGGCGCGGATCTTCGTGATCCCCGCGTGGGCTGCTGACGCCGTAGCCAATCCAACCGTCGCCAGGAAGCCGCGGCGTGTCGTCGAGAGCATCTTCCTAAGAGTGCCACAATTCAAGTAGAGGCTCGCCCGCTTGGAACTGAAAGAGAAAGCCGCCCAACTCCCCCTACTGCCCGGCGTCTATCTCTACAAGGACGGCGCCGGCACCGTCATCTACGTCGGCAAGGCGAAGAATCTGCGAAGCCGCGTCCGCAGCTACTTCAACGATGACCGGCTCGCCGACGCGAAGACCGGCACGCTCATTTCGGTTGCGCGCGATCTCGAGTACATACAGGTCGACAACGAGAAGGAAGCTCTCGCGCTCGAGAACAACCTGATCAAGAAGTGGCAGCCGCGCTTCAACATCCTGTTGCGCGATGACAAGACTTATCCGTACATCAAGGTGACCGGCGAAAAATATCCGCGCGTATATGTGACGCGGCGGCTGCGGAAAGACGGATCGACGTACTACGGCCCTTATTTTCCGGGCAATCTGGCGCATCGCCTCGTCCACTTCATACACCGATCGTTCCTCGTTCCGTCGTGCCGGGTGGATCTCACGCGCAATCATTTGCAGCCGTGTTTGCAGTACCACATCCATCGGTGCCTGGGTCCATGCGTGGCAGGACTGACGACCGACACTGCGTATGCCGAGGCCGTTCGGCGCGTACGCTTGTTCCTCGAAGGCAAGCACAGCGACCTCGCGCGCGATCTACGGGGGAAGATCGCCGAAGCGTCCGAGCATTTGGAATTCGAACGCGCGGCGAATCTGCGCGACCTGTTGTCGACCGTCGAGGAGATGGAAGAGCGGCAGAAGATGGCCGCTGCAGAGGGCGACGACACGGACATCTTCGCTTATTACGCCGAGCCTCCGCTGGTCGCGGTGAACCTGTTCCATTTGCGCAATGGCAAGATCGTCGACCGGCGCGAGTTCTTCTGGGAAGATCAGGAAATGTTCGACCCTGGCGAGATGTTCGCGTCACTGCTCATGCAGATTTATCTCGAGCAGCAGTACGTGCCGAAGATCATCCACGTGCCCGTCGAATTTGAAGACTTGAGCACGCTCGAGGAAATACTGACCGAAAAGCGTGGACACAAAGTCGAGATCCACACGCCGCAGCGGGGACAGAAGAAAGCCATGCTGGCGCTGGTCGAAATGAACGCGCGCAATAGTTTCGAAACTCGGTTCCGGATCATGAAGCCCTCGGCGAAAGTCGCGCAGGAGGCGATGCAGGAGGCGCTCGATCTGCCGGAATTGCCCACGCGCATCGAGTGTTTCGACATCTCGCACATACAGGGCACCGACAAGGTCGCGAGCATGGTGGTCTGGGAAGACGGACGCATGAAGAAGTCCGACTACCGCAAGTTCATCATCCGCACGGTCGAGGGCAATGACGACTTCGCAAGCATGCGTGAAGTCGTGACGCGGCGCTATTCGCGTCTGAAAGAAGAAGGCCTCAAGATGCCGAGCCTGGTGCTGATCGATGGCGGCCTCGGCCAGTTGCATGCAGCAGCCGACGCGCTCGAGGCGATCGGGATCGTGAACCAGCCGCTCGCGTCGATCGCCAAGAGGGAAGAGTGGATTTACGTCCTCGGCCAGGAAGACGAGCCTGTCATTCTGTCCCGTTTTTCGCCGGTTTTACACGTCGTGCAACAGATCCGCGATGAGGCGCACCGGTTCGCGGTGACGTTCCACAGGTCGCGGCGCAACACGAGCCGCATGACTTCGGAGCTGTCGAACGTTCCAGGCATCGGATCGAAGACAATCGAAAAACTCCTGCGCGAATTCGGCAGCCTCGATCGCGTGAAGCAGGCGAATGAGCGTGACATCGCGAAGTCGATCGGCCCAGTGGCGGCGAAGAAATTGATGGTGTATCTCGAGCCTCCAACGGATGACATCGCGCCCGTGCCGCTTAGTGATTCTTAACGACGCCGTTAGAAACTTCCCTCCTTCTTTCGCGTTTCTTTATTCAGGAAGCAAAAACAAAAATGACTAAGAAACTGAGTGCAGGAGCGGCCCTATTGGCGATTGGATGCATCGCCCAGCTCGGGATGGTTGCGGCACAAATCACAAATGAAAACAAAACAACCGCAACCATCCACGGGAACGTCACCGACCCTTCCGGAGCCGTTATCCCGGACGCCATCGTCACCATCTCGACAGCCCAATTCAGCCGGACGGTTTCGACTGACGATGCGGGTCAATTTGCGATCACAGGACTCCCCGCGGGACACTACCGCGTTCGTGTTCACTACGGAGGATTCACGCCGTTCGACCACGACAATTTCGTCGTTACCGCGCGGCATGAGACCGAGGTGAACGCCCAATTGGAACTCCGCGAAGTTCGCCAGACAGTGTCCGTTTTCGAATAGGCGCGCCCAAAAACAGGAAACGCACCTACAGGACAAGGCGTCCATAAGCTCAACGGGAGTATCTTGATTGGGCTTCAAGGAGTCTTGTCCCGTTTCATGTTGACTGTAGCGGCCCCGCATACCTCCGCCGGTGAG
>DASXZC010000048.1:0-5005 GCA_036502165.1 Bryobacteraceae bacterium
CGAGGATCGCGGTAATCATTGGTTCAGTGGAGTCGGGCGCCTCAAGCCAGGCGTCAGCATCGAACGTGCGCGCGCCGATCTCGATGCTGTTTCGCGCGATCTGGAACAACAATACCCGGCGACGAATAAAGGCGTTCGTGCCCTGCCTGCGTCGATGATTGACTACTACGCGGGCAGCTCACGCACGCCGCTGCTGCTGTTGATGGGCGCCGTTGGATTCGTGATGTTGATCGCCTGCACGAATGTCGTGCTGCTCTTACTCGCGCGGATCATCGGACGCAGCCGCGAGATCGCCGTACGGCTCGCGCTCGGCGTGGATCGTTGGCGGCTGTTGCGTATGCTGCTGGCCGAGAGTCTGATCGTCGCCGTCACCGGCGGCCTCGCTGGAGTGCTGCTGTCGATGTGGGCCGTCCACTGGGCGCTCGCGTCTCAACCGCGCTTGCTGCCGCGGGCGAACACAATCCATCTGGATGCGTCGAGCCTCGTGTTCGCGTTCGCGATCACGGCTGCGACGCTGCTGGTCCTGGGGCTGATTCCGGCCTTTTCATCCAATACGGACGTCATGGAAGCGATGCAATCCGCCGGACGCGGCGGGACCGACCGGCGCCGCTTGCGGATGGGCTGGACGCTGATCGCGGCCGAGATCGCGATGGCGTCGATGCTGCTGATGGGCGCCGGATTGATGATCGAAACGCTGCGGAATCTGACGCACGTCCAGCTTGGGTACCAGCCGGAACACGTCGTCGCCGTGGAGTTCAGCCTTTCACCCTTCAAATACACGAGCGACGCGCAAGTGGAGGCGGCTTCGCAGCGGATGCTCGAGTCGATCCAGAGCTTGCCCGGTGTCACCGAAGCTTCGTTCGCCGCGCCATTTTCCGTTGGCGGCAACGGGATGCTGCCCCCGGTTTCTTTGCCGGGGCGCAGCAATCTGCCGACGCTGCCGCTGATTGCCGCGACCAGCGTTTCGCCCGGATTCTTCGAGACTCTGCACATACCGCTGCGCACGGGCCGTTACTTCATCGCGGGACATTCGAAGAAAAAGGAAGTCGTCGTGAATGAGGAATTCGCACGGCGATTCTTCCCCGGAGAAAATCCCGTCGGCCAGCGGATCGATCAGAACGGAGTGCAGGAGATCGTCGGCGTCGTCGGAGATACGCGGCTGCAAGGGCCTGTCTCGCGAGAAACGCCTGAAGTGTACTGGCTCGGTGGCGAAGGCGGATGGGCGTACGGAACGATGCTGATCCGCGTGGCCGGTTCCCCGGACTCCGTCGCCACACAGGTGCGGGACCGTTTGAAGCATGCGGAATCCGAAATCCGCCTGACGTCGGTGGCGCCTCTCGAATTGCAGGAAGAGGGCCGCACAGCGCTGCCCCGGTTCACGCGCAGCCTGCTGTTGATTTTCGCTGCCCTGGCGGTGATTCTGGCGGCGATGGGCATGTACGGCGTAGCCTCGTATGGCGTGGCGCAACGCCGCCGGGAAATCGGCGTGCGGGTCGCATTGGGCGCGTCGTTCCGGGATGTCGCATGGCTCGTCACTCGGCAAACGTTCAGCGCCACGCTCGCCGGAACCGCGGTCGGTGCAGCGGGCGGAGCCTTACTCGCGCGTGTGCTCGCGAGCCAATTCTACGGCGTCGGGGCGCGCGATCCGGGAATTTATCTGACAGTCCTGATATTGATCATCGTGGTCGCCGCAGCCGCCGCGATCGCGCCAGTGATGACTGCGGCGCGCATTGACCCGGCAATTTCGTTGCGCCAGGAATGAATCAATTATCGTTGCGTGGTCATCGGTCTTATTTCGAACCAAATCTTCGAAACACTTCACTGTTGCGTGCAATCTAAAAGATGGAGGCACATATATGAAGAAGTTGTCAGGCTTGAGCTTTGTAGCAGCCCTCGGCTGCCTTTTCTTTGCGGCAGGCCCGACCGCATCCGCGCAGGTTGCGGTCAGCATTGGACCACCGCCCGTCTGTCCGTATGGCTACTATGAGGTCCCCCCGTACAACTGCGCGCCTGATGGATACTATGGCCCCGAGTGGTTTTCGGGCGGCCTATTCATCGGAGCGGGACCTTGGTTCCACGGACCAGAACATTTCTACGGGCACGTCGATCATCACTTCGACTACCGCCATGGCTACCACGGGCATCTGCCTGCACGGGGCGAACACGCGGTAGAACATCGCGCGCCATTTCACGGCAACGCTATGCATGACGTTCACGGCCATGAAGCTCCCCGTCATCATTGACGACGGAGCGATCTAGCGGTAAATGTCGACCAGAAACACAACCGCCTCGCCGGATCCCCGGTTGGCGATTTCGTGCGGAACATCGGCCCGATAGCTGACGGAATCTCCTCGGTCGAGATCTTCAGAATCGGGTCCTGATGTCACCCGCACCCGTCCTTTTTCGACAGTGAGAAACTCGCGCGTTCCCGTGTAATGCGCGGCGCTCGTCAGCTTGCCGCCGGGAAGGATCGTCACCTCATAGAACTCGACATCCTTCTCGAGCGGCAACGGCGACAATGTACGAATGCGCACGTTCTTATCGGAACGGTAGTGATACGCATGATCGTCGCGCCGTATGACGGTCATATTCGACGCCGCCGTCGGAGTTTCTAAAAACTCACCGATCTGCATTCCGAATGCCCGCGCAATCGCGAACGTCACCGCCAGTGTCGGATTCACATTCCCACGCTCGATCTCGCTTAGCATCGAGCGACTCACTCCACAAGCCTGCGATAGCGCATCGAGCGACCACTTGCGCCCGGCGCGCAGTTGCTTGAGACGTCCGGCGAGATGCTCTAAGGGATCCACCACAAATCCAGTATAGTGGAAACTCCTCTTGCAAACCGGATGGAAGTGCCTCTAAGATATTGGATAGGACATTCGATATCATGAAAGCACTCGTCAAGGCGCACGCCGCCCCCGGTCTCACCCTCGAAGACATTCCGGAACCCGCAATCGGCATCAATGACGTCTTGATCCGCGTGCTGCGCACCGGCATCTGCGGCACTGATCTGCATATTTACAAGTGGGATGATTGGGCCAAGCGCACGATCCCCGTGCCGATGGCCATCGGACACGAATTCGTGGGACGCGTCGAAGCCGTGGGCTCGAACGTTGCCGATTTCCATCCTGGCGAAATCGTTTCGGGCGAAGGGCACGTCGTCTGCGGACGCTGCCGCAACTGCATGGCCGGGCGCCGCCATCTGTGCGCCTATACAAAAGGCGTCGGTGTAAACCGGCCCGGCGCATTCGCCGAGTTCATCTCACTTCCGATGACAAATATTTGGAGGCACGCGCCGGGAATCCATCTCGACGTAGCGTCGATCTTCGATCCGTTCGGCAACGCTGTGCACACGGCACTGTCGTTCCCCGCGCTCGGCGAGGATGTTCTCGTGACCGGCGCTGGTCCAATCGGCATCATGGCCGCGGCAGTCGCGCGGCATGCGGGCGCTCGTTACGTAGTCATCACCGACCTCAACGAGGATCGTCTTAACCTTGCGCGTAAAGTCGGAGTGACGCTCGCAGTCAACCCGACTCAAACGTCGCTGGCGGATGTGCAAAAGCAGTTGAACATGCACGAAGGCTTCGACATCGGCCTCGAAATGTCCGGCAGTCCGAATGCATTCCGCGACATGATCGCGAACATGTCGCACGGCGGCCGCATCGCGATGCTTGGGATTCCGACCACCGACATGGCCATCGACTGGAACAAAGTGATCTTCAATATGCTCACTATCAAGGGCATTTATGGCCGCGAAATGTACGAAACCTGGTATCAGATGACGGTGATGCTCGAGTCCGGACTGCGGATCGATCCGGTGATCACGCATCGCTTCCACTACACCGAATTCGAAAAAGGCTTCGCCGCAATGTCCGAAGGCGGCTGCGGTAAAGTGATTCTGAACTGGGAAAATTAAGAAGAGAAGGGGGACGAGGAACCAAACGATGTACGGCAGCTTTCAACAGTACGTGAACGAGCAGCTCGACGGCATCCGCCAAGCCGGACTCTATAAAAACGAGCGCGTCATCGGCACCCCCCAGGACGCGCACATCGGCCTCGCCGCCGGCGGACGCGTACTGAACATGTGCGCCAACAACTACCTTGGCCTCGCGAATCATCCCGAGATCGTCAAGGCCGCGCGCGAGTCGCTCGACCAATGGGGCTACGGACTCTCGAGCGTCCGCTTCATCTGCGGCACGCAGACGCTCCACAAGCAACTCGAGAAACGCATCAGCGAGTTCCTCGGCACCGAGGACACGATCCTCTATTCCTCATGCTTCGACGCCAACGGTGGACTCTTCGAGACGCTCACTGGCACTGAAGACGCCATCATCTCCGATGCGTTGAATCACGCGAGCATCATTGATGGAATCCGCCTGTCGAAGGCGCAACGCTACCGCTACGAGAACGGCAACATGGCCGATCTCGAGGCGAAACTCGGCGAGGCGCAGGCGCAGCGCTTCCGGCTCGTCGCCACCGACGGCGTCTTTTCGATGGACGGGTACCTCGCCAAACTGCCCGAAATCTGCGATCTTGCCGAGAAGCACAACGCTCTCGTGATGGTCGACGATTCGCACGCTGTCGGATTCATCGGACCCAATGGCGGCGGTACTCCCGATCATTTCGGAGTCCGTGATCGCATCGACATCATCACCGGCACACTCGGCAAAGCCCTCGGCGGCGCGAGCGGCGGCTACGTCAGCGGCAAACGGGAGATTGTGGAACTGCTGCGGCAACGCTCGCGGCCGTATCTGTTTTCGAATACGCTCGCGCCGATGATCGCCGCGGCTTCCTTGCGATGCCTCGATCTGTTGAGTTCGATGAAGGACCTGCGGACGCACCTCGCCTCGAACACGCTATTCTTCCGCGAGCAAATGACCGCGCTAGGCTTCAAGATTCTGCCAGGTGAGCATCCGATCGTCCCGCTCATGCTCGGCGAGGCAACGCTTGCGACCACGATGGCGGAAAAACTACTGGCGCGCGGCATCTACGTGATTCCCTT
>DASXZC010000049.1:0-10557 GCA_036502165.1 Bryobacteraceae bacterium
ATCGGAATGCCGATCAGCGAAGCCAGAGTAACCATTACGGCGCTGCCCACGATCCCGTTCGCCATGCCGCCGCCGACTTCGCCGGGCGGTTTCGGCAGTTGAGTCAGGAACGCCCAGTCGATCGAAGTGATGCCGTTATAAACCAGAAATCCCAAAATAACGAATAGTATGGAAATCGTGAGGAGAGCGCACAGTCCCGTCGCCGTCATCATGATGTTGCTCAGCAAATAGCGCCATCGGGTACGGAAAGGCATCAGATCCGCTAAGCCCCCTTCTGTCTGGTCGCGTGCAGCAGAAGCCGGGCTCCACCGTTAATCACGATCGTAATCAAAAACAGCACAGCGGCCAGGGCAATCAGGGAACTTTGATGCAAATCGCTGGTGGCTTCGGTAAATTCGTTCGCCAGTACCGCCGGAATCGTGTAGCCGGCCGCCAGCAGGGATGCGTGGATAGCCGGATCGTTGCCGATCACCATCGTTACAGCCATTGTCTCACCTAGTGCGCGGCCCAATCCTAGGAAGATCGCGCCGACGATGCCGAGCTTGGCGTTCGGAAGGACGATCTGGTACGTCGATTCCCAGCGCGTCGCGCCCAGCGCCAGTGCTGCCTCGCGCTGGTCGACCGGTACGTCGAGCAGGGCTTCCCGCGAAATCGAAATAATATAGGGAAACGTCATGATCGCCAGGACAACCGACGCGGTCAGGTAGCCGACGCCATAGATGGAACCCCCGAAGAGTTCGCCAATGACCGGAACGTGCCCGAGCGTGTTCTGCAGGGCCGGCTCGACATAGTCGCGCATCACCGGCACCAGCATGAACCAGGCCAGCAATCCATAAATGACGCTCGGTACGGCAGCCAGCAATTCGACCAGGAACATGAGATAGGACGACACGCCGGCCGGTGCCAACTCCGCCAGGAAAATCGCCGCCCCGACGCCGAGCGGCACGGCAATCAGCAGCGCCACGAACGATGTCACCAGCGTTCCGTACACAAACGGCCAGGCGCCAAATTGGCCCGCGATCGGATTCCAGGTCGATGTGGCGAAAAAGTGCAGCCCGAACGTCGAAAACGCGAGCCACGACTGCTTCGTCAGTGAATAGACGATCAGCAGCGTAATAACGATGATGGCTCCCGCGAAGGCCATGGTTCCCAGGCGGGCGACGGGTTCGCCCACCTGAAAACCCTGGGTTGCCTTCGTTGGAATCACCGCGGTAGTGCTGGCCATGTTACCTTTCCAAGCCTTCTCCAACCGAGTCTCGCAGCTCTACTTAATGAGGCTGATCGACTTTTCCTCTTTGGCCACTACTTCCTTGGGAAGCGGCGCATAACCGAGACTGGCCGTGTACTTTTGTCCATCCGTCAGCATCCAATGCAGGAATTCGATGATGACCTTCTTCTTGGCCGGATCCGAGATTTGGGAGGGAATCAGCAGCCATGTGAACGACGAGATCGGATAGGCGTCCTTGCCGGGAGCGTTGGTGATCGAAACCCGGTAGTCGTCGGGCATCGCCTTGGCTGCGCCGGCGGCGGCGGCGGTGATGTTCGGCAGTTCGCCTTTCACCCAGGCGCCGGACGAATTCTTAACCCATGCGAAGGTCATTTTGTTCTGCAGAGCGTATCCAATTTCAACATATCCGAGGGAATAAGGCTGTTGCTTTACTTGTCCAGAGACGCCCTCATTGCCTTTGCCACCGAGGCCTACCGGCCAATTCGGCGCGGCGCCGGCGCCGACCTTACTCTTCCATTCCGAACTCACTTTCGAAAGATAATCCGTCCAAATGAAGGACGTTCCGCTGGCATCGGACCGGTGCACGACGATGATGCCTTTGTCCGGCAGCCCCGGGTTGTCGCCCGCCAGCGCCTTATCGTTCCATTTGGTAATCTTTCCCAGGAAAATGTCCGCGAGATTCGCCGGAGTGAGCTTCAGTTCGTGGCTGTATCCGGGCAGATTATAGACCGGCACGTCAGCGCCGAGGACCGTCGGAAAGTGCAGCGTGTGGACCTTCACCTTCGACAACTCGTCGTCGGACATCGGCTTATCGGAGGCGCCGAAATCGACCGTTCCGGCCGTCAGTTGGCGAATGCCTCCGCCCGAACCGATCGACTGGTAGTTGATCTCCACGCCGGCATGGGAACCCTTGAACTCTTGAAACCATTTGCTATAAATCGGGTACGGGAATGTTGCACCGGCTCCCGTAATTTGAATGCCATCGGCGAACGCCATACCGGCCACAGCCAGTACAGTGAACGTTGCGACTGCAATGCTCTTGTTGATCATCATGTGTATGTCCTTGTATTCGATACGATGTTATCATTCCAATATTTCAGGAATGTTTCAAAATGGTGAAACGCCCGGCAGGTTACTGTTTCTACAGGCTTTTTCAGCGCTGAATACTCCAAGGAGAGTACCATGTCAGATGTCGATCGGGAGTTACAGCCATTTGACAATTTGGTAAATCCTTGATCAGACCCGATCCCAGCCAAACAGAATCGATACTTGCAAAGGCTTCCGAATAATCGTACGCTCATGCCAGGGCTTACGATGGCTAATCCGTTTACTAACAAGGCGTTTTGGTGGGCCTCGGGACTCCTGGCCGCAAGCGGAATCGCGCTGAGCTTCTATGCGGTGCACCTCACTGAGGCGCAGTGGATCAGTTCCGCCGAAGCCCGTGCGCGCCAGATCGCGCAATCGATAGAACGGGATCCTCAGAACCTCGGCGCAATCGTCGCCGCGACTGATGAAATCGTAACCGTCTACGACTCCGATGCGACTTTGCTCGCCTCCTCACGCGCCAACCGGCAGCAGGGCGCAGGGGCCACCGATCTCGATGCCATCCGCGCGGTGCTGCTCGACCATACGCCGAAGTCCTTGACCGGCGAGACCATCAATGTCGTCGTTCCGATTGGCCCCAGCGGACGCCCTGCCGCGGCTTTGCACTTGAGTCATCCCGCGATCGAAGGCCGCATCGCGGTCGAGGGGTTACGCAACAGCATGCTGGTGGTCACGGGCCTGTTCACGCTCATCGGCATGGCGATCGTCGGCTTGTACCTCACGACCGCCGACCGCCGTCTACGGCAGCAGCGCCAGTTCGTCGAGCATGTGCTTGCGCCGGTCGCGGATCCTGCGCGGATCGGCTCTCGCAAGGACGACGAGTTCAGTGCGCTCGCCCGCAGTCTGCGCGAACTGCCGCCGCGTCTCGACGGTTTGAGCCGCCAGGCGCAAGGGGAATCCGCGCTACGGGAACTGATCCTGAAAACGATGTCGGAAGGCGTGGTCGCGGTGAGCCGCGACATGCAGGTCACCTTCTGCAACGATACATTCGCCCATTATTGCGGACCGAAAGCGCCCCTTCCTGTTGGCAAACATATATTGACCGTCGTGCGGATTCCGGAGTTTCTGAACGTGCTCACGGCCGCGATCCGCGATAGCGAGCCGCACAGGATTCGGATCGAATTGAATGGACGCCAACTGGAAGTGCAGGCGAGTCCACTCGAAGCCCCGGGATCCTCGGGGGCCATCGCAGTTCTGCGCGACATTACGGAGCTCGTACGCCTCGAACGCGTCCGCCGGGATTTCATCACCAACATCTCTCATGAGCTGCGCACGCCTTTGGCGGCGATACAAGGCTACGCCGAGACGCTACTCGAAGGGGAGGTGGCGACTGAGGGACCCGAGCGCGGATTCCTCGAGACAATCCATCGCCACGCCACCCGCTTGAGCCGTGTCGCCGCGGATCTCGCCACGCTCTCGGAGATCGAACATCCTGGAACGGGAGAGCCGCTCGAGCCGTTGTCGATCCGCATGTTGGTGGCGTCGGCCGAACGCGCCCTCGAGCGTGACGCCGAGGCACGGCAGGTGAAGATTATCTCCGGAGACATTCCGGATGTCGAGGTCAAAGGCCGGCGCCTGCAGCTCGAACAAGCGCTGGTGAATCTTCTCGACAATGCGGTGCGCTTCAACCAGTCCGGAGGAGAAGTGCGGGTGACGAGCGAACTGCGGCCCGATGAGGAGGAAGTGCGCATCTCAGTCGCCGACAGCGGCATCGGCATTCCGAGCGAGCATCTGAGCCGGATCTTCGAACGCTTCTACCGCGTCGACAAAGCCCGTTCACGCGAGACCGGCGGCACTGGCCTCGGCCTCTCAATCGTCAAGCACGTCGCCGAACAGATGCGCGGACGCGTGCAGGTCGAGAGCATTCTTGGTAAAGGGACGAAATTCACGCTGATCCTTCCATTGAGCCGCTATGATGGTGGCCATGGCGCTTTTGTTGAACGAGCAGCAGGTGCGAGCGCTGCTGCCGATGCCGGATCTGATTGACGCGATGGAGCAGGCGCTGGTCGCCTACTCATCCGGCGCAGTGGCGCAGCCAGTCAGGACGGTCGTCGACGTCGGGCGCGACAAGAATTACTTCGGATTAATGCCGGCTTACGCGAGCGCTCCAGGCGAAGCGCTGGGTGCGAAACTCGTCACGTTCTTCCTGTCGAACGGCGCGCGTGGCATTCCCACGCACTTCGCGACCATCGTGCTTCTCGATCCGGAAACCGGCAAGCTGCAGGCCGTGCTTGACGGACGATACCTGACGGAGGCTCGCACCGCGGCGGTTTCCGCCATCTCGGCCAAGTGGCTCGCCAGGCCGGAGTCGAAGCGCCTGGCGATCATTGGATCCGGAGTGCAGGCGCACAGCCATTTCGAAGCCTTGAGCCATCTGTTCCCATTCGAACGCATCACCGCGTGGAGCCCGACGCGCTCGAAGCTCGAGCAGTTTTGCGCTGCGATCGGCGCGATTCCGGCAAGTTCAATCGAAGAAGCAGTGAGCAGCGCCGACATCGTCGCGACCGTGAGTGCCGCTCGCGAGCCGATCGTCCGCAATGAATGGATCCGCCCGGGAACGCATATCATCGCTGTCGGCGCGTGCCGTCCGAATCATCGCGAGCTCGATGGACGGCTGGTGGCACGAGCGCGCGTGGTCGTCGATTCGCGCGTCGGCGCGATGCGCGAAGCCGGCGATATTCTCCTCGCGATCGACGAAGGATTAATCGACGAAAGTCACATCGCGGCCGAACTCGGTGAACATCCGGCGCGTCGCACCGAAGAGGAAGTCACGCTGTTCAAGTCGCTGGGCATGGCCGTCGAGGATGTTGTATCGGCGAAGCTCGTTTACGATCGGGCCGTCGCCGCGAACGTCGGCACTGCTTTCGAATTCTAAATCCATTTCGGGGAGGATTCCTCAATGCGGGTTTCCCTTTATGCGCTGTCGCTCGCCGCTGCTATCGCGTTTGCTCAACAGCCTTCGAAGTTGAATCGAGATCCGGATGCGGCGCGTCTGATCACGAGCGACATCCCAAACTTCTGGAAGGTCTTCGGCTCCGCATCGCTTGTCGATGCCGGAGATCGATTCCAACGCGAGTACATCGACTCGGGCACGGCCGGACTCCACAATTTTCTTGAAGGCCGGATCAGGAACGGCCGCACACTGGCTTCGGTTGTTGCGGCGAGACCCCGCTATTACGCGGCGATCCGCTCGAATACGCTCGCCATTGTTGAGACTCCTCAGGTGACGGAGGCGATCCGCAAGAGCTTCCACCGTTTGCATGAGATCTACCCGGAGGCAGTGTTTCCGGACGTCTACTTCGTGATCGGCCGCATGAACTCGGCGGGGACGGTCTCCTCGAATGGTTTGCTCATCGGTGTCGAGATGAACGCCCGTGACGAGCGGACGCCCGTCGATGAACTGACTGATTGGGAGCGCGCGGTGACCGGGCAAATCGCGAATCTGCCGGAGATCGTCGCGCACGAACTGATCCACATACAGCAGCCGCAGGAGAGCGGGAACTCGACGCTGCTCGACCGGTCGCTGCACGAAGGCGCCGCGGACTTCGTCGGAGAATTAATCTCCGGCGGAATCATTAACCGCGTCCAGCGGACCTACGGAAACGCCCATGAACAGGACCTCTGGCGGGAGTTCCAAAAAGACATGAGTGGCACCGAATCGAGTCACTGGTTGTATCAAGGCGATCGCTCGAAAGATCGTCCAGCAGACTTGGGATACTACATGGGATTCAAAATCTGTGAGGCATTCTACGAGCGCTCGGACGACAAGCGCGCAGCCGTCCATCGCATCGTGAACATCACAAGCGGCGCGGACTTCCTCAAGGAGAGCGGCTACAACGGCGGCCACTAAAAACAAATCGGGCGCCGTAAGACCGAAGTCCACGGCGCCCCAAATGTCAAGGCTGACGTTGTGAATGCTCTCTAGAAGAACAGCTTCATCGAGAACTGGAAAATACGCGGATCGAATGCGGAGGACACGCGTCCGAAGCTCGACGACGACAAAGACGTCGAGAGCGTGGCGTATCCGGTCACGGTGCCGGCAGGTGAAATCGCTCCAACAAAGTTGGTGTGATTGAAGACGTTGAACGCATCGACACGAGCCTGCAGGCGATAACGTTCCTTGAACCGGAAACTGCGGCTCAGCGCGACGTCGACGTTGACTATCCCGGGTCCGCGAACCGCATTGCGCCCGAGATCTCCGAAGGTGCCGATGGGATTCGCGGTGAACGCAGTCACGTTGCCGTTGATTCCGTTAGCGAGCCATTGGACGCACGGAGTGCTGCCATTGCTGCATATGGAATTGGTAGCTCGAACGTCGGAAGCCACTTGATTCGGACGATCGTTGCCGAGGCCGGTGCGGGAGTTGTCTGCGCCGGTCGTAACGTTCAGCGGCTGGCCGCTGGCCGCATGCATCAGCGGAGCCAGTTCCCAATCGCTGAGGAACCGGTTGACCCATACATTCGAGCGTTTCCAGGTGCTGTCGGCGACGAGCGAGAGATTGAAGATATGACGCGTGTCGAATACGCAGGGACCCCAATCCGCATGGCGGTTGAAGGGCTGCGAGTTCGTAGCGGCGGCGAGCGCGGCACCGAAGTCCGCATCGGAGATGCAATAGGAATCGGTGTAGTTGGCGAGGAACGTGTAGTTGTTCGAGAAGCGGTGCTGGATCGACGTGAGCAACCCGTTGTAGTGGGCGACCGCGCCGTCATCCATCGTATTCACGCTGCCATAGGCGATACCAGTGGCCGGATTCGAGAGGTAGAAAAGGCGGCGGAACTGGACGTTCGAAGTCGTCGAGCAGGGACCCGCCGCGGTCAATCCGTATTGACCGGCGGCACAATTGCCAGGCACGTAGACGGAAGGATCCATCTCGCCGCCTTGACCCCAGAGGTGCGTGGTCTTGTTGCCGAGATAGCTGATCGAGAACAACCAGTTGCCGCGCAACTGGCGCTGATAAGTCGCGTTCCAGTTGGCAACGTACGTCGGCTTCGGATTGATCGGCATGTTCACATACGTGCCGCCGACGGCCGGGAAGAATGCCTTCCCATTGGTCGGGAACGGATTGCCGCCCGGATAGCCTAACCAGGGATTCGAGAGACCGCCCACCGGGTTCGTGGTGTCGATCGCAGTACCGGTCGGGGCATTGGTCGTTTCGCGCTCGTTGAACCAGGTCTCGGCGACGTCATACAGCAGCGATCCACCGATGCGGAGCGTGTCGCGTCCGTCGCCGTGGGGGTTCCAAACGAAGCCCGCGCGGGGAGCGAAGTTCGCCAGGTGGCCATTCCAGTTTCCTGCCGGAATCCCGGAATCACCAGGGAAGAACAGACCCGCGGGAGCGTTCGGATAGCGGGCACTGTGCGTGCCAGCCAAGAATGCGGGAAGGCTGAAGGAACTGCCGCGCTTAAACTTGTCCGGATCAGAGAAGGTCGGTTCCCAGCGAACGCCCAGATTGATCGTCATCCGGTTCGACAGCTTGTAAGTATCCTGAGCGTAGAAGCTCATGATCCAGGTCCGCAAGTCGTCCGGCGTCGCATTGGTCTGAGTAAAGTCGTTCGGCAGGCCGGTCATGAAATCAGCCAGGCCAAATCCCGTTCGCGTGGCGTTGAATGCGAAGTTGCCATTCTCGTTGAAGCCCGAGATGGTGTTGTTCTGCACGCGAATGATGTTGAACCCGAAGGCGAGCTGATGCTTGCCACGGATCACGTCCACGTCGTCAGCGATCTGAAACGAGTTGACGTTGAAGTGTCCGGGAGCGCAGGTGCCGCAGAATGTGCTGAAGCCGCCGGTGACCGCCAGGAGCAGGAAGTTCGGCACGGCGCTGTACATATTGATGCCGAGCTGCGTCGGATTGATTGGGATATCCGTCGGACCTCGATTGTCGCGGCGGCGGTTGAATGTCGCGTGAAATGTATTCAACGTCGCAGGCCCGAACGTGTAGTTGTCGCTGATCGTCGCCGACTGTGCGCGCTCGAGGTTGCCCGCTTGCGTCGTCGTCAACAGGTTCTTGCCGTCGTAGGTCGGCGGATTCTGGAAGTCGACGATGAAATACCGGCCTGTGATGGTGTGCTTCGCGCTGAGGTTGTAGTCGACCTTTCCAACCCATTGATCTTCGTCGCCGGTGATCGGAATGGTGACGCCGACTTTGCCGCACTGATCGGCTTGCGAGATCGGCAGGTACGTGCTCGCGATTTTGGCGGCGATGGGATTGATCAAATTAGCGGGAATCTGGTTGCCGGGGAACGGAGCATTGCCATTGAGCGGATTGACGAGGGTGATCGCCTTGCCGCAAGTTGCGCTGGCAGCGATGCTAAAGTCTCCGGTCAGCATCGCGGCGTTGGGAATGAACGTCGTCGTGGAGGTGGGAACCTGGCGGTTCCGGGTGCTCTGCCAGCCGCCGAAGAAGAACAATTTGTCCTTGATGATCCTGCCGCCGACGGTGCCGCCGTACTGATTGCGCTTCAGGGTGTCCTGCTTCGCCGAGAAGAAATTGCGCGCGTTGACGTCGCCATTGCGGAGATACTCGAACACGTCGCCGTGGAACTCATTGGAGCCCGACCGCGTGACTACGTTGACAGTCGCGCCCGGATGGATGCCGAACTTCGACGACACCGCGCTGGTTTCAATGCTGAATTCCTGGAGAGCGTCCGGGAACGGAATCGGCAGATTGACGTTCGACATGGCGTCGTTATTGTCAGCGCCATCGAGAAGATATGCTGTACCGTTGCCCTGTCCACCAGCCACCGAAATTCGCGTGGAGCTGTAGAACGTCTTGCTTCCCGTATCGCCGGCGTCGCCATAAGCCGCGCCGCCGAGCGTGATGATCAACTGAGTCGCCTGGCGTCCGTTGAGTGGCAGTTCGTTGATGCGTTGGGTGTCGACCAGGCTCGAAACCGAGTTCTCTTTGGTTTCGACCATGCTCGCAGCCGCGCTGACCTCGACCCGTTCAGTCGATGATCCGACCTGCAGGACGACGTTGACCTGAATGTTGTTGTTCACTGTCAGTTCGAGACCCGATTGCACATAATCCTTAAAGCCTTGCGACTTGACTTCGAGGACATACGGGCCTACCGGAAGGTTCGGCAGCGTATAGTTGCCGGTTGCGGTGGAAGTGGTGGTGTGGACCTGGTTCCTGCCTACCTCCGTCATCGTTACCATCGCATTCACGATGGCGGCGCCAGTGGCGTCAGTGACGTTTCCGCTAATCTGCGCAACTGATGTGGATTGCGCGTAGGCGGTGGAGAGCAGACCAAATAAAAGGGCGGTCGAGGCTAACGAACGTACGATTGTCGACCGGGACGATTGGGACATAGTACCTCACTCGATAAAGCAAACGTTGCTACAGAATGTTCAGTTTAGAATGGCCTGCAAGTGCACCGCCGGCAATTCGAACGGCCGGATTCCGGACCGTCCACTTGGCCGACTGCGCGGACTGGAACGCATTGCCGGGATCCGGCGTTGCAACCATCATCCTGGTCGACGGGGGAAACGAGCGTCATTGGCGTAAGCCTCCCTGAAAGCTGTTTTCGGCGCACCCGAGTTGCACCAGCTATAAACGTTGAGCAAGAGTAATATGTTTGGCACAGGTTGTCAATGCGCCCGGAGCACGGAACGGCGTAAGACGCTCGCCGGCCCGATCCGTTCTCTCTAAGGTTTGACATTCCGACCAGTGGTATACCCGCTCAACCCTACACTACAGGTTAATCGGATTATCGCGGATGAAAAGTTAGTGTAACGAAACGATAGATTTAGCGGAACTCAACGATGACCTTAGTCTCATCCGATTCGGATCCGCGCAGTGACAATCGATAAGCGCGGTAGGTCGAAGTGGACCGATCCGCCCTCCAGCCGGGCATCGAACGTCTTCGGGGTTACAGTGTCCGGCTGGTCGAAAGTGTTTGGGGCATTCAGGTCCGCATGGTGCAGCGCGGACGCCGCAATGGACCTCGCCGACACGCCAGGCAGGGCGCAGTCGATCCGCACGTCAGTGTCGTTTTTCGGATTGATGAATGTGACGACCAACTCGTTGTCGCCGCGCGATGCGGAAACAGACACGTCCAGCGGACTTGCCGAGTCTGACGTCTCGACCTTCACTGCCGTCTTTGCGCGATGAGCCTTGAACAGCGCGAAGGCGTAGTACGTCGTCGTGCGTACGCACTTAACACCATCCGGGGCGTCGGTGAGTAGCAGTGATTGTAAGACGTTCACGATTTGGGCGATGTTACACA
>DASXZC010000050.1:0-3470 GCA_036502165.1 Bryobacteraceae bacterium
GTGCAGCTTCAATCCGCGACGCTACCGGCCCGCATCGCCCGCTGGCACCGTCGTAAGCTCCGGCACCTTGATTGGCGCGTAGGTCTGAACCGGAACTGTCCGGGGCTTGCGCGGAATCGCCCGCACCGGAACCGAGTTCGCCGTATCGCGCAGCCCGCTCCAGGTCTCCGCCACAATAATGCTGTTCACAGGCCGCCGCGGATCGTACCGCACCGAGCAGGGAAACGAGAGCCGACACTCATAAATATTCACGCGGTCTTTCAGGTCCGTCACGTCCTGCGAGCTCTCATACACCACGCCCGCAATCTCATACGTATAAAGGATGAGCTGCATCCCGCTCGATCGTCCGCTGTCCTGCGCGCTTACGTCGGATATGTCGAGGATGGTCCCGTCCATAATCCGGCCTGACTTCACCAGATGCTGTCGCCGCTGCCGCTCCAACTCCTCTTCCGTGGGCCGTTTCCGCATTTTGGACCACGCAATCGCTCCGCCCACACACAGTCCGGCGGCAGCAAGAGCTCCGAGCACTTGAGGTTCGCGCAACGAGAAGCCGTTCATTTAATTCACCTGCTGAAGATAGTTGCAGGATACTCCATTACCGCTCGAATTTCGCCAACGAAATTCGCCGCTCGTTTCCGGCCTCCGGACCTCTTTTCCACAACCCGGCTGGCCAAGTCAGCGCTTAACTCGGGATCATCGCCCTGCCTCCTCAAGCCGGTTGGAAACACCCGTCGCGATATACTGGAGCCAGACATGTCGAAGCGTAAGACTCCTCTGGACGCCGCTTCCGGCGGCCATTTCCTCCTCGATTCGCAAAACTCAGCCCGCTCCCCGCGCATCCGTTCCACTACCGTTGTCTGCGTCCGCCGCAACAACAGCGTGGTCATGGCCGCAGACGGACAGGTCACGCTCGGCGAATCCGTCATCAAACACTCCGCGCGCAAAATCCGCCGCCTCTACCAGGATAAAATCCTCGCGGGATTCGCCGGATCGACCGCCGACGCCTTCTCGCTCTTCAGTCGCTTCGAAGGCAAGCTCGAGCAGTACGCCGGCAATCTCGGCCGCTCCGCCGTCGAACTGGCCAAAGACTGGCGCACCGACAAGATGCTGCGCAATCTCGAAGCCCTGCTCATCGTCTCTGACCCCAACCAGACGTTTCTGCTCAGCGGCTCCGGTGATGTCATTGAACCCGACGAAGGCATCGCCGCCATCGGCAGCGGAGGCTCCTTCGCGCTCGCCGCCGCCCGCGCCCTGCTCCAGAACACAGACCTCTCCGCCCGCGACATCGCCGAAAAATCCCTGCGCATCGCCGGACAAATCTGCATTTACACCAACGACCAGATCACTATCGAAGAGCTGCACAGCTAGCGCAGCCGCAAGCCGGCCCAAAGGAGGCAGGCAAACATGGCCATTTACTTACCCGGAACCGCAGAAGACCAGGAACTCGCGCTCGACGATCTCACCCCGCGCGAAATTGTCGCCGAGCTGGACAAGTACGTCGTCGGACAGAACGCCGCCAAGCGCGCCGTCGCCATCGCCCTGCGCAACCGCATGCGCCGCCAGAAGCTCGCGCCTGAAATCGCCGACGAGATCATGCCGAAAAACATCATCATGATCGGCCCCACCGGCGTAGGAAAGACCGAAATCGCGCGCCGATTGGCGAAGCTCACCAACTCGCCTTTTCTCAAGGTCGAAGCCTCCAAGTTCACCGAAGTCGGCTATGTCGGCCGCGATGTCGAATCCATGGTCCGCGATCTCGTCGAAATCTCCATCGACATGGTCCGCGAAGAAAAGCTCGAAGAGGTCGAAGACAAGGCTGAGCTCAACGCCGAAGACCGCATCCTCGACCTGCTTCTGCCGCCGCCAACTCCCGCGCCCGTCGCGCCATCCACAACCACCTCCGGCCCGCAGTTGATTGAAGGCAGCACAACCGGCGGCGACTCGCACCAGCGCACCCGCGAAAAACTTCGCCAGCAGTTCCGCGAGGGCAAGCTCGACGACCGCATCGTTGAGCTCGACGTACGCGAGCGCAACATGCCGTCCTTCGAAATCCTCTCCAACCAGGGCGTCGAAGAGATGGACATCAATCTCAAAGACGTCCTCCCAAACATCTTTGGCCAGCGCACCAAGAAACGCAAAATGAAGGTCTCCGAAGCCTTCGAGTACCTCATTCAGGAAGAAGAGGGCCGCCTCATCGACATGGATCAGGTCACGCGCACCGCCGTCGAGCGCGTCGAAAACTCCGGCATCGTCTTCCTCGATGAAATCGACAAAATCGCCGGACGCGAAGGCGGCCACGGCCCCGACGTCTCCCGCGAAGGCGTGCAGCGCGACATCCTCCCCATTGTCGAAGGAACAACCGTCAACACGCGCTACGGCATGGTCCGCACCGACTACATCCTCTTCATCGCCGCCGGAGCCTTCCACGTCTCCAAGCCCAGCGACCTCATCCCCGAGTTGCAGGGCCGCTTCCCCATCCGCGTCGAACTGCAATCGCTCACCGTCGAAGACTTCGTCCGCATCCTCACCGAGCCCAAGTCCTCGCTCACCCGCCAATACACCGCCCTGCTCGAAACCGAAGGCCTCAAGCTCGAATTCACCCGCGAGTCGCTCGAAGAGATCGCCCAGTTCGCCTTCCGCGTCAACGAGACCACTGAAAACATCGGCGCGCGCCGCCTCCACACCATCATGGAGCGAGTGCTCGACGAGATCAGCTTCCTCGCCCCCGACCTCACTAAGTCCTGGCCGCAAAACGAAGAAGGCGGACTCCAGCTCGCCGCATCCACCGACTTCGGAGCCACCGTCCCACTTCCCATCAGCGAGCGCGAATCCCCCACGGGCAAAGACAAAGTAGCGGTCATCGACCCCGAATACGTTCGCCAGATGGTCGCATCAATCGTGAAGGATCAGGACCTGTCGCGCTACATCCTCTAATGTGCGGATAGCACCAAATTGAAGGCTCACAATGAGCGATCAACAAAAGAAGGAACAGGATTCTGGAGTGCGAGATCAAGCGATCCGTGCGGCACTGGATCAGCATTGGGCGGCCTCCGACGCCAACGATTGGGTCGAACGGATGGACACATAATCTCGAGGCACGCCGAAAGTCGCGATGCCGAAGTATCGCGCGATACCCGGGTCCAATTGTTTTGCATTTCCTCGTCAGGCTTAGTCGGCAGCAGGTATGAACACGGAAGAACCAGAATCAGCAGACGAGCACTGTTTATCGGAATTGGAGTCGTCAATGAGCAGCGTACAAATCGAGCAGAAGAGCTATGAGATGCCCCCGCGCGAGGGGATCAGCATCGCGCAATTTCTCACCGTCGCCGACATCGAGCGATCGGCTCGCTACTACGAAAAGGTCTTCGGCGCTCGCATTCTGAGCCTGGGTGACGGCAACGCCTGAAACCCCGATCGAAGTGCGCGCATCGGCAGCCGAAAAACACTCCCGCTGGTACTTCCTGGCGGCT
>DASXZC010000051.1:0-4470 GCA_036502165.1 Bryobacteraceae bacterium
CCACCGCGATCGAGAGCTGCGTTGGAGGCGCCGCGGAGAGCGCCAGTGTTTGGCGCCAGGTCTGCGCTCCATCGGATGTTTTGTAGATCCCGGATTGCGCGGCGACGTAGAGAGTTTGGGGATCGGTTGGATGAGGGGTGATGCTGATCGGCAGGGGCACGTTGGTGCTCGAAAGCTTCTGCCAGGTTAAGCCGCGATCGAGGGAGCGGAGGATCGTTGCATCGCCGAACTGGGGCTGGGCCGCGTTCACGAGAACCATGTCGGGTGCGGATGTGGTTCCGGCGATGTAGACGTTTCCCGCCGCGTCGGTGGTCATCGCCTGGATCGTGGTCGTGCCTGTTCCCGAGAAGGAGTTCACGGTGAATTGGCTCAGCACTCCGCCGCCGGGGGCGGTCTGTGCATTGGCGTGGCGGGCGAGGACGAGCAGAGCGATCGATATGGCGGTTCGGGCTGACATTTGTACTTCTTCCCTATTAGTAAGACACTTTCGGTCGCTGATTGACGACAGCGAACCTGTGGATTTGGCGACTGCGTTAGACTGAAGTTAGATCCCTGCCTCGTTTTCCCTACTAATCACTCATGCTCTGCGCTGGAATTGTCGGACTGCCGAACGTCGGCAAAAGCACGTTGTTCAATGCTCTCACCAAGAGCCGAAAGGCTATGGCCGCGAACTATCGCTTCTGCACGATCGAGCCGAATCAGGGCGTCGTTACTGTGCCGGATGAGCGGCTGGATGTGCTCGCGAAGATCAGCAAATCCGCGAAGATCGTGCCGTCGGTGTTCGAGTTCGTTGACATCGCGGGGCTTGTCTCGGGGGCGAGCAAGGGCGAGGGACTGGGCAACCAATTCCTCGGTCACATA
This sequence comes from Bryobacteraceae bacterium, assembly GCA_036502165.1. GTDB lineage: Bacteria > Acidobacteriota > Terriglobia > Bryobacterales > Bryobacteraceae > F-183. The sequence goes on from DASXZC010000051.1 coordinate 862, forward strand.
CGCGAGGTCGATGCGATTGTGCAGGTCGTGCGGTGTTTCGAGAATTCGAATATCGAGCACGTCATGGATACGGTTGATCCGATCCGCGATATCGAGGTCATCAATACGGAGTTGATCCTCGCCGATCTCGATTCCGTGGCGAAGCGGAAGTCGAAGCAGCAGAAGATGGCGAAAAGCGGCGACAAAAAAGCGCAGGCGGAGCTTGATTTGCTCGAGAGGCTGGAGCCGCACTTGAGCAATGGCAAGTATGCGGATGTGCTGGAGATGAGTCCGGAAGAACGGGTCGTGTTGAGGCAGTTCTTCCTGTTGACGGCGAAGCCGACGCTGTATGCGTGCAATGTCGCTGAGGATGAGTTAGCGAATCCGGATGCGAATGCGTGGGTGCGGAAGGTCAAGGAATACGCGAGTACGCACCTCGATACGAGCGCGGTTGTGGTGTCGGCGGAGATCGAAGCGGAGCTCGTCACGCTGCCGCCGGATGAGCAGGCTGAGTATCTAGCGGGGTTGGGCGTTACGGAAGGCGGCGCGGGGAATTTGATCAAAGAAGCCTATCATCTGCTTGGGCTGCGAACGTATTTGACGACGGGCGAGAAAGAGTCGCGGGCGTGGACGATTCATGCGGGGGACAAGGCTCCGGCAGCGGCGGGGGTGATCCACTCTGATTTTGAAAAGACGTTCATTTCAGCGGAGACGATCGCGTATGAAGAGCTGATCGCCTGCGGGAGTTTCGCGCGGGCGAGGGAGTTGGGGAAGATGCGGACGGAAGGGAAAGAGTACGTCGTCGCGGACGGGGATGTGATGGAGTTCAAGACGTTCGCGTAGGGCCTCGCTAAGAGGGTTTTGCGTTTAATGCGCGTGACCAGTACCAGTAGAATGGTGCGCCCGCTAGCATCAGGGCTGCTCCTAACAGGGCTTGAGTGGGCGTCGCGATGAAGGTGTTCACGATTAGGTACGCCGTCACGACTAGGAATAACACTGGCAGGATTGGATAGCCCCATGCTCGGTATGGCCGTGGGGCGTCGGGGAGGCGCTTGCGGAACACGAAGAGAGTGCTTGCCGTTAGTCCGTAGAAGAGCCAGGAGGCGAACATTACTGAATCCGTCAGCGTATCGTAGGTTCCGGAAATTGCCAGGACGCTGGCCCAGGCGGCTTGGGCGACGATTGCTTTCACGGGGACGCGGGATCCTTTGGAGACATCCGCCAGGGCCTTGAAGAACATTCCTTCTTTCGCCATTGCGTAGGGGATCCGTGAGTTGGCGAGGACCGACGCGTGTAGCGCGCCGAAGGATGAGACGAGCATCGCGAGGGCAACCAGGCCGACAGCGGAGGGGCCGAGGAAGCGCTTCATAACTTCTGTCGCCACTGAGGATGTCACGGGAACGCTCGCGATTTCAGTTGGCGTGAGTACGTAAAAATAGGCAAGATTCGCGAAGATGTAGAGCGCGCCGACGATCGCCATGCCGCCGAAGAAGGCGCGGGGGATGTTCCGTTGGGGATCGCGAACTTCACCAATTAAAGGCGTCAAATTGTTCCAGCCGTCGTAGGCCCACAATGCTCCGAGCATGGCGGCGCCGAAGCCGGCGACTCCGCCGCGGGCGCTGGTGGCGACTGCGTCGCATGTGCCGCCGATGTTCGAAAGGGTCAGGTGGTTCCAGTCGCCTTTGGCGAATAGGTAAGCTCCGCCGGCGACTCCGATTACGAGGGCGATTTTGACGACGGTCAGGAACGATGCGGCGTGGCCGCCGATGCGGACTGCGGCGCAGTTGATCAGGGCTACCAACCAGATCGCTGAGAGGGCGACGACCGTCAGTTGTCCGAAGCGGATGTCCAGGCCCAGGAAGTGGAATTCGAACCAGGTGCCGCTCAATCCGCCATTGATGACGCTGTTCAGAAAGATCGCGCAGCCGACGGCGAGGGCGGCTTGGGAGCCGGCTCGGGCGACTCCGAAGAACGTCCAGCCGTAGAGGAAAGAGATTGGGCGGCCGTAGGCGCGGCCGAGGAAAATGTAGTCGCCGCCGGCTTCCGGCATCATCGAGGCGATTTCGGCGTAGGCGAGGGCTCCGGCGGCGGAGAGCAGGCCGGCGAAGATCCAGACGAAGATTACGTTCGATGCATCGCCGACGTTGCAGGTCATCACGCGCGTCTTGAGGAACACGCCGGTGCCGATCATGTTCGCGATGTTGACGGAGATGGCGGCGAACAGACCGAGTCCTCGGACCAGCGACGGCGGGGATGATTGCATAAACAGGTAAGCGTACCATTTACCCGTTAAGGGATTCCGGTATCCTAAGTCGAAGGTCTCGAGTTTTGAAGTCTCTTTTGATGATCCTTGCGCTCGTTGGCGCGGTGTGCGCAGCCGCTCAGGAACAACAGCAACCACCCTCCGATATTGTGCCGCCGACATCGAAATACGAGGAGCTGGCGCCATTGCCGGATTGGGGCACGCGCGGTGCGGACTTCGGCCGTGGACTCGTGGGCATGCCGGCGATTACGGGAACGATCCCCAGCGCGGCGTACGATGAGGTCACCAATTTTCCGCACGAATGGAAGAGGAATGCGCCGGCGATCGGCAAGCGTGTGGGGTCTGAGTATGGGCAGTTCGTCACGCGTTCGGGAATCGAGTTTGGCGTGGCGGCCTGGCATCACGAGGATCTGCGTTATTACAGGATGCCCGGCGGGACGTTTCGAGAACGGCTCGGGCATGTGATCGCATTTACGTTTGTGGTGCGGAATTCCGATGGGACGGGATCGACGGCGGCGCTGGGAAGTTTGGCGGGTGCTTACGGAAGCTGGGCGATCGCGCAGACTTGGGAGCCGAAGTCGGCGACGGGCGTAGGGAATTTCTTTTACTGGGGCAGCGCGAATCTGTTGACGAGGGCGTTGGCGAATACGGTCCGCGAATTTTGGCCGGATGCGAAGCGTAAGTTATTCGCGAAGTCGCACGGCGGCGTGAGCGCGAGCAGGCTTGCGAATTGAAGCTGATTATCGGCCTTATAAAAATTTTCCGCTCGCGTTCCCGCGTTCGAATCCAGTAGACTGAGATTCGCCTTTCTCGCCGGGACCTCGTTACTGCCAGTCCCCTCTTCGCTCAACGACTGAGCTTCGGTTCGACACTTCCACGAAACGCGAAGGAGCCCGGATCCTTGAGGCCTCAGGCCAAAGTCTATCTTGTCGGCGCCGGTCCCGGCGACCCTGATTTACTCACGCGCAGAGCGGCGCGAGTGCTCGAACGGGCGGACGTTGTCATCTACGATCGCCTCGTCAGTGCGGAGGTGTTGGCGGTCGCGAATCCGAATGCGATCTTCATTTATGCGGGGAAGTGGCACGGGCAGCAGCAGGAGATTCAGGCGGAGATTTACTCGCAAATCCTGCATTATTTGCATCGCGTCGATTCAATTGTGAGGCTCAAGAGCGGCGATCCGCTGATTTTCGGGAGGGGCGGGGAGGAGCTCGAATTTCTGGCGCAGCACGAGATCGAATCGGAGATCGTGCCGGGGTTGTGTTCGGCGCTTGCGGCTCCGGCGCTGGCGGGGATCCCGCTGACGTATCGGGGAATTGCATCCTCGCTGTCGATCATTGCCGGGCACAGACAGAGTCTGGCGGAGTTGG
>DASXZC010000052.1:0-5255 GCA_036502165.1 Bryobacteraceae bacterium
CCAGCACTTCAAATGAAAACGGCTTAGTGAGGTAATCGTCTGCGCCGCTATCGAGGCCGCGTACAACATCCTGCGTCGCATCCCGCGCCGTGAGCATGAGGATCGGCACCCGCGAACCCGTCGCCCGCAGCCGCCGCGCCAACGCGAGCCCATCGATCCCTGGCAGCATCACATCGAGCACGAGCGCGTCGAACGGGTTCTGGCGCGCCTTTTCAAGCCCTTTGACGCCATCATGCGCGACATCGACGTTGTGTCCTTCCGACGCCAGTCCGCGGCGGAGCAGTTCCGCCATCCGGCTGTCGTCTTCGACCACAAGAATCCGCATCGTCATCCTTCAGATTGGCATAGCGCCCTGAGGATCGCATGAGGGATCGTGCGTCTGGTAGACCTGTAGGATGGCTTCCCGCAAGACCACCGAACTGCTGCACGCGACACTGCAAAAACTCAGCGAGTTCGCTGATCCCGTCTTTGCCGAAGGATCGGCGCGCTTTTTCAAGGAGCCTATAAAGACCAGGGGCGTGCGGAGTCCGCAACTGATCGCACTCTCCGCGGATCTGTATCGAGAAATCAAACCGTGGCCAGTCGCCGAGCGCGACACCTTCGTCACAGGCCTTTGGAAAGATCCGCACATCGAATCCGGCAATCTCGCCTGTTATCTCTACCGCCGTTTCTCGAAGACCTTCCGCGAGCGCGAGTTCCACTTATTTGAACTCTGGCTCGAGCGATACGCTACGAATTGGGGACATTGCGATGGCCTCTCGGTGTACCTGTTGGCCCCGTCGATCGCGCACGTTCCCGAACTGGCGCAAGAGCTTGTCGCATGGACGAAATCGAAGAATCAATGGAAGCGCCGCGGTGCGGCAGTCGCACTCGTAAAGGAAGCCCACCATGGACGGCACACCAATCTGATTTTCAAGATCGCATCATCGCTCGCCAACGACCCCGAAGATCTCGTCCAAAAAGGAGCGGGATGGCTACTGAAAGAAGCGTACCCGCCGCGTCCCCGCGAAGTCGTCCAGTTCATCACGAAACATAAAAAACACTGGCCGCGTCTGGTATTGCGATATGCCGCGGAAAAAATGTCCCCCCAAGACAAACGCGCGATTCTCACCATGGGAGAATGAGAGCACATGCATGTTGACCGCTCGAGCCTGATGCCGCCCCTGGCCGGCGTCGCGATCCTGTTTGTCGCTATTGTTGCGGCTGGCTGTACATCCACGCCCCCGAAGGACGCCGCCGCGAAGGTCAACAACAAGATCATCACGTACGCCGAGCTCGATCGTCAATATCAGTCGCAGTTCGCCGCGCCTCCGAAGACCAACGACGATCAGACCACCATCCAAAAGCTCGAAGTATTGCGGACCCTCATCGACAACGAGATCATGTTGCAGCGCGCCGAGAAACTCGGCTTGCTCGCGACCGACACCGATGTCGACGCCAAGTTCAATGAGCTGAAAGCGCCCTATACGCAAGAGGAATTTCAGAAGCAGCTCAAGGAACGCAACATGACCGTCGAGGAGTTGAAAGCCCAACTCCGCCGCGACTTGAGCATCATCCGCCTCTTCAACCGCGAGATCACGTCGAAGATTTCAATCACCGATCAGGAGATCTCCGACTATTACAACAACAACAAAGGGATGTTCAATCTCGCCGAGCCGACCATCCATATCGCGCAGATTCTCGTAACGCCGCAAGCGGATCCGAAGGTCCTCAACGTCAAGCAGGACAAGGCGACCAACGAGGAACAGGCCCGCAAGAAGATCGACATGATCCGGCGGCGCGTCGAATCCGGTGACGACTTCGCGATGCTCGCGACGAATTACTCAGAGGATCCCAGCACTGCGCAGAACGGCGGCGACCTGGGCTTCATCCCCGAGTCCGCACTCGATAAAGTCAGCCCGGACTTCCGCAGGCTCGTGCTCTCGACGATGCCCGGACACGCGACCTCCGTGATCCACACATCGGAAGGCTACCGGATCCTCAAGATCATCAGCAAAGAGCCCGCCGGCCAGCGGGAATTGAACGATCCGAAGGTGCAGCAGAACATCCGCGAGACGCTTCTCAACCGCAAGGATCAGATGTTGAAGCACGCCTACTACGAAGTGGCGCGCAATGAAACCACCGTCGTGAACTACTACGCACTGAGCATCGCGCCCTCGGCCGACAAGAAGTAACAACGATGCGCTGCTCGATGGTCCTTCTGACGATAGTCGTGATCGGAACGACGAGTTGCGCGGCGAAGAAGACTGCGAACGTTCTGCCCGATCCGGCGGTCGCCAACAACGTCCCCGCGCCTATCAAAGAGTATGTCGACCTCGAACCAGGCTGGCGCTTGCGAATCATCGCGCCCATCACAAAATCGGGATCGTACTCCGTCAAGTTCGACGCTGTCGAAACCGCGGGTCATGGTGTCACGCTGAAAACCAGCGACGATCTGATCGGATATGAAACCGCCTACTGGGCGGTCACGGCGCGTCCATTCGGTGGCGGGATCACGATCCGCCTCACCTCAGCGGAGCTCACGAAAAACGGCCAGCCCGAACCCATCGCGATGCCGACCCGCGCGGCAGTCCACGTACCCTCGTACGCGCGCTTCGTGCGGATCTTTTATCTAACGCGGAAAAGCGATGCCGATCACAACATGGCGATCGCCGGCGTCGGACGCTTCGATCAACTCGAAGCCTTTTCGCGAGCTTTGCGCGAATCTCCCAACGCGACCTGCGCGAGCAGTCCGCGTGAACGGATCTACTGCGACTGGGTCCCCAATGGAGTCGCCGTTCGTCCGGAAATCCCCAAGAAAGGCGCCACTGGCGAGGCGCGTTGGGTCGATCGGTTCTAAGCTTTAAGGCTTCTGCGCCGCGCCGCCCGCCGGTTTAGGAATCGACGCAACGGCCGCCGGCTTCCTCTTCGCGACCAACAGATTCGACATGTGCTGCGACACCGAATACCCAATGCCGAAGTCGAGGCTCTTCACCGGAATCACACCGTTCTTATAAGCTTCCCGCAAATCCGGCTGCATCCGATTCACAAAAATCGGGATCGGAGTCGTATAGCCCCCGTACAGCGTGATGTCCCACGTGTCATGGTCGAAGAACCGGTACGGAATGCCGCTGTCATCCTCGACGACTGCTTGCGCCAATTCGAGCACCTTGCTGCGAATAATCGAAAAGGATTCGCGATGGGACAGGTAAGAGGCCGCCTTGTACATCGCATCCATCGGCTCCATCCGCGGCAGGAATGCGAGGAACGGCTTGTTCTTCTTGATCGAAAGGTCGATCACGTCGGTCGAGAAATAATACAGCTTCTGGATCTTCGTGCCGCCTTCCTTGCGGAAGGCAATCACGATCCCCGGCGTCCGCTTGATCGGCGCGGGAGCTTTCTTCCCCGCCACCAGCTCCGGCGCGGGTTCCTCTTTGACATCCTCCGGGCGAACGATAAAGCCCCGATCGTCGATCGTCACAGGTGTCGAACCAAGCACCTCAAATCCACTGCGCGCCATTTGAACGAGCATCACCGGCAGCAATCCATCGGTGATTTGACCCTTCACCTGAATCGCCATCTCGAGCGTCTGAAAATAGCTCAACGACAACAGCGACCGCAGCGTCTTGCGCATCCGCGGAAGCTGCGTCGCCATATCCTGCCCCTCGAACTGCTTGAACGTCGGCACCGATCCCGGAGGCTCGAGACCGATAAAGAAGTAGTTCTCACGATCAGGGAAAAAGATCAGAGCATTCAAAAAATCCGGTCCGCCGAACGGATAAAACAGATTCGCGCCATCGAACACCGGACCCGACAGTTCGCTCTTCTGAAACGCCCGCATCGCCGGAATCCGCTTGGTCTCGTACCTCGCGAAATCAGTATCGAACGCCGCGCTGTACGTTTTCCATGCCGCGCTCGATTCGCTCTCCGCAAACGGACTTCCCGGGTTCCCCTTCAGTCCCGCCAGGAACCGCGCCACATCGTTGGCCTCGCGATCCTTCGGAACATCAATCGAACTAACGGGTGGAGTCTTCGGCTTCTCCGGCGCAGACGGCGGAGCCTGCTTCGTCTGGCCACACGAGAAGCAGACGAGAAGGCAAACAGAAGCGGTGATGGTTTGAAAACGAGATAACACTGTTTTTCTATTGTAGCCGCGAACACTCGTGATTCGAGAAAGGTGAACCGCCAAAGGAATACGCTTTAATATGATGTTTCCTTCATCTTTTGAAACCGCCCGCGGACGCCGTGCGTTAACATGATCCGTTGGCCCCTTAAGAAATGACGCCCGCCCAAACGAAGTCCGACGGCCCAGCCTGGCATGGCTGGATCGCTCCGGATAACCTGACATCCCTGATCCGAAACACCGCACCGTTCCTCTACCCGGCCGATGCCCCCGCGCTGCCGCCCTTCGCCCGCCTGATGGATTTCGTGGAACCAGACGCCGCCGTCGAGTTCCACCCTGGCCAGCGTCCCTCATCCGCATTTCTATCGATTTTGCATGCAGTCGAACAGCACGACTGGCAGCGTCTGACGCCTGAAGAACAGCTCGCCGACTACTTCGCACTGTGCCTCGTTTCTCATCATTCGACCGTCGCGACCTTCGTTCCAACCGATGTCGATTCGAAGATCCGCGGACTGCTTTGGAGGAAGACCCGCGACCGCGACATTCTCCGTTCGTTCGCCAAATCGGCCTTCGCCATGATGCGCTGGGACTTGCGCGGAGTCTCGCGCCGCACCACCGACGTCGGCGAACTCGGACCTGTGAGTGGCCACGATGGCGAATGGCTCAGCGTCATCGCCGGCGGCCATGGCCGATTCCTCGAACTCCGCGACACCGAGTTCGCCGAACGCACCGCCGATGCGATCGATAAGGAATTGAAACGCGAACTCGAGGCATTTGAAATCGTCCTCTCAACCCGCGGAGCCGAACTCGACGCCCTGCGCCTCGCCGCCAGCATCACGCACAACGTCGGCGATCTCGACCAGGCGATCAGTTTCTGGGAAAGCCGCACCGGCGCCGTAGAATCGATCAAGCGATTCCATCGGCTAGCGCATGAGAACAAGTCCGCCTACCACGGCGGATTCCAGGTTCCAGCGGACTTATATAAGAAGGCACTCGCCGCCGAAGGGCATCGCCACTATCCGCTACGCGCCGTGAAACCATTGCGCCAAAGCGTGGAGCTCTTGCTGCCCCTCGGTCCTTATTTGGATGATTGGGGCGCAATCATCGCGTCCTATGAAGGATTCACCGCCGCCGATCGCGCCGAAGTAATCGA
>DASXZC010000053.1:0-30174 GCA_036502165.1 Bryobacteraceae bacterium
ACGAATAAATTCGACCGGCCAGAGGCTGTGTCCGACGCGATGTTCGCTCGACGCGCGTACTTCGACGTCACAGGGCTTCCACCTTCGGTCGCGGAATTGAGCCGCTTCGAAGCGGACAATAATCCCACCAAGCGCGTGCACTTGATCGACACGCTGATCTCCGATAACAAACGCTACACGGATCACTGGATCAGCTTCTGGAACGACTTGCTGCGCAATGATATCGGCGTCATCTATCACGGCGATCGCAAGTCGATCACGCCTTGGCTCGAGAAAGCGCTCGAGAAGAACATGGCGTACGACCAGATGATCCGCGAGCTGTTGAATCCGATTGGGCCGGACGCACCCGATGGTTTCCTCATCGGAGTCAACTGGCGCGGCGACGTGAATGCCAGCCAGACGCCGTTCATGCAGGCGTCGCAGAATACCGCGCAGGTGTTCCTCGGCATCAATCTGAAATGCGCGTCGTGCCATGACAGCTTCATCAACCGCTATAAACTGCGCGAGTCCTATGGACTGGCGGCGATGTTCTCAGAGGCGAACAAGCTCGAACTGGTGCGATGCGACAACAAGACGGGCGTGTTCACCGAGGCGCAGTTCCTGTACCCGCAACTCGGCGAGGTTCCGGCCGGATTGTCGCTCGCGGATCGCCATGCGGCGGCCGCGCGGCTGTTCACTGATCCGCGCAATGGCCGCATCGCGCGGACTCTCGTCAATCGCTATTGGCACTTGCTGTTTGGCCGTGGACTCGTCGAGCCAGTCGACGAGATGGATGCGCAGCCGTGGAATGCCGATCTGCTCGATTGGCTCGCCTACGATTTCGCGCAACACGGCTACGACTTGAAGTATTTGCTGGCCGAGCTGATGAAGTCGAACGCTTACCAGATGGCTTCTGTGCCGACGACTGAACATCAGAATTCTCACTACGAATTCCATGGGCCTTTACCGCGCCGCATTACTGCCGAGGAGTTCGTCGATACTGTTTCAGCGGTGACCGGCGAATGGCGGACTCTCGCGTCCGGCGATACCAGCCATTACGTGCGTGATTGGCAGATGAAGTCCTCGCCGTTGACTCGGGCGATGGGGCGGCCGATCCGCGATCAAGTTTTCACGACTCGCGAGACGCAGCCGACGACGTTCCAGGCACTCGAACTGGTCAATGGTTCGCATCTCGGATTGTTGTTGCGCCGGGGCGCGCGGCGGTTGCTCAACGAATTGCCGGATCCGCCGCCGAATTTGTACGACAGCAAGGCGCTGCACAAAGGGTCGGCCCCGTTCGACGTGGATATTACGGGCGTCAAGCAGTTGTGGATCGTGATGCAGGACGCCGGCTCTTATGATCCGGTGCGGACGGCTGCCGGACTCGCGGGCGCGGAACTGGTCACATCGAAAGGTACGCTGCGGCTCGCCGATCAGCCCGCGATCGACAAAGTTCCAGTGCGCGCGCTGACGGTCTTGAAGGCCAAGGTTGATGGAGTGCAAGTGATTCCGCTCGGCCGCACGCTGATTTACAACATCGAAGGACTCGGCGCCACGCGGCTGCGCGGCAGTGTCGCGGTCGACGATCTCGGGCAGGAGTCGGATGTCGGCTCCGCCGTGCGGCTGTTCATTTTTGGAGTCGAGCCTGACAAAGAGCAACTCGTGAAAGTGACTGGCGATCGGCCCGTTGCCGAACCCGCGCACGTCGCCAATCGTGATCAGGCGATCCGCTATTGCTATCGCGCGGTTCTCGATCGCGATCCGACGAGCGCTGAAATGGCCATCGCAAGGCGGTATTTTGGAGAAGGGAAGCTCGAGCCGGCTCCGCTCGAGGATCTCCTGTGGAGTTTGCTCGCCCATCCGCAGTTTCAGTACATCTGGTGACGCCTCATGCCGAATGAATTAGAGAAGATCGAACGGGAAATCGTAGGAGGCTTGCCCCGCAGGCAGTTTTTGAAAGCCACCGGCGCGGCTGCGCTTGCCGCGCTCGCTGGCGCTGAGCCAAAGCTGCGAGCGGGAACGACAAAGATCCCGGCGACTGCCGACAGCGTCATCCTTTTATGGATGGCGGGCGGCATGGCGCAGACCGAGACGTTCGATCCGAAGCGCTACACCCCTTATGAAACGGGCTTGAAATCGAACCTGGTGCTCTCGACATTCCCATCGATTCCCACCGCGGTGGACGGCGTGCGGATTTCGCAAGGCCTGGAGCAGGTCGCGAGCGTGATGGATCGAGGGACGCTGCTGCGATCGCATCGCGTCGGCGATCTAGGATTCATTCTGCATTCGCGGCATCAGTTTCATTGGCACACCGGTTACGCACCGCCGCAGTCTGTGGCGAGTCCACATATGGGAGCGTTCATTTCGCGAACTCTGGGGCCGAAGAATCCGGACATCCCGGCGTTCATTGACATCGGCCAGAATCTCGAGATCGGCGCCGAGAGCGACTCGCTAAAAGCATTCCATACGGCGGGATTTTTGGGCTCAGAGCATTCGCCGTTCTTCATCAGTGATCCTCGAGAGTCGGCCGCGAGCACGAGACCGTCCGAGTATCTCGGTGGAACGCGGTTCACCAATCGGCAACAGCTCTATAAGCAATTGGTGGCGGCGAGTCCGGTGGGCAAATACGGAAGCGACTTCCATCGCGAGAGTCTGCTGCGATCGATGGACAATGCGCATCGGTTGCTGACTTCGCCCGCCGCCAAGGCATTCGATTTGAGCCTCGAGCCGCGCGAAGTGTACGACCGCTATAACACCGGGCGCTTTGGACTCGCGTGTCTGCTGGCGCGGCGGCTCGTCGAATCCGGAGCGCGGTTCATCGAAGTTACGAGCGAGTACATTCCCTTCCGATACTGGGACACGCACGAGAACGGTCACAAGCGGGCGGGGGACATGAAGCAGTCGGTCGATGGTCCGATCTCGCAGTTGATCCTCGATCTCGAGAAACGCGGATTGCTCGACCGCACGCTGATCGTGCTCGCGAGTGAGTTCGGGCGCGACATGATGGTCGAAGGCAAGCCAGGCGCGCAGGTGAAGAATCAGGTGACTGTGCCTGACGTAATGACGGAGCCGAAGCACTACGGCATGCATCGTCATTTCACTGAGGCAAGTTCGGTGCTGCTATTCGGCGGCGGATCTCCCAAAGGCCGCGTGTATGGCCGCACGGCGGATGAGCGTCCGTGTAAGATCGTGGAAAATCCGGTTACCATCAGCGATCTGCACGCGACCATATATGCGGCACTGGGAATTCCGCCCGACCTGTCCTACGACATCGAGCGGCGGCCGTACTATGTGACCAAAGACGGCAAGGGCAAGATCGTCGAAGGTCTTCGAACAGCCGCGCTATCCTGACAGCTTGCGGGTCGCTTCCTTCAACACGCTGCGGCGCTTACAAATTCCGGCGATTCTGTTTTTGATCGTCGTCGGATTTTATTGGCGGCTCGTGTTGACGAATCAGTACACGTGGCTCCACGGGCCGGATTATGCGAATCAGGTGATGCCGTGGTACCAGTTCGAAGCCGGCGAGTGGCATCATCATCGCATCCCACTGTGGGATCCCTATGAGTGGGCGGGGCAGTCGATCATCGGGCAGGGTCAGCCCGGCGTTGCGGATCCTCTCAACCTTCCCTTGTTCTGGTGGCCGCTGCGGAAGTCGTGGCTCAGCGAAGGCGCGATGCATTGGTTCTACGTGCTGCCGCATTGGATCGCGGCGATGGGATTCTACGCGCTGTGCCGCGAATTTGCGCGATCGAAAATAGCTTCGGTGATTGCGGCGTGTCTTTATACGCTCGGCGGATTGGGCAGCAGCCTCGACTGGCCGCAGATGAATCATGCGACCGTGTGGGGGCCAGTCGCGCTGCTGTTCGTATTCCGCGCGGCGCGGGGAAAGACTCCGATCGCGAGCGGCGTGTTGTCGGGATTCTTTCTCGGTCTCGCCTGGCTGAGCGGGCATCATCAGATCCCGATTTATTTCACTTTGACCACGGTCGGATTCTGGATCCATTTCTTCATCGTCGAGAAGGATCGGCGTTGGCAGATCGCGCAGGCCGCGGCGGCGGCGATGATCTTTCTGTTCCTCGTTAGTGCCATTCAGACGCTGCCCGCGCTCGAGTATGGCCGCGAGGCCCGGCGATGGGCCGGCGCTGAGGACGCTTTGAAATGGAATCAGCCGGTGCCGTATTACGTGCATGAGACGTTCTCGATGAGTCCGCAGAGCATGCTGGGGATCTTGCTGCCGGGGTTCGACACGAGTTATCCGCCGCACCTTGGATTCATTGCGGTTTTGCTGGGATTATTCGGAATGGTCACGACATGGGAGGAACGTTCGACGCATTGGTTCACGGCCATCGCAGCGGGTGGCTTCTTCTATTCGTTGGGCGCGAACACGATCTTTCAGGGACTCTTCTATGCGCTGGTTCCGATGATTGAGAAGGCGCGCGTGGCGGCGATTGCGCAGATCATCTTCGATCTCGGTATCTGCGGATTGGCCGCCGCGGGCATCGATCAACTCGGCAACATCGAATGGGCGGTTTGGAGGAAGCGGCTCGCCTGGACATTCGGCACCGCCGGACTCATCATGATGTCGACGGCCGCGGTATTCACGCTGATGAAGATCATCTGGCCCGGCGCTGAGGACCGTTGGATGATGTCTGGATGGCTCGCGCTCGCCTGCTGGCTGGTGCTTCGCCGCAATACGAAACAGACCGTTTTGTGGATTGGGTTTCTCGCGTTCACTGAGATCTCGCTGACGACGGTCCGAAGCTGGGCCAGCAACGATGCAAAGGATCGCAGCCGGCTGCTCGAGGGGCTCGCGTCGGGTTACGACATTGCGGAGTTCGTACGCACGCGGCCGGGCGCGCCGCGCATGAGTTTCGTGCTCGATGACATTCCGTATAGCTTCGGCGACTGGTGGGGCATCGAGACGATCGAGGCGATGGTGCCGTCGACTCCTGAGGAGTTGTGGCGCAACGACGTGTGGTCGCGGCGGACCAACGAATTGTTCGGAGTCCGTTATTATGCTTCCAAAAAGCCTCGATTTGCTGAGCTTTCAAAGCTGTTTGTCAGCAAGAGTGGATTGCAAGTGTGGGAAGATCCGGACGCCCTGCCGCGGATTTGGAACGTCCACGAGGCGCTCGCGGCGAAGGATCTCGGGAAAGCGCTGGATATGCTGCAGGATCCGAAAATCGATTTGCGCAAGCAGACGTTCGTGATCGGCTCGCCTCCGAAGCTCGACACGTGCGACGATCCGGCGCCGCCGGTGTTTGTGAGCCGCGTTCCGAACCGGCTCGTGATCGACGCGAACATGGGATGCCGCGGCATGGTCATCGTCGACGATCTCTACGATAAGAACTGGAAAGCGACTGTCGATGGCAGAGTCGTGCCCGTTGTCGAGGCGTACGCGATTGTGCGCGGAGTTGTGGTCGACAAAGGTCCGCACCGCATCGAGTTGATCTATCGTCCTTTGAGTGTTTACGTGGGCGCGTTGCTGTCGCTCTTCGGACTCGCAGGCGTGTGCGTCGTAGTATTCGGAAGGGTGCGGCGATGAGTCGACGACGCTGGATAGCTCCGCTATTGTTGGTGGTCGCAATTGTGCTGTTTCATTGGAAGCTGTGGCTGACCAATCAGTACACGTGGGTCGAATCGCCGGATCTTGCGTATCAAGTGTTGCCTTGGTATGAATTCTCGGCCTATGAACTGCATCATGGACGGCTGCCGTTGTGGGATCCGTATACGTTCGGCGGCCAGCCATTGCATGCGGGGATGCAGGCATCGCTCGCCTATCCGGTGCACTGGTTGTTTTTAGCCGCACCGATGAGGAAGAGCGGATGGCTGTACGGTACGGCGCTGAACTGGTATTACATTCTGATCCGATGTTTGGTCGCGCTCGCGATGTATTGGTTCTGCCGCGATTTGAAACGATCGCAATGGGCGTCGGTGTTGGCAGGCCTGATCTATTCGCTCGGCGGAGTCGAGATCACGACGGATTGGCCGCAGATGGCGCACGCGACGGTGTGGGCTCCGATCGTATTCCTGTTCCTGTTCCGCGTGCTGCGTGGACGATCGGCGGTCCGCAACGGGATCTTCGCGGGTGCATCGTTGGGGGCGGCATGGTTGTGCGGACACTATGCGTACCCGTTGTTCATCAGTCTGGCGGCCGTTGGACTTTGGATCTATTGGCTCGCCACGCGCCCGCGATTTCAATGGGCCGATGTGAAAGCGCCGGCGCTGTGTTTCTTGTTCACCGGCCTCGTCGGAGCCGCACAATTATTGCCTGCTGCGGAGTTCGCTCCGCTGGCGCGGCGTTGGGCGGGAACCGACGTCCCACTCGGGTGGGGCGAAAAGATTCCATATCATTTGTTCGATCCGCTTTCGATGTCCGCGGATGGAATGTTCAGCTTCATCTTTCCTTATTTGAATCAGAACTACGCGCCCTACCTCGGCATCTGCGCCGTCGGACTCGCGTTCCTCGGTGCGGCGCTGATGTGGCGCGAGCAAGCGGTGCGCGTTGTGTCGATGATCGGAATCGGCGGGTTGATCTATTCGCTCGGATCGTACACGCCCATCCACGGATGGCTCTATGCGCTGGTGCCGATGATCGAGAAGGCGCGGGCGCCGGCGATGGCGACGTTGCTCGTGAGCGTCGCGGTGGCTGTGCTCGCGGCATATGCGCTCGATTCGGTTCTGGCGCTCGAGAAATCCGAATGGAATCGCTGGTTCAGCATCGGCCTTGCGGTGTTTGGTTTTGGCGTACTTGTCGTGGGATCAGTCCTCGTCGCGCGGCGCGCCGATGTGATGAATGGCGGGGACTACTTTTTGCTCACCGGCATCTATGCGGCGATGCTGGCCTTGTGGCTGGCGGCTGCGTCGCATGGACGTCTGAGCCGCAGTTGGGCGGCGTTCTGTCCGATTGCGCTGGTTGTGATCGAGTTGACCAAAGGCCCCAGTTCGACGTGGCGCAACCAGGAGGACCACTCGAGGCCGAACATCCTGACGCCGCTCGCCGAGGACTACAAAATCGCGCAATTCCTGCACTCCGAGCGCGGCCAGTGGCGCGTCGAGACGGACGTTCCTTATAGCTTCGGCGACTGGTGGGGCATCGAGACGATCGACGGACTGGTCGCCGCCGTGACGTCGAACATCATCGATCAGGATTTCTTCTCGCCACGCTTCCGTGAGTTCATGAGCGTCCGCTTCCGTGTGGCGGATAAGCCATCGAGACCTGATCAGAGAGTGGTGTTCGAAGGTCCGCGCGGATTGAAGGTGTATGAGAATCCGGGGTGGATGCCGCGTGCGTGGATCGTGCACGAAGTTGTCGTCGAGCCGAATGCGAAAGCCATGAGTGCGCGGTGGACGTCCGACGGGTTCGATCCGCGGCGGCAAGTGCTATTGAAGTCGCAGCCTCCGGCGAAACTCGAGACATGCCAGGGAAGCGATGCAGTGGAAATCGGGTCGCGAATACCGGATCGAGTGGAGTTGAAGGCTGACGCGGCGTGCACGGGGATGGTCATCCTCA
Organism: Bryobacteraceae bacterium; assembly: GCA_036502165.1. Taxonomy (GTDB): domain Bacteria; phylum Acidobacteriota; class Terriglobia; order Bryobacterales; family Bryobacteraceae; genus F-183. Next base: position 7,493 of record DASXZC010000053.1, read on the forward strand.
ACGATGTTTATTGTCCAGGTTGGCGCGTTTCAGTCGATGGAAAATCGCAACCGATTTATGAAGCCGACGGTTTCGTTCGTGGCGTTGTCGTCGATAAAGGCAAGCATACAGTAGTGTTCGAGTACAGTCCGTGGAGCGTGAAATTCGGCGTGTTGCTGTCGTTGATCGGCCTCGCAGGAACGATTTTCGTGGGTCGCCGCAAAGAAGAACCGGATGGTGTAAACTATAGTTAACTCCAAACATGAAATCACAGGTTACAGCGTCCCTCGGCGAAGTTCACGCATCCGTGCGCACCGACCATGCGAGCCTGTGGAAGCGTATGTTTGCGTTCGCCGGACCCGCCTATCTGGTGAGCGTCGGGTACATGGACCCGGGGAATTGGGCGACTGATTTAGAGGGCGGCGCGAAGTTCGGCTATCGGCTCTTATGGGTGCTGGTGCTATCGAACGCGATGGCGATCCTGTTGCAGACGCTGTCGGCGCGGCTCGGCATTGTGACGCAATCGGATCTGGCGCAGGCCTGCCGCAAGACCTATCCCGGATGGATTTCAGCATCGCTGTGGGTGCTGTGCGAGATCGCGATCGCTGCGTGCGATCTGGCGGAAATTCTCGGTGCGGCGATCGGGCTGAAGCTGCTCTTCGGAATCCCTGTGCTGGTGGGCGTGCTGCTCACGGCGGCCGACACGATCCTTCTTTTATGGCTGAACCGGCTGGGGATGCGGGCGATGGAAGCCTTCGTGCTTTCGCTGATCGCGGTAATGGCCGCCTGTTTCGGGATCGAGCTGTTTATGGCGAAGCCGCTCTTAGGGCCGATCGCGCTCGGGCTGATTCCGAAAATCAATAGCAGCAGCCTCTACATCGCGATTGGCATTTTGGGCGCGACCGTGATGCCGCACAATTTGTATCTGCACTCGGCGCTCGTGCAGACGCGCCGCATCGGACGCAGTGAAGCGGACAAGCGTACGGCGTGCTTCTTCAATTTCCTCGACTCCGCGGTGGCGCTGAATGGCGCGATGCTCGTGAATGCCGCGATTCTGATTCTGGCCGCGGCCGTCTTTTTCACCAATCATATTGAAGTCACTCGAATCGAGCAGGCGTATGAGATGCTCTCGCCGTTGTTGGGGACGACAGTCGCAAGCGCGGTGTTCGCGATCGCGCTGCTGTGCTCGGGACAGTCGTCGACATTGACCGGAACGATGGCTGGGCAAGTGGTGATGGAAGGATTCCTGAACTTCCGCATGCAGCCATGGCTGCGGCGGGTGATGACGCGGTTTGTGGCGCTGGTACCAGCGGTGTTGACGGTGTGGAAGTCCGGCGAGTCGGGCACCTATCAACTGATTATCCTGAGCCAAGTGATCCTCAGTTTGCAGCTTCCCTTTGCGATCGTTCCGCTCATCCACTTTACGAGCGACAAAGAGCGGATGGGGAAGCTCGCTAATCCGGGATGGGTGAAAGGACTCGGCTGGTCGGCGGCGGCAGTCATCATCTCCTTGAACTTCTGGCTGGCCTACGATTCGATGCGTGAGTGGGCCGCGTCGGCCGGCGCCTGGTTCTGGTTCCTCGCGGTTCCGGTGGCTGCCGGATTGGTCCTGCTGCTCGGATTCGTGCTGGTCGAGCCTTGGCTGCCGGAGGCGGTGCGGCGCATGGGCCGCCCCGTGGACGCTCCGCGCAAGGCTCCGGAAGTCGGAGTGGCCCCCTCGTATCATCGGATCCTCGTGCCGCTCGACCACACGGAACTCGATCAAGTTGCGGTGGCGCATGCCGTGGCGATGGCGCGTCTGCATCATGCGCGCGTCTATCTGATGCACGTCGAGGAGGGTGTCACCAGCCAATTCTTCGGTCCGCTCGCGTCGACGGCAGAAATCGAACAGGGGCGCGAATATTTTGACGGGATCGTTCAAAATATTGAGAATCAGCAGGTCCCCGTCGAACTAACAATTGTGCACTCGAACAAACCAGCCGACGCGATCATCAAAGTGGCGCTTCAAGTCGACGCCGATCTGGTCATCATGGGCGCGCACGGGCATCGCGGATTGAAGGATTTGATCTTCGGCACGACCATCAATCATGTGCGGCACGGCGTGCGTGCGCCGTTATTTATCGTCAGCGCGCCTTAGAACGTCCTCGGTGGAACGGTGCCTCACCTGTTGTGTCCCCGCGACACAAAGAACTAAGGAGAATCCCTGCTTCCCAACGCGTTTTCAATCACTTATAATTGGAATCGTACTTGCTACACAGGTTGTAGATTTTCATGCGTTCGAGTTCCATCCACATTCTGGCTGGTGTGATCGCGGTCTTTATGGCCAGCGTGTCCGCAACCACGCTCGAGCGTTTGTCGATGGGCGACATGACCGACCAATCGACCATGATCGTGCGCGGCACGGTCACAAGCAGCGCGGGCGAGTTGCGCAATGGCGTCATCTCGACGCATTACCAATTTGCGGTGTCAGAGACCTGGAAGGGCTCCTCAGGCACGAAGGTTGATATCTACGTACCGGGCGGTACGGCGCAAGGATTTTTGCAGTCGGTTCCGGGTGCGCCGGTGTTGTCGCCGGGCGTCGAATACGTCATCTTCCTGTGGACCGGTCCCTCCGGACGTCCGCAGATCATCGGACTTTCGCAGGGTCTCTTCTCAGTCGTGAGCGACAAGAGCGGATTGGTTTACCTGAACCGTGGATCGGTCGCCGAGATGATGATCGATGCGAAGACAGGGCGTCCGGTAACGGATGAAAACGTGCACGTTCCAGCATCGACTTTGAAGTCGTTCGTGAAGAAGCGTCAAGCTGTGAGCGTGACCCAATGAGAAGGACGTGGATGTTGGCGGCTGCGGCGGCGCTCCTGTCTGGGGCGGCATCGGGCTACTATCACTTCGTCCACTATCCAGGTCCGACGGCGCCTTTTCCCCCAATTTTTGAAAAGTTCGATGTAACGGCACTCTCTAACAATGCGCTGCCGTTCTATATTGTCGAGACCGGCCCGACCACGATTGCGTCGACAGACAGTTTTCCAGCAATCGTGAGCCAGATCAAGCTTGCGGCATCGGCGTGGAACACGGTTCCAACTTCGACGATCCGCTTGACTTTCGGAGGATTGATCAGCGCGGGCAATACAGTTGCCCTCGGGCCGTCACAAGTTTCCCCAGGCGTCGATGTGGCTTTCGACAGCGACATCCCCCCGGGAATTCGAGCACAGACTTCGATCACGAAGTGGGACTACAGCGGCGTCACAGGCGCGAGTTTCATACCGATCCTGCGGTCGCGTATTTCGCTGCGGCCTGATCTGACGCAGTATCCGGATCCCAGTTATCCGAATGGGACGGTGGCGACCGTCACGTATGACGAAGCGTTCTTCGAGACGCTGGTTCATGAGTTCGGCCACTCGCTCGGATTGCAGCATTCGCTGACATCGGGCGCGATGGCGCAGGCGACCACGCGAGGAACGACGAAGTCGCATCCCCTGACTCCGGACGATGTCGCGGGAGTTTCGCTGCTCTATCCCACAGCGGACTTCGCCACCACGACCGGATCAATTACAGGACAAGTGACGGCGACTGATAACTCGGGCATCAACATGGCGTCGGTGGTTGTGATCTCTCCGAACGGCGGCGCGATCAGCAATTTGACGAATCCCGACGGCACGTATCGGATCGATGGAATTCCTCCGGGAATTTATTACATCTACGTTCACCCCTTGCCGCCGGCAGGCGCGACCGATGCATATCCGGATCAGATTCTTCCGCCATGGGCTTCGCTCACTTCGCGCAACGGACAGATCGCGACACGCGATGTTTTCGGAACCATCTTCCAGCCGACGACTTACACGATCAGCGCCGGTATGACGACCGCGAACGTGAATTTTTCCGTGCAGCGCAAGACGACGGTGCCGATTTATAACGTCACGACGTACAGCTACATCGGGCCGAACGCGCTGAAGGCGGCTCCGGTATCGACGGGTACGACTTCGCAGTTGGTCGCTGCCGGTCAGTCCGGCATTGTTTCCTCGAACGGTTCGCCTGCGAACGGACTCTCCGTCAGCGTGATGGGTGGCGGAGCGGTGCAGGTCAACCCTTATCCCAATTCCGGCGGATACGTGATCCTGGACTTTTCACCGCCTTACGGTCCCGGACCGCGGCACTTGATTTTCACCGGCAATGGCGATCAGTACGTCCTGCCGTACGCGTTCAATCTCGAAAATTTGCCGCCGCCGAATATCACTACCGTAACTGCGGCCACCGATAGTAATGGAAATCCGGCAGCGCTCGTGCAAGGCACGGGACTGCTGAGCGACACGCGAATTTTGTTCGATGGCGTTGTCACTCCGACGCTCGCGAACAACGCCGACGGGTCGATGCTGGTGAGTCTGCCGTCCGCGCCGGCGAACTACCAGTCGCGCGTGGTCGCACTCAATAGCGACGGCCAGAGTTCACTGTTCGTGCAGGGAACCAACGTAACTCAATTCAACTACTCGAGCGGCGCCGGCGGTTCGTTCTCGATGAACATGACGTCATTGCCGGCGGGGCAACAGGCAATGATTCAGATCGACGCTCCCGGTGCGAATTTTGTGGCCGGCCAGGTTTCGGTCGGATTCGGTTCGAGCGATATCGTGCCGCAGCAGGTGTACGTTGTGAGTCCGACACGGCTGCTGGTCAATATCGGAATTCAGAGCCAGGCTCCTTCGATTGCGGCGACCGTGACTGTGAATTCCGGGCTGCAATTGCTCTCGATTTCAAATGCATTCCAGATCCTGCCGCAGACTTCGAATGCGTTGGTAGTGAGCTCCGCGCTGGTCAACGTAACGACGGGGCTGAGCGGTGTTTCGGCGGGGTCGCTCGCGTATGTAACAGTTGCCAATCTCGGTAATGCGGGTGCGACCGCGACAGTTCTGGTGAATGGCCAACAGACCGCGACCCAAACTGCGGGCAACGGAGTCCTATCTTTCCAAGTGCCGGTGGGGATGACTCCGGGGCCAGCGGTACTGTCGGTTCAATTGGCGAATGGCACGCTCAGCTATCCTGTGGCGTTCAATGTGGACCTTCCTCCGCCGGTGATCGACAACGTGCTTGCGGGGACTTCCGGCCAACTCGATTCGAGCCATTCGGCGACGCCCGGGCAACTGATGACGCTGATTGTCGAAGGAATTCAGAACGGAACCACGCTGCCGATTAACGTATCAGTTGGCGGCCTCGATCACGCGCCGGTCGCCGTTTTGCCGTCCGCAAATGGCACCACGCAGGTGCAGGTGATTCTTTCGACAAGCGTCATAACAGGCCCACAAATCCCGGTTACAGTCAGTGTGGGGACGCGTGTTTCTTCGGTCTTCGACATTCCAATTGGCTCAAACTGAGCCACTAAAAGCATAAAGAACTAAGAGGTCCTTTACTTTCAAGCGGATAAGATGGTACGCTGTAGGTTTGACAATGCGCACCCTTGACCTTATCCATCGCAAGAGGGACGGCGAAGAACTGTCTGCCGAAGAAATCTCGTTTTTGATCGACGGTTACACCCGAAACGAGATTCCCGACTACCAGCTTTCGGCCTTCTTAATGGCCGTGTTCTTTTCTGGAATGACCGATCGCGAAGTCAGCGCTCTGACCGATACGATGATCGCTTCGGGCGAACACGTCGATTTGAGCGACATCCCCGGTATGAAGGTTGATAAACATTCAACCGGCGGAGTTGGCGATAAAACGAGCCTGATCGCCGCGCCCCTGGCTGCTGCCGCGGGCGTGATCGTCCCGATGATTTCGGGGCGCGGATTGGGTCACACGGGTGGAACTCTCGACAAGCTCGAGTCGATCCCCGGGTTCCGCACCGGTCTCACGATCGAAGAGTTCAAGGCGCAACTGGCGGTGCATAAGCTCGCCTTCATCGGCCAGACGCCTGAGATCACACCTGCGGACGGCAAGCTCTATTCGCTGCGCGATGCGACTGCAACCGTCGAATCGATTCCGCTCATCGCTTCGTCGATCATGTCGAAGAAGATGGCTGTCGGACTCGATGCGTTGGTGCTCGATGTAAAGGTCGGATCGGGCGCGTTCATGAAGAAGCAAGTCGACGCGCGCCGGCTGGCGCAGATGATGGTCGGCATCGGACGCCGTCTCGATAAGAAGGTGCAGGCGCTGATCACGGACATGAATCAGCCGCTCGGCTTCGCGGTCGGCAATGCGCTCGAAGTGATGGAAGTATCGCAGACGCTGCAGAACGCGGGTCCCGCGGATCTGACGCGGTTGTCGCTTGAACTCGCGGCGCGGTTGATTTTCCTCGGCAAGGTTGCGAAGTCAATCGACGAGGCGCGCGAGATTGCGCAGCGCAAGCTGCTCGACGGTTCCGGATATCAGAAATTGAAGCAGGTGATTCAGGCGCAGGGCGGAAATCCGGCGGTGCTCGACCGCTTCGAATTGCTGCCGAATGCGACCGGCGTGCGCGAGATCTCGTCGCCGCGCGGCGGTTACGTCAGCGCGATCGACGCCGAATATATCGGGCAGGCTTCTTCGAGGATCGGCGCGGGCCGCGATACGAAGGAAGATGTCATCGACCCGGCGGTGGGCGTCATTCTCGAAGTGAAGGTCGGGCAGAAGGTGGAATCCGGTGCGGTGCTCTGCCGCATTTATCACACCAAGGAAGACCGGATTGAGGAAGCGGCCGAAATGATCGAGGATGCTTTCCGAATTTCCGGCAACGCTCCCGAGGAACGCGATATCATTCTCGAAGTCGTCGGATAGCTCAAAAGTTCCAAGAGGCTTCCACGACTCGAGGGAGTCTCAATGGATCGATACACCGGCCTTCTAGGCCTGGTTGCAATTCTTGCGGTTGCGTACCTTTTTTCCACCGATCGAAAAGCGATCAAGCTGCGCGTGTTCCTCTGGGGACTCGGGCTGCAGTTCGTGTTTGCCTTCCTCGTCCTGAAGGCGCCGGCGGTTGCGACGTTGTTCGAACACGTCAGCGACGGTGTCAAGCAATTGCTCGACTACTCGGCCGAAGGTTCGAAGTTTCTCTTCGGCGATAAGCTCGGCGTCAAGAACGATCAGTTCGGAGTCGTCTTCGCGTTCCAGGTCCTGCCGATCGTTATCTTCATCGTTTCGCTGTTCGCCATTCTTTATTACCTGGGCGTCATGCAAGTGGCCGTGCATTGGATGGCCGTCGCGATGCAAAAGGTACTCGGCACGAGCGGTGCGGAATCGACGAGCGTCGCGGCCAGTATTTTCATGGGCCAGACGGAGGCGCCCGTCACGATCAAGCCCTTCCTCGAAAAGCTGACTTCGTCGGAATTATTCACGATCATGACGAGCGGCATGGCGCACGTGTCCGGCGCGACGATGGGGGCGTACGTAATGATTGCTGGCGTGGAGATCCGGCATTTATTGACGGCAGTCATTATGACGGCTCCGGCGACGATCCTGCTCTCGAAGATGTTCGTGCCGGAGACGCAGGTGCCGGAGACGCTCGGAGGCGTGAAGGTCGAAGTCGAGAAGCCGGGCGCGAACATCATTGACGCAGCGGCGCGTGGGGCGAGCGACGGCTTGTCGCTCGCGTTGAACATCGGCGCCATGCTGATCGCGTTCCTGAGTTTGATCGCGCTGATGAATGGGATCATGGGCGCGATCCACTCGCACATTGGATGGTTTCCGGCATCGATGCAAGTCATCATGGGTAAGCTGCTGGCTCCTGTGGCGTGGCTGTTGGGCGTGCGATTCAACGACTGCGCGACGATTGGGAATCTGCTCGGTGAGCGCGTCATCCTCAATGAGTTTGTGGCGTTCCTTGATTTGGGCAAGCTGAAAGGCCAACTCGATCCAAAGTCGTTCACGATCGCGACGTACGCATTGTGCGGCTTCGCAAACTTGAGTTCGATCGCGATTCAGATCGGCGGCATTGGCGCGCTGGCGCCTTCTCGTAAGTCGGACATCGCAAAGTTTGGCTTGCGCGCCGTCGCAGCCGGAACCATGGCGAACTTCATGTCCGCCTGCATTGCCGGAGTCCTGCTATGAGCTTCGGCGCTGCGATCGAGGCCGTTCGCGGGCGAATCGGGGATCGGAAGCCGCAAGTGGGAATCGTGCTGGGCAGCGGACTTGGCGCGTTCGCGGATGAGCTGACGGATGCGGTCGACATCCCTTACGGCGACATTCCAGAATGGCCGCGGTCGACAGCCGTGGGACATGCGGGCAAGCTGATCATTGGGAAACTGGATGCGATCGAAGTCGTGCTGATGGCCGGACGCGCTCACTTGTACGAAGGCTACACGCCGCAGCAGGCGGTGTTCGGCGTGCGCGTGTTGGGGCAGCTCGGTGTGCGCAAGATGATCTTCACGAATGCGGCGGGCGGGATCAATCTGTCGTATGGCCAGGGGTCGCTCGTGCTGATTTCCGATCACATCAATTTGCAGGGCTCGAATCCGCTGGCCGGTCCGAATGAGGAATCGCTCGGGCCGCGGTTTCCGGATATGACGGAGGCGTACTCGATGCGCCTGCGGTCGGCCGCTGTACAGGCAGCCTTTGAATTGGGAGTGCCGCTGCCGGTGGGTGTGTACGCCGGGCTGTTGGGGCCGTCCTATGAGACTCCGGCGGAGATTCGATTCTTACGGACGATCGGAGCGGATCTGGTCGGGATGTCGACAGTCGGCGAAGTGATCGCGGCCAATCACATGGGGATAGAATGCCTCGGTATTTCATGCGTGACGAATATGGCGGCGGGAGTGTCCGACCGGAAGTTGAATCACGAGGAAGTGCTCGACGTCGGGCGGCAGGTGCGGGATGGATTCGTGCGGCTGCTGAAGGCGATCGTTCCGCGGATATGAGAAAGGGCGCCCTTTCGAGCGCCCTTGTCGTTGTTTAGATTACTTCTTCCGACCAGTTCTCGAGGATGTGCTTGACGCGTCCTGTGAACTGATCTCCTAACGCTCCGTCGATCAGGCGATGATCGAAAGTGAGCGCGAGATAGCAGATCGAGCGAATCGCGATGGCGTCCCCTTCGATCACTACAGGCTGCTTCTCAACCGTGCCGACGCCGAGAATGGCGACTTGCGGCTGGTTGATGACAGGCGTCGCGAAGACGCTGCCGAAGCTGCCGAAGTTGGTGATCGAGAACGTTCCACCTTGCACCTCATCGGGCTTCAACTGCTTGGCGCGCGCGCGGGTCGAGAGGTCGACGATCGAACGCTGCAGACCCGCGACGTTCTTCTCGTCCGCATTGCGGATGACTGGGACGATCAGGCCGTTGCCGCCTTCGAGAGCGACTGCGATGCCGATGTTGACATCGTTGTGATAGATGATGCTCTTGTCCTGAATCGAGGCGTTCAGGATCGGGAACTGGCGCAGCGCGATCGTAGTCGCGCGAGTGACGAACGACAGGAACGTCAGCGAGTAGCCGTAGCGATCGTGGAATCCGCCTTTCACCTTGTCGCGCAATTTGGCGACTTTGGTCATGTCGACCTTATGCACAGTCGTGACATGGGCGGAGGTGTGCTTCGAGAAGACCATGTGCTCGGCGATCTTCTGGCGCATCGTGGACATCGCTTCGACGCGAGTCTTCGGTCCTTCTACGCGGGGCAGGGGAGCTTGCGAAGCGGGTGCGGGTGGCGGAGGAGGCGCAGCCGGCGCGGGAGCTTCGAGAGTCCGCGTGCCTTGTGCCGCCATGTAATTTTCGACGTCCTGCTTGGTGATGCGCCCACCGGGCCCTGTGCCGCGGACGCTGCGCAAGTCGATGTTGAATTCGCGCGCCATGCGTCGGACGAGCGGTGAGAGCGGTCCTTCCGGATCGGAGTCCTCAGATGGAGCCTGCGGAGGAGGAGGCGGAGGAGGGGGTGCGGCAGCCACTGGTGGCGGAGGAGGCGGTGGTGGTGGCGGAGGAGGAGGCGGTGGCGCGGCAGCAACCGGCGCAGGCGGAGGCGGGGGCGGCGGCGGAGGAGGAGCCGGTGCGGCTTGAGCCGGAACTGGCGCAGCCGGAGCGGGAGCAGCCGCTCCACCGGATTCGTCTATACGGCAGACGATCGTGTTCACGCCGACCGTCGTGCCTTCGGCGACCAGGATCTCGGACATCGTCCCGGCTGAAGGAGCGGGAATCTCGGTGTCGACCTTGTCAGTTGAAATCTCGAATAGGGGCTCGTCGCGCTCGACTTTGTCTCCGGGCTTTTTAAGCCACTTGGTGAGCGTTCCTTCGACGATGCTTTCGCCCATTTGGGGCATTACGACGTCAATCATATTTTCTCCGTTTGGTTGAGAACCATTTCATTATCTCGCGAGTGAGAGCTGGAGGCCGGGCGGATGTCCAGGTTGAAAACTTCGCCGAGATGGTAGGTCAGGCGCGTGATCACTTGCCCGCGAGTCGCGCTCGCTGCGCCTTCATTCTTCATTGAGGTCACCGGCTTCGAGAGTCCGCAGGGAACGATGTGGCGGAAATAGCTCAAATCCGTATCGACGTTCAAAGCGAAACCGTGAGAAGTGACCCAGCGGCTGATGTGGACTCCGATCGCCGCGATCTTTTTGCCATTGACCCAGACGCCAATCGCGCTGGGATCAGGAACTGCCTTGATGCCGTGTTCATCGAGCGTCGCGGCGATGGCCGTGACGATCGCGTTCACATACGCGCGAACATCCCGCTTCCATTCGCGCAGGTCGAAGATCGGATATCCGACAACCTGGCCGGGTCCGTGATAGGTCACGTCGCCGCCGCGATTCGTCTCGTGAACCTCGATGCCCGCGCGCGAGAGCATCTCGGGATTCGCCAGGATGTTCGACAGATGAGCATTTCGGCCGAGAGTGATGACGTGTGAATGCTCGACGAAGAGCAACTGGTCGGGGATGCGCCCGGCCTTCCGCTCTTCGACAAGCTGTTGTTGGATCTCGAACGCCTCGGCCCAGCCGAGACGCCCGAGATCGCGGACTTCACACGGACGGCGGGGCATCATCAGATATTGATGGCTTGGCCGTAGACGTTGTTGAACGCCTCGCCCATTGCCTCGTAGATCGTCGGATGCGCGTGGATCGCGTGGATCATCGTGTCGACCGTGGCTTCGGCTTCCATCGCTGTGACGGCTTCGCCAATCAATTCGAAGGCTTCGGGGCCGATGATGTGGACGCCGAGAATCTCGCCGAACTTCGCTTCGGAAACGACTTTGACAAACCCGTCGTGCATGCCAAGGATACTCGCCTTCGAGTTCGCGGCGAACGGGAATTTGCCGACCTTCACATCGTAGCCTTGCGCTTTCGCCTGTGATTCCGTTAACCCGACGGAGCCGATGCCGGGCTCGGTATACGTGCAGCCGGGGATGCGTCCTTTATTGACGGGCACGACCGGTTTGCCTGCGATGTGTGCGCAGGCGACCATGCCTTCCGCGGTCGCGACGTGCGCCAGTTGTGGAGTTCCGGCGACGATATCGCCGATCGCGTAGACGCCGGGCTCGCCGGTGCGTTGATAAGGATCAACCTTGATAAATCCGCGATCGACTTGGACGCCGGTGCCTTCGAGTCCAATGTTGTCGGTGTTCGGCTTACGTCCAACAGCGACGAGGAGGCATTCGGCTTCCATCTCCTCAACCTTGCCGTTCGCGAGCGTCGCGGTCAGTGCGACACCGTTGTCCGTATTTCGGACGTTCGCAGCCTTTGCGCCGGTCTCGCAGCGGATGCCGTGCTTGCGGAAGTAACGCTCGAGTTCCTTCGAGACTTCCTCATCCTCAACGGGTACGATGCGCGGCAGCATCTCGAGGATGGTGACCTTCGAACCGAAGCGGCTGTAAATCGATCCGAATTCGACGCCGACCGCGCCCGCGCCGATGATGAGCAGCGACTGCGGAACGTGATCGATCGAGAGGATCTCGACGTTGGTGAGGATGCGCTTCGCGTCGGGTTTGAGTCCGGGGAGCATGCGCGCTTCGGATCCGGTGGCGAGGATGACGTTCTTGGTTTCGAGCGTTTCCGTACCGCGCTCGGACTGGACCTGCACCTTTCCGGGGCCGGCGAGTTTCGCGTAGCCCTTGATGAGGTCAACCTTGTTCTTGCGCATCAGGAACTCGACGCCCTTCGAATGTTTGGCGACGATCTTGTTCTTGCGATCGCTCACCAGCGGCCAGTCGAGTTTAGGGTTGTCGCAATGCAGGCCTTCCTCGGCCGAGTGCGTAAAATATCCCCAAACGTCCGCTGTGTGGAGGAGAGCTTTGGTTGGGATGCAACCTACGAGAAGGCAGGTGCCTCCGAGTCTTGTGTCTTTTTCGACGAGGGCAGTTTTGAGGCCGTACTGACCGGCGCGGACCGCCGCGGAGTAGCCGCCGGGGCCACTCCCGATCACGATTACGTCGTATGTCATGTGGGTGTGTGTATGTGTAGAGGGCGAGTGGATTCGCTCGCTTAGTTTCAGTGTAGCAATGCAGTGTGCGAAACAATAGTTCCTATGATCCCCATTGAAGGACTTTTTGAAACTCACCTCACGGTGCGGAGCCTCGAGCGTTCGATCGCGTTCTATCGGGACAAGCTCGGCTTGACACTGGCGCGCGAGTTCCCCGAACGGCGCGTCGCGTTCTTTTGGATCGGCGCGCCGGGTTCTACGATGCTCGGACTGTGGGAGTCAGGCGATGGACCGAATCGAATGCAATTGCACATCGCGTTCCGCGTGACGATCGAGCAGATCGAGAAGGCTTCGGCGGCGTTGAAGGCCGCGGGAATTGCGCCGCTCGACTTCAACGGCGAGCCCACTGAACAGTTGCAGGCGCTCGCATGGATGCCGGCCGTATCCATTTACTTCCGCGATCCGGATGGCCATATGCTCGAATTCCTGACAATGCTCGATGGTGACGCTTCATCGCGACCCCTTTGATATGCTTAAGCAAATGTTTCCGAGACTCTACTTCGTACGCCAACATTATCCCGACCGGCGCATCCATGACATCCCTGGTGAGGTCAATGCGCAATTGGCATCTTCGGGATTTGGATCCCAATTGAAACCGGGGGCGCGCGTGGCGCTCGGCGTAGGTAGCCGGGGAATTTCGAACATCGCCACGATCGTTCGTGCGGTAGTCGATTATTGGAAGTCGCGCGGATGCAATCCATTCATTTTCCCAGCGATGGGGAGCCACGGTGCGGCGACTGCGGAAGGGCAGGCCGACGTACTCGCGCACTACGGGATCCATGAAGCCACGATGGGTTGTCCGGTGCTCAGCAATCTCGATGTTGTGTCACTTGGGAAGACTGATGATGGCATCGAGGCGTTCCTCGACAAGAATGCTTTCGACAGCGACGGCGTGTTCCTGATCGGACGCGTCAAGTGGCACACCGATTTCGCGGGCAAGATCGAGAGCGGCCTCTATAAGATGATGGCCATCGGACTCGGAAAGTTCGCTGGCGCGCAGCGGTATCATACCTACGCCTACAAGCTCGGCCTCGAGCACGTCATCCGGCAGATTGGACGCCAGGTTCTGAAATCCGGCAAGATTCTTGGGGGCCTCGCGATCCTCGAGGACGCCAATCACAATACGGCTCGTTTGACCGCCGTGCCTGTTGCTGAGATGGAGCAGAAAGAAGAAGAACTGCTCGAATTGACGAAGAGTTGGATGGGACGGATTCCGCTGCAGTCGCTCAATATACTGATGATCGATGAGATCGGCAAGATATTTTCAGGGGCGGGCATGGATACGAAAGTCGTCAACCGCAGCGTGAACGGCGAGTACAATCCGTGGCCGAATGCTCCGAAGATCGATCGGATTTTTGTCCGCGGCATCAGCAATCGCAGCTATGGCAATGGAGTCGGCCTCGGCATGGCGGACGTGATTCACGACCGGCTGCTCGAGGCGATCGATTGGAATCCGACCTGGATCAATTCGCTCACGGCGTCGACGCCGGCGGCGATTCGGACGCCCGCGCACTTCCCATCCGACCGGGAGTGCCTCGAGAGGTTCATGCCGACCGTCGGACGCTTCGATATGGCGCAGGTGACCTATGGATGGATCCCGAATTCACTCGAGATCGGGCTGCTCGCGTTGAGCGAGAACCTGAAGCCCGAGATCGACGCGGCGCCGCACCTCGAGATCCTGGGCGATCCCTGGGAATTCAAATTCGACGCGAAGGGCAATCTTTCGAGCATGCCGGAGATGGCCGCCGAGCTCGGCGTGACTGGCGCGCACGATGCCGCCTATAGTTCCACACACTAATCAGAACCGCATACCATAAACCTAATGGAAATTTTTGGATCCCACGCGCACGCGGCCGGCCCTTGCGCAATGGTCATATTGGGCGCTGCCGGCGACCTGACGAAGCGCCTCCTGTTCCCCTCCATCTACAATTTACGCAAGACGAATCTGCTGCCTGAATCCTTCGGCATCGTCTGCATGGATCGCGCCGATTTCACCGAAGACACGTTTCGCACGCACATGGCGGACATGATGCACGAGTTCGTGGGTGCGGACGCGGATCCGGCGATCGTCTCGTGGGTCGACGAGCGCATCTTCTATGTGCAGGGCGATTTCAGCGATCCTGCAAATTTCACGCGCTTGGCGGGGAAGCTGTCGGAAGTCGATCACGCCCATGGAACCGCGGGCAATTACTTCTTTTATATGGCGGTCGCGCCGCAGTTCTTCTCACTGGTCGCGCAGCAATTGTGCACGGCTGGGTTGCTCGAGGAATCGGAAGGGCGGTTCCGGCGGCTGGTGATCGAGAAGCCGTTCGGGCACGATCAGGTCTCGGCGAAGCAGTTGAACCAGGATCTGCTGAAGGCCATGAAAGAGACGCAGATTTACCGCATCGATCACTATCTCGGCAAAGAGACCGTGCAGAATATGCTGGCGTTCCGCTTCGCCAACGGGATTTTCGAGCCGATCTGGAACCGGCGCTACATCGATCACGTGCAGATTACGGTGGCCGAGACGGTAGGCGTCGAGGAGCGAGGCGGATTTTACGAGTCCGCGGGCGCGTTGCGCGACATGGTGCCGAATCATATCCTGCAGCTTGTGTCGCTATCCGCGATGGAGCCGCCGATTTCGTTTTCCGCCAAGGCGATTCACGATGAGCAGGTCAAAGTCCTCGACGCGATTCATCCCGCCGATCCGCTCGAAGCTGTGCGCGGACAGTATGGACCGTCTGAGGGAACCGATCCGCAAATGCCTGGATACCGGCAGGAAGTGAAGGTCGCGCCTGATTCGTCGACTGAGACGTTCGTCGCCGCGAAGCTGTTGATCGACAATTGGCGCTGGGCGGGCGTGCCGTTCTACTTGCGCACAGGCAAGCGCCTCGCCAAACGAGTGACCGAAGTGGTCGTGCAATTCCGGCGGGCGCCATTCGCGCTGTTCCGCAGGACCGCTGTTCAGGAACTGCCTCCGAATCAATTGATCATGCACCTGCAGCCGGACGAAGGAATCAGCCTTGGATTTGAAGCGAAAGTGCCTGGGCCAGGAATGAATCTCGGAACAGTAGATTTGAAATTCGCCTACACCGATTATTTCGGCAAGGAATCCCGCACCGGTTATGAGACGCTGATCTACGACGTTATGATCGGGGATCCGATTCTGTTCCAGCGCGCGGATATGATTGAAGCCGGCTGGGGCGTTATCAATCCGATCCTCGAAGCCTGGAAGAACAAGAAGCCGACGGTGTTTCCGAACTACCCGGCGGGCTCATGGGGACCCAACTGCGCTGACGATTTGCTCGGCCGCGATGGACGGAAGTGGAGGACACAGGAATGAAGGCTGAAAAGAAGAAACAGAAGACGGATCCGGAGAGCGCGGCAGCACCGCCGCCAACGGAAACCAGCACGGATGGACCGCTGACGCTCGCGATCGACATTGGGGGAACCGGCATTAAATCCGCCGTGCTCGATGCTGGACACAAGCCGAAGTCGGCCTTCAACAAACTGCCGACACCTCATCCGGCGACTCCAAAAGCGATCCTCGACACGATCGCGAAGCTGGCGAGTCAGGAAGGTCCTTTTGACCGGATCGCCTGCGGATTTCCGGGCGTAATCAAGCACGGAGTGATTCTGACGGCTGCGAATCTGAGTCCGAAGTGCATTGGCTTCCATTTGGAAAACGAGCTCGCGAAGCGATTCGGCAAGTCGGCGCGAGTGGCGAACGACGCCGCCGTGCAGGGCTACGCGGCGGTTGAGGGCAAGGGATTGGAACTGGCGATCACACTCGGAACCGGCGTCGGTTCGGCGTTGTTCCTGAACGGGAAACTCGTGGCGAGCCTCGAATTGGCGCACACTCCGTTCCGCAACAATAAGTCGTACGAAGAGGTTCTAGGCAACAAGGCGCTCGAGAAGAACGGCAAGAAGCAATGGAACAAGCGCCTCCAGGAAGCCATCGAGAATTGGAGCAATCTGTTCCGCTACGACTATCTGTACCTGGGCGGCGGCAATTCCACCCACATCACTTTCAAACTGCCGGCAAACGTCAAGATCAAGCCGAATAAGGACGGTATCTACGGCGGCGTGCTGCTGTGGCAGGATTGAGTTCCGACCTCACACACCTTTAATATGTCTCATCCCACCGACCGCTACACTCCGCCCGATCGCACGATCGATTGGTTGTGCATCAACACGATTCGCACGCTGGCAATGGATGCCGTGCAGCAGGCGAATTCGGGCCATCCGGGAACGGCGATGGCCATGGCGCCCGCTATGTACACGCTGTGGCGCGAGTTCCTGAATTTCGATCCGGACGATCCGATCTGGCCGAATCGCGACCGGTTTGTGTTGTCGATAGGTCACGCATCGATGCTTTTGTATTCGGTGTTGCATTTGACGGGTGTGAAATCTGTCAATCCGAAATACGAGACGCTGGGAACCTTGTCGGTGACGCTCGACGACATCAAGCACTTCCGGCAATTGGACAGCAAGTGTCCGGGGCATCCGGAATACCGGTGGACGTCGGGGGTCGAGACGACGACGGGTCCTTTGGGGCAGGGCGTTTCGACAACCGTGGGGATGGCGATCGCCGAGCGTTGGAAGGCTACGCACTTCAATCGTCCTGGATTTGATTTGTTCAGTCATCGCGTGTATGCGATTTGCGGCGACGGCGACATGATGGAAGGCGTCTCGAGCGAAGCAGCGTCGATCGCCGGCCACTTGAAGTTGTCAAATCTGTGCTGGATTTACGATTCCAATCGCATCACGATCGAAGGCAACACAGGACTCGCATTCAGCGACGACGTTGCAACGCGGTTCATGGCTTACGGCTGGAACGTGACGCGAGTTGGCGACGCGAACGATCTCGACATGCTGGCGCGCGCGATTCGTGTTGCGAACGATACGGCCGACCGTCCGACGATGATCATCATTGACAGCCACATCGCGTATGGCGCGCCGAGCAAACAGGACACGAGTGCGGCGCACGGCGAGCCATTGGGCGAAGAGGAGATCCGAGGAACGAAGCGGAACTACGGCTGGCCAGAGGATGAGAAGTTCCTCGTGCCCGACGGAGTCGTCGATCATTTCCGCCAGGGAATGCTCGATCGCGGCGGCAAGGCTCGCGAGCAATGGATGGCGAAGTTCGTAGAGTACAAGGCCCAGTTTCCGGACCTCGCGGCGCAACTCTACAACATGGAGCACCGCTTTCTCCCGGAGGGCTGGGATAAGAATCTGCCGGAGTATCCAACCGATCCGAAAGGCGTCGCAAGCCGCGATTCATCGGGGAAGGTGTTGAATGCCTTCGCGCAGAACATTCCCTGGCTGATGGGCGGCTCGGCGGATCTCGCGCCGTCGACGAAGACGCGGCTCACGTTCAAGGACGCCGGCGACTTCGAGGCCGGGAGTTATAACGGCCGCAACATGCACTTCGGGATCCGCGAACATGCGATGGGCGCGATCATGAACGGCATGTCGCTTTCGAAGATCCGGCCATTCGGCAGCGGATTTCTGATCTTTAGCGACTACTCGCGTCCTGCGATCCGGCTGGCGGCGTTGATGGAAATCCCGGTGATTTACGTCTTCACGCACGATTCGATTGGCGTCGGCGAGGATGGTCCTACGCATCAGCCGGTCGAGCAGTTGCCGTCGCTGCGAGCGGTGCCTGGTTTGATCGTGATCCGTCCAGCCGATGCGAATGAAGTCATCGAGGCGTGGAAGACGACCTTGCAATTGAAGCATCAGCCGGTGGTGCTCGTCTTGACGCGGCAGGCGCTGCCGACGGTCGACCGGTCGAAGTATGGCGCGGCTTCAGGACTCGCGAAGGGTGGCTACGTTCTCGCCGATGCGCCCGATGGCAAACCGCGCGTGCTTCTCATTGCGACCGGAAGTGAAGTATCGCTTTGCGTCGAGGCCTACGAACGCCTGAAGGCCGAAGGAGTGGCCGCGCGCGTCGTGAGCATGCCGTCGTCGTCGCTGTTCGAGCATCAAACGCCGGAGTATCGGGAAAGCGTACTTCCTTCCTCAGTGACGGCGCGGGTGTGCGTCGAGCAAGCCGTAATGATGGGCTGGGAGCGGTACGCGGGAACGAACGGCGCGTTGATCGGAATGTCTGGGTTCGGGGCGTCGGCTCCATTGAAAGTACTGCAGCACAAGTTCGGATTCACAGCAGATAAGGTATACGAGGCGGCGAAGCAGCAATTGGCGCGTGGCTGACAATCCCAAGGCCTACGACCAAGCCTTCAAGTCGTTGTCGGACGCCGATCCGCGGGGACTGTTGGACATTTTCGGAGTCCTCCCGCATGGAGTGGAGGCCGAAGTCGAACCGCTGCCGCGGGACATCGCGTCGCGGCGGCTGGTGGTCGACACCGGGTACTTCGTGCGTCCGGCGCGGGGCAAGGCGTTCATCGCGCTATTTGAAGCGTTGACATCCTGGGAGCGGGAGATCGGAAGACGCTTGGCGTCTTATGGCGCGGCGTTGGGTGAGCGGTATCGAATGCCGATCCGGATATACGCGCTGCCGATGGCGAAGCATGCCTGTCCAGCGCGGACCCCGGCATTCGGCCGGGCGCAATGGGGCGACGTGCTGGTGGCCGCGCGGCTGCATTGGATCAAGCCGTGGGAGATCGACGCTGGCATTGTGCTGAAGCAGAATTCTCCGCGGTTGGACCCATGGGCGGTGCTGTTTCAGATGACCCGCGTCCAAGAAGACGAGATCATCGAACGCGTGAAGCAGCGGCCGCAAGAAGCGGGTTTGGTCCGCATGCTCGGGGGAATGCGATATCGTAGAAATGTCAGCGAATGGAACGAATTCGCGGGGAGACTCAATCACATGATCAGCCGAGAGAAGATGCGGGAGTCGTTGGCAGTCCAGGAGTGGTTGGCTGAGGGTCGGCAGGAAGGCCGCCAAGAGGGTTGGCAGGAAGGCCGCCGCGAAGGTGGAGTGCAGGAAGCGCGCGAGGCCCTGCTCTCCGTCATCGAGACGCGTTTTCCGAGCCTGCACCTGCAAGCGAGCGTGGAGTCCATTTCCGACATCGAGATCCTGAAGGGCTTGCTGCCGGTGGTCGTGAAGGCCGCCAGCTCGGCTGCGGTATTGCGGGCGATCCGCGACCCTCAAAAAGCGATCCAGCAAAAGGGTAGAACGCGTTAATCCGCACAATTGACCGACGGAGGACATACACACAAACATGCAACTTGGAATGATCGGACTCGGCCGCATGGGCGGCAATATGGTGCGCCGGCTGATGAAGGCTGGTCACACCTGCGTAGTCTATGACCGCTCCGCGGCCGCCGTTGAGGGACTCGTGAAAGAAGGCGCCACCGGCGCCGCTTCACTCGAAGAATTTGTGTCGAAACTGACCGAGCCCCGGACCGCCTGGGTCATGCTGCCGGCTGGCGAAATTACAGAAACCGCGATCGCCAACATTGCGGCCCTGATGAAGCCGGGCGACGTCATCATCGATGGCGGCAATACGAAATATACCGACGACGTGCGGCGCTCGCAGGAACTCGAGAAGAAAGGCATCCACTATATGGATGCCGGCACCAGCGGCGGCATTTGGGGACTCGAGCGCGGCTATTGCCTCATGATCGGCGGCCCTACCGAGGTGTTCAAGCGAATCGAATCGATTTTCTCGACGCTCGCTCCGGGCAAGGGAAATATTGATCCCACGCCCAATCGCGAGGGTCACAATCCGAATTCGGAAGAAGGCTATCTGCTGTGCGGACCGGCCGGCGCGGGCCATTTCGTGAAGATGGTCCACAACGGCATCGAGTACGGCATCATGCAGGCGTACGCCGAGGGATTCGCGATCATGCGCGGCGCGGCTTCCGCCGAGCGGGCGAAGGAGTTGCAGTTCGACCTCGCTGTCGATGAGATCGCCGAGGTGTGGCGGCGCGGCAGCGTGGTGTCATCGTGGCTGCTCGACCTGACGGCAACGGCGCTGGCCGAGGATCCGCAGTTGACGAATTATACGGGCTTTGTTGAGGATTCCGGCGAAGGCCGTTGGACTCTCATGAGCGCCATTGAGTCCTCGGTGCCGGCGATGGTGTTAAGCGCCGCTCTCTATGCGCGCTTCCGATCGCGCGAACAGCATACGTTCGCCGATAAAATGCTGTCGGCGATGCGGGCCGGATTCGGCGGCCATATCGAGAAGAAGTAGACTCGCGTTATAATGAGGGTTCAGCCGGGTCACCGCTTCCCTCAAAGTGTTATCGTCCCCCTCGCAGCGCGTTTGACGGGCTCCGGTGTGGCCGGACCCGTCTCGAGACCTTTCTTGAAGGAGTACTGAACGTTTTATGTTCGACCTGTTCCGAAGCCGCGAAAAGGCTATGAAGTACCTGCTGACCGCGGTGCTGTCGGTCGTCGCCCTGTCGATGGTCATCACGCTGGTTCCTGGTATCACCAATCCGGTGGCCACGACCAACGAAGGCGAGAATGTCATTGCGCACGTGTGCGACGCGACGGTCACGCAGGATGACGTAAGAATACAAGTCGACAAGGTTACGCAAGGTGGCCGCCTGCCTCCTCAAATGGTTTCGAGCTACCTGCCGGTCATCATCGACAACCTCGTCCAGAACCTGGGCCTGGCTTGCGCCGCTTCCGAGAAGGGACTCGACATCAGCGATCAGGATCTGGCAGAAGAGATCCGGAACGAAATGCCGAACCTCGTGAACGCCAAGGGCGAGTTCGACAAACGTTCCTATGAGATGGGCGTGCAGCGGATGGGAATGACGGTTCCGCTGTTCGAGGAACGCTTGAAGCAGCAGATCCTCGTGAAGCGTATGACCGATCTTGCGACCGAAGGCATCTTCGTCGCGCCGTCGGATGTGCGCAAGGAATACGAGCGCCGCAATGTGAAGATCAAGCTCGAGTATGCAAGCGTTACCGCCGCTTCGTTAGCTGGCAAGATCAAGCCGGAAGAGTCAGACCTGATTGCCTTCTTCAATAGCGCTCCCAACAAATACAAGATTCCCGCCAAGCGCGAGTACACGGTCATCTACGCCGACCAGGAGAAGATCGGCTCGACTCTCACGGTCGGCGACGATCAGCTTCGCGCTGCTTACAACCGCGACATCGACCGCTTCCGGCTTCCGGAGCGTGTCAAGGTGCGGCATATCCTGATCCTGACGCAGGGGTTGAACGATGAGCAAAAGAAGGCTGCGCTCGACAAGATCAAGGGGATCCTGAAGCGCGTCAAAGCTGGCGAGGATTTTGGGAAACTCGCAAAGGAATACTCGGAAGATCCCGGTTCGAAGAACAACGGCGGCGAGTACGATTACAAGGCGCGCGGCGAATGGGTGAAACCGTTTGAGGATGCCGCCTTCTCGATGAAAAACGGGCAGATCAGCGACATCGTGACGACCGATTACGGCTATCACATCATCCAGACTTTGGATCATCAGGAAGCTCGTGTGAAGCCGTTCGATGAAGTCAAGGGGACGCTCGCCACTGAGGTTCAGCACGTGCAGGTGCAGGACGCTATGCAGAAGGCGATCGACGCCGGGCGCGCCGAGATCGTCAAGAATCCGGGCCAACTCGATCAGATCGCTGCCAAGTATCATTTGGACGTCGTGAAATCTCCTGGGATGGTAACGGCCACTCAGCCGATGCCGGTGCTCGGCAAAGCAACGGAATTGATCAACGCGATCTTCACGCTTAAGAAGGGCGACTTCACGAACGTGACGCAGCCGGAAGCCAGCAAATTGGCCTTTGCCCGCGTCGACGGCGTGGAAGACGCGCGGCCTGCGAAGTTCGAAGAAGTCCGTCCGCAGGTGGTGACCCAATATCTACAGTTCAAGACCGATGAAGTCGCGAGAACGAAGGTGCAGGAAGCGGCTGCGAAGTTGAAGGCCGGCGACAGCTTCAAGGACGTTGCGAAGTTCCTCGGCGCCGAGCCGAAGACGTCCGAAGAGGTCGGCCGTGATGGTGCGATTGAAGGCATCGGCGACGCCAACGCGTTCTCCGAATTGTTCGCGAAGCCGGTTGGCTCCGTGGTTGGACCGATCAGTTTGATGGGCCAGTACATCGTTGCAAAATCGGTCGACAAGAAGGAACCGCCCGCTGACGAGTTCGAGGCGAAGCGTCCTGAAATCGTCGACGGACTCAAGCAGAAGGTCGCGCAGGAACGGTTCCTCCTGTTCAAGGATTCGGTCATGCAGCACCTGCTCGACAAGGGAAAGATCAAACGGAATCAGAAGGCGATTGACGCTCTCGTTCAGTCCTACATTCGAAACGGTTAGGCCTGGATGCTGCAATCACTGCTTGAATTTATCTTCAAGACCCTCACCGACCCTGACCGGCTCATCCACTTCCTCACGACTGTCGTGAGCGGATGGACCGGTTACATGGTGCTGTTCGCGGTCG
>DASXZC010000054.1:0-18459 GCA_036502165.1 Bryobacteraceae bacterium
GTCCATATCCGCCAGCCGGACCAGGTTGACAATCGGGGTACTGACTCTCCAGAAAGATCTTCGGTCTTCGCTCCTCCGCAGCCCCAGTCTACCCCCCATTTTCATCTCCTGGGGTGTCCCCTTGGGACGACGAGGTTGACATCCGAATATTGCAAGGAAGAACACCCGCGCTCGAGGTGTGCCCGGTCGGACCCGCCGCCGCACTACACGAATTCTTGATTCATTTTTCCACCACCTCGCGCCAACCTGTCCGGAGGAACTCGCTCAATGAAACATCCCCGAGCCCTAATACTCGTTCTCACGCTCGCCGCCACTGCAGCCGCCACGGCGTTCGCAGGCCCCCTAACAGGACTCCCCACCTGCACCTCCAGCTTCCAAGCCAACTGCGAAGCCTTGACGCCCGGCGGTTACACGATCCTCGATACGACCGATCCGCAGGTCGCTGCTGGCACAGTGCTCGACGTACTCCTGACTGGCGGCGAACTCATCGGTTATTCCACGTACCTCGGCAAGCAGACCGTCTCCACCGATCCCGCGGTTCAGCAGGCGGTTCTCAATGCCCAGGCCCTCATCGGATCCTCGTTCGTCTGCGGCGGCTCGGTGACCACGAACTGCTACGCCGGAGCGGGAACCCCATCGAATCCGGAAAACGGCGCCTTCAATCAGCAGGGCTCGGTCGCAGTAACCTCATATGCCATTTCATCATTCGTCTATCAAGACACTCCAGTGAATCAGCGTCTCGATCAGTACTCGACCACCCTTCTCGTCACCCTGAACGGAACGCAAACGATTCTCAACCAGACGTTCGATCTCCCCTTTAGCGACCCTGCCGTTCAACTCGCTCTGCAGCAAGCGCAAGCGGCCTTGGCCGCCAGTCTGGCGACATTCGGCTCACCGATTCTGACATCGTCTTCCACCACGCTTCAGAATTCTCAAAATTCCACAGTCGTGACAGGATCAGTGCTCGACGGCAAACAGACGGTCACGACCGAAACGACCTTTGGCCCCGCAATTGTGGATGTCTCAAACGACGCGGACCCTCCTACGGCATACAGCAGCGGATCTCCTGCCTGGGTTTACGTGCTGCCAAACCAATCCAACATCAACATAGTCATCGACAACGAATATCTGATGAGCCGGAATCTGGTAACCACCGACACCTACCTGACCTCGCAGACGTACGATCTCAACGGCCTCGCCGGATCGTCTTCATCATCCGTTCCGGAACCCGCCTCCGCAGGTCTGCTCGCCGCCGGATTGCTCAGCCTGGCGATAATCCGCGCCAAACGCCGATCCTGATGCGCATTCGATTCCAGAGGAACTCATTCAATGAAACATCATCTTGTTCTAACACTCATTCTGACGCTCGCCGCCAGCGCCGCCGCGGCGTTCGCAGGTCCGTTAACGGGCCTTCCCGCTTGCACCTCGAGCTTCGAGGCCAACTGCGAGGCGTTAACGCCGGGCGGCTATACGATCCTCGATACGACCAATCCGGAGACGGCTCTCGGCACGTCCCTCGACGTCGTTCTAACCGGCGGCGTGCTCATCGGATATGCAGTCTTCAACAGCCAGCAAGCCGTATCTACCGACCCGGCCGTGCAGCAGGCGGTTCTCAACGCGCAGGCTCTCATCGGATCCTCGTTCGTCTGCGGGGGCTCGGTGACCACGAACTGCTATGCCGGACCCGGAACCCCATCAAATCCGGATTACGGCGTCTTCAATCAGGAGGGCGGGTTCATCACAACTACGCTGGCCAGCTCATCGTTCGTCTATCAGGATACGCCGGTGAATCAGCGGCTCGATCAATACTCAACCACCCTTCTCGTCACCCTGAACGGAACTCAAACGATCCTCAATCAGACGTTCGATCTCCCCTTCAGCGACCCTGCGGTTCAACTCGCTCTGCAACAAGCGCAGGCGGCGCTCTTGGCCAGTCAGGCGGCCTTCGGATCACCGAGTCTGACATCGTCTTCCACCACGCTTCAGAATTCTCAAAACTCCGTGGTCGTGACGGGATCAGTCCTCGACGGCAACCAAACCGTCACGAGCGCGACGACCTTCGGCCCGGAAATCGTGGATGTCTCAAACAGTGCGAACCCTCCTACGGCATTCAGCACCGGATCTCCCGCCTGGGTTTTCGTTCTGCAGGGACAAACCAACTTCAACATCCTGATCGACAACGAATATCTGGTGAGCCGGAATCTGGTTACGACCGACACCTACCTGACCTCGCAGACGTACGATCTCAATGGCATCGCCGCCGCCTCATCATCAGTCCCGGAACCCGCCTCCGCGGCCCTGCTCGCTGTCGGATTGCTCGGCTTGGCAGTGATCCGCGCCCGAAAAACGCTGAACAAAACGGACGATGCGGGAATATTAGTACATGGACACCCACAAAAGTGCCCGCACGAAAGGAGTGGCCAGGCTGCTGGCCCTGGCACTGATCGCCATTTCAGGCGGGATCGCGAATGCTCAGAGCACAACCGGCGAAATCCGGATCCAAGTCCAGGATCCCTCAGGTGCGCCCATGCCGGCATCAGGACGTCTGCAGAACCTGTCCGGCGGCTCCGATCAGCCGTTTTCCACCGATCCCCAAGGAAAATACGTCTTCAAAGATCTGCAGACCGGCCGCTATCGCCTCGAAGTTTCGAAGGCCGGATTCGCCACGCAGTCTTCTTATATCGATCTTGCGTCCGGAACTCCACTGTCCCGCGTCATCATTCTCCCTTTGGCCCCCCGCGCGTCAAGAGTGGACGTGGTCGCAGCCACGCCTCTGCCCGGTACCGACCTTGCCCTCGATCAGGTGCCCGCCCCCGTGCAAACGGCCACGGCCAAGCAAATCGAAGACAGCGGAACCCTCGATCTGTCCGCCCTTCTCAACCGCCGCCTCAATGGCGTCCATATCAACGAGAATCAGAACAACCCCTTCCAGCCCGACGTGAACTACCGCGGATACACGGCCTCGCCCCTGCTGGGAACGCCCGAAGGAATCTCGGTCTACATGGATGGCGTCCGTCAGAACCAGCCCTTTGGCGATATCGTCGCCTGGGATCTCATCCCGAAAATCGCAATTGCGGAAGTCGCTCTCATGCCCGGCTCTAATCCCCTCTTCGGATTGAACACGCTCGGCGGAGCCCTCACCGTTCAAACCAAAGACGGCAACAGCCAACCCGGCGTGACGATGCAAGTGAGCGGCGGCAGCTTCGGACGCCGCGCCGGCGAGTTCGAATACGGCGGATCAAACTCCAAAGGACTCCACTGGTACGTCGCCGGCAATCTCTTCCGCGAGGATGGATGGCGCCAATTCTCTCCCTCTGAAGTTCGTCAAACCTTCAGCAAGCTCGGCTGGATCCACGGCCAGACTTCGATCTCGCTCAGTTTCAGCTACGCCGACAATTGGCTCACCGGCAACGGCCTGCAGGACTCGCGCTTCCTCGCCGAGCATTACTCGAGCGTCTACAGTATTCCCGACATCACCTGGAACCGTTCACCGTCGTTCAATCTGAGCCTCGCGCACACGGTGTCGAGCAATCTGACGCTCACCGGCAACGCCTACTTCCGCTACATCCGCGCCGATACGACGAACGGCGACATCAACGAAGAATCCTTCGACGAGTCTCTTTACAACCTCAGCGCCGCCGACATCGCCGCCCTCACAGCCGCCGGTTATAAAGGATTTCCCACCACCGGCAACGCGACCACCGAGCCGTTCCCTTATTGGCGCTGCATCGCGCAGGGCCTCGAGAAGAGCGAACCAATCGAGAACTGCACCGGCATCATTACCAACACCTTCAGCAAGCAGCATAACTACGGCCTCTCCGGCCAAGCCTCCTGGCTGGTCGCGCACAATCACGTCACCTTCGGTTCAGGATGGGATCGCAGCAGCCTGACCTTCCAGCAGGCATCGCAATTCGGATACCTCAACCCCGATCGGCTCACCATCACGCCGATCAACTCCTACGCCGACGACACCCGCGTCGATCTCCATGGAGGAGTGAACACCTTCAGCCTCTACGCGACCGACACCCTCACCCTCGGCAAGTCCCTCGCCCTCACCCTCTCCGGCCGCTACAACCGCTCATCGATTGAAAACATCGACCGCCTCCCGGCCGATCCCACCGGCGCGCGCGGATCCCTGAACGGCAGCTACGTCTTCGGCCGCTTCAATCCCGCCGTCGGACTCACTTATAACCCGACGCGCTTCGCCGGCCTCTACTTCAGCTACAGCGAATCGAGCCGCGCCCCAACAGCCATCGAGCTAGGCTGCGCGGATCCCACCGAGCCCTGCAATCTTCCCAACGCCCTCGTCAGCGATCCGCCGCTCAAGCAGGTCGTGACGCGAACGCTTGAAGCCGGCATCCGCAGCTCGCAGGACAACAAACTCCGCTGGAGCGCCGGCTGGTTCCGCGCCGAGAACTACAACGATCTTCTGTTCGTGGCCTCGGAACAGACTGGCTTCGGATACTTCACGAACTTCGGCCAGACCCGCCGTCAAGGCGCGGAGGTCAGCATCAGCGGCCAGATTCACAACCTCGTGCTCGGCGGAAATTACACCTTCCTCAACGCCACTTATCAAAGCCCCCAAGTCGTCGACGGTGGCAGCAACAGCACCAATGACGGAGGCGCCGGACTCGACGGCAACATCGCAATTCAGCCCGGAGACCGGATCCCGCAAGTCCCCAGGAACATCCTCAAGACCTACGCGGACTACCAGGTCACAAAGAAATTCGAGACGGAACTCGCCTTCGTCGCCACCGGACGCTCATTCGCCCGCGGCAACGAGAACAACCTCGACCAGCCCGACGGCGTGAACTACCTCGGCCCCGGATTCTCACCCGGCTATGGAGTCGTCAACCTCGGCGCGCGCTATCAGGTGCACAAGAAAGTACAGGTCTTCATGCAAATCGACAATCTCCTGAATCATCGCTACTACACGGCCGCTCAACTCGGGCCCACGCCGTACGACAACGCGGGCAACTTCGTCCCGCGCCCATTCGGCTCGGTCGACGGCGACTTTCCCATTCGCACCACGACATTCTTCGCCCCCGGAGCTCCCATTGGCGCATTTGGAGGCATTCGCGTCAAATTCTGACCCGTGCGCTAAAATAGGTTCAGCAAGACTAAACAGAATGATTGCGCGAGGAATGTAACTCATATGGGGTTCCCGGCGTGGACGATCCTCCAGAGCTGTCTGGCCGCTAGTCTCGCGATTTCTCTCTCAATTTCCGTTGCCATCTGCCAAGAGCAGCCGAAGCCATTGCGTGAAAGGCTCCTCGAGCGCGCCCAGCAAGGCGACGCGTCCGCCCAGTTCGAGCTCGGGAAGCACTACGAAGCAGGCCGCATCGGCTTGCCCAAGGATCTCGCCCAAGCGACGCACTGGTACCGTGAAGCCGCTAAACAAGGCGAACCCTACGCCGAGATCAGCCTCGGCATCATCTACGAATTTGGAAAAGGCGTGCCGCGCGACTACGTGATCGCCTATATGTGGTTCGAACGTTCCGCTGCTCAGCTCACGGGCGGCGATCGCGAATCCGTCGTCGAACTTCGCGACGCCGTTGCGGCGAAACTGAATCCCGCACAACTCGCCAACGCCCGCCGCCTCGCGAAAGAGGCCGCCGCCGGGAAGAATCCATGAAGGTGCCTCCCCGATTAGCGTTGTCGCTCTCGCTCGTCTTCCTGGCGATCGCCATTGCCTGCAGCCATTCCCTCAAGCCCGATCTTTCCGCCAGAGCAAAGCCCGTCGGGAAGATCATCAAGATCAATCCGCCCCTCGGGCTGCCCGCCGTGCCCGTGCCCCTCGACAATCCTCCCACCGCGGATGCCATCGCGCTCGGCCGCAAACTGTTTTACGACCAGCGGCTATCCTTCGACACATCGATGTCCTGCGCCTCCTGCCACAATCCGCGGCTGAGCTTTACAGATGGGAAGCCCCACTCGACCGGCTTCGGAGGCAAGCAGGGAACTCGCAACGCCCCGACAGTCCTGAACGCCGCGTATGATTCCTCCCAGTTCTGGGATGGCCGCGCCCCCAGTCTCGAAGTGCAGGCTGGAATGCCCATCGCCAATCCCATCGAAATGAACATGACCCACGAGGTATGCGTCGAGCAACTCGGTAACGATCCGCAGTACAAAGCCGCCTTCGAGAAGACCTATGGCCCCGGCCCCGTCACCATCGGCAAAGTGGAAAGCGCCCTCGCGAGTTATGAGCGAACCCTGATCAGTGCGGACTCTCCCTTCGACCGCTACGAATACGGCGGCGACAAGAAGGCTCTCACCGAATCAGCAATCCGTGGACTCGACATCTTCCGCGATCCGAAAAAAGGAAACTGCGCCGTCTGCCACGAAATCGGCGCGAAAAGCGCGACCTTCAATGACGGCAAGTTCCACAACATCGGAACCGGCGTCGACGCGGATGGCAACCTCACCGACCTCGGCCGCTTCCTCCAAACCGGAGTCGCATCCGACAAGGGCGCCTTCAAAACTCCCTCGCTGCGGAACGTCGCGAACACCGGACCCTATATGCACGATGGATCCGTCCGCACTCTCAAAGACGTCGTCGACTTCTACGCGGGCGGGGGCAACTCCAATCCTTACCTCGACAAGGAAATCAAGGAGATCAAACTCTCCGGCCGCGATCGGGCCGACCTCGTTGCATTTCTCGAATCGTTAACGGGCAAGATGCCCGCGGACGCCGGCCCTCCGGAGCCCGTCATCTCCGGAGGAACGAAATAATGAAGCATTGTTTGGCGCTCGCCTGCTGCGCGTTTGGCCTGCTCACCGGTTGCGGATCAAAGGAATCGGCTCAGCCCAAGCCCGAAGCCGCCGCGGCGCCCGTGTACTTCAAACCCGATCCCGCCACAGCCGGCACGCTCGAAGGAACCATCCACATGACCGGCCGCCATCCGGTGATGAAGCCCATCGACATGACCAGCGATCCCGCCTGTGTCGAAGCGCATCACGGTCCGGCGATTGACGAGTCCGTAGTCGTGAATAAGGCTGGAATGCTCGCGGACGTCTTCGTCTACATCAAGAGTGGACTCGAAGGAAAGACGTTCGAGCCTCCCGCAACTCCGGTGACCATCGACCAGCGCGGCTGCTGGTTCCGTCCGCGGATTTTCGGGATCCAAATCGGGCAAGTCCTCAAAGTGACCAACTCCGACCCCGTGACCCACAACATCCATCCTCTCGCCAAAATCAATCGCGAGTGGAACCATAGCCAAGGCGCTGGCGATCCGCCTCTTTCCCGCAAATTCACCGCGCGTGAAGTGATGATTCGCGTGAAATGTAACATCCATAGCTGGATGCGCGCCTACATCGGAGTACTCGAACACCCATATTTCGCTTCGACCGGAACCGACGGAAAGTTCGAGATTCGAGATGTTCCCCCCGGCGACTACGTGATCGGCGCCTGGCACGAGACTCTCGGAACCCAGGAACAAAAGATTACAGTGGGCCCCTCCGGCAAAGCCCGGATCGATTTCACCTTCAAAGGAGAATAGCCGTTGCGTCGTACTCATCTCAGGTATTCGATTCCCGCCCTCTGTCTGGCGGTTTTCAGCATCGGCTGCTCCAGTCCGGCGCCGGTCAAAGAGACCGGAACTGCCGCTCCTATTGCCGATAACTCGCCGTTCCGGATTTATGTCACCAATGAAGTCTCCGGCGACATGACAGTAATCGGCTCGAGCAATTACTCCGTCATCGCGACGATCCCGCTCGGCAAGCGTCCCCGCGGCATTCACGCGAGCCCCGATCGTAAGTTCATTTACGTCGCCCTCAGCGGATCCCCCATCGCGGGTCCCGGCGTCGACGAGAGCACACTCCCACCGCCCGATAAGAGTGCGGATGGAATCGGCGTCTTCGACGTCGCTCAGAACAAGATCGTCCGCATGATCAAGGGCGGCTCCGATCCCGAGAACTTCGACATCAGCAAGGACGGGACTCAGCTCTACATCTCGAACGAAGACGACGCGGCCGTCAGCGTCGTCGACATCGCGACCGGTTCCGTGGTCAAGTCAGCGAAAGTCGGCGAACAGCCGGAGGGCGTCAAAGTCACGCCGGATGGCAAGTTCGTCTACGTCACCTCTGAGGAGACCGGCACAATCGGTGTGCTCGATCCTGTCGCCGGCAAGATCGTGAAGACCTTCAAAGTTGGACATCGGCCGCGCTCAGTGGCATTCACTCCCGACGGCAAGAAAGCCTACATCAACGCCGAGAACGACGGCACGGTGGTCATCGTCGACGCCGTGAACCTCAAGATGACGGGGGCCATTTCACTCGGCAAGCCCGGAGTCGTCAAGCCGATGGCCGTGCTCATGTCGCCGGACGGATCGAAGCTGTACGTCAGCACCGGCCGCGGACACAAGGTATTCACGATCGACACCGCCACCGACAAAGTCGCAGGCTCAGTCGAAGTCGGACCGCGTCCATGGGGCATCGCTCTTTCACCGGATGCAAAGACGCTATACTCGGCCAACGGCCCTTCGGGCGACATCTCGGTAGTGGATCTTTCGACCAACACCGTCGTCAAGAAAATCAAAGCGGGTGGCAGTCCCTGGGGCGTAATCGCCCTCGAACGATAAACATGACCAACTTCTCCACGACCGCGCGGCTCGCGTGCCTCGCCGTAACTCTCTTCGAAGGCATCCATGCCCAAGCCCCATCCAAGACCTGGAAGATCGATCCCCTCCACAGCAGCGCGCAATTCAGCGTCCGCCACATGATGATTTCGACCGTCCGCGGAATCTTCGGCGGCGTCAAAGGAACCGTCATTTTCGATCCCGCGAATCCAACCGCATCATCCGTGGACGCGACCATCGACTGCACGACCATCAATACCGGCCAAGCCAAACGCGACTCCGATCTGAAGGGCGAGGAGTTCTTCGACGTCAAACGCTACCCCGTCATGAAATTCAAATCGACGAAGGTCGCTAGCGCCGGCGCGGGGAAACTGCAAATCACCGGCGACCTGACCATCAACGCCATCACGAAGCCTGTGACTCTCGATGTCGACGGCCCCACCCCGTCCATCAAGGACACACAAGGAAGAGAGAAAATCGGAGTGAGCGGGGTCACCAAGGTCAGCCGCAAGGAATTCGGAATCCTCTACAACCCCATCATGGAAACAGGAGGAGTAGCGGTCAGCGACGAAGTCGCCATCACGATCGAACTCGAACTGATCCGCAATTGAGAAACGATGCGACTGGCGCTGAGCTTCGCTGGACTGCTTGTGCTGTTCACTCGACTCGCGTCCGCCTGCCAGTGCGTCGCTCCGTTGACCATTTGCGGCACCGTCGGAGCCACCGGCCTCGTCTTCATCGGCACCGTCGAAGCACTTGAACCCGCGTTCCTCAGCCGTTGGGATCGCACCGCCGCCTCGAGCGTTCCGCTCTTCAATGAAGCTTACGCCCAAGCGCACGATCATCCTTCGCCCGCCGCGTTAGCCAAAGTAAAGGACGCCCTTCTCAAGGTCGTTCCGGGAATGTCCGCAGACGAACGCCGCCAGTTGGACGCCGCGAAAACCGTGCTCGAAGCAGTGTCGATCTTCAATGCGCAAATCTTCCAAGGCATTCACGCCCGCCTCCGCGTGAGGACGATGTTCAAGCACGAGGATGACGACGATCATGTCAAGAAGTCCCCGCCCGCACCGGAAGATCAATTCGAAATCTGGACTTCCGCCGGCGACTGCGGCGTCGACTTCCAGATCGGCGAGACGTACCTCGTCTACGCCGATGAGGACGAAGGAACCAACCAGTTCTTCAGCGACAAATGCAGCCGTACGCGCCGTTTATCGGACGCTGGCGACGACTTGAGCTACCTGTTCTTCTACAAGGACGACAAGAAGAAATCATCCCGTATCGAAGGCTTCGCGACCACCGACCCCACCCTGCTGCTCGACTTTGGCCAATTGCCGGAAAGCGTCAATGGACCGGCATCCGGCCTGATCGTCGACCTGCATTCGAACCCAACGACCCGCTTTACCGAGACGGGCGCGTCCGGCCGTTTTGTTTTCGATGGACTGCCCGCAGGCGACTATCAGATATCCGCCTTCCCTAAAGGCTACGCACCGGCCCAGAAACCTGTGGCGGGTCCCTATTCGCTCCACGTCAAAGAGAACGACTGCGCCCGTCAGTTGATCTTCGTGCCCGGCAAAAAGTGACGGCCTCGTTACGGCAGTAATTCCGCCGTCAAGGTGGCTCCGCCCATTTGCGGAAGCATCGCCTCGAGCTTCACCACCGCCCGCGAATCCTTCGCGATCCACACCGTGGTCTTTCCCGCACTTCCATCCGCGTGCGTGATCTCGACCTTGAAAGTGTCGTACTTCCCGCTCGCCACCTCGACGGTCTCTGACCCGATGACCTTCATCTCCATCATCTGCGGCTTCTGCTTTTGCACATCGAAATTCCGGTAGATCGCCGAGAACCCATCCGCCAAAGGCAGCCGCGCGATTTCCTGATACGCGCCCGCCGCATCCGCAAACAGCGGACCTCCCGCATCCGCGTCAATCTGCTTATCCTGCCCGTTCATCGACATCTTGCCCGTGACCTTGTTATCCACTCCTACACTCACATCAATATGAACCGGACCCTGCTGCACAACTCGCCGACGCAATTGAAACGTGTTCTTCTCGACCGTCGCCGTTTCGGTCATCTGCCCCATCGGCATATCGGTCGTGTCGGTGATCACCCACGCGCCATCCTTCTCTTGTATCTGCGTGTTCATCTTCATGGTGATCTCCTGGCCTTGTAAGGAAATCTTCGCCCCGTATTTCCACGTGCCCGCCACGAGATCGGAAACCGGCTTCGGCGCGCCCACGTTCGCCGACTCATCGATCTTCTTCGCGAGCGTCACCGTCGCCGGATCGACCGTAATCTCCGCGAGCCGCTTCACCACTTCCGGACTTCCACCCTCCTGATACCGCCCATCCAGATACTGCGCGAAGAATTTCTCGACCGCCATCAGCATCGCCATATTGTTCACGGGACGCTGAAATCCGTGCCCCTCATCCGGCGCGAGCAGATACTCGACCGGAAACTTTCGATCGCGCAACGCCACCACGATCTGGTCGGCCTCCCGTTTGTTAACGCGAGGATCGTTGGCCCCCTGCACCACCATCAGCGGCGTCTTGATCTTATTCGCCTCGTGGATCGGCGACCGCTCCTCCAGCCATTCCTTACCCGCCGGAGTCCCTGGGTCCGCCATGCGCGCATACATGATCTTCCGCCCGGATTCCCAATACGGCGGAATCGCATCGAGCAGCGTGATCAGATTTGAAGGCCCGCAATAATCGACCGCGGCGCGGTACAAATCAGGCGTAACCGTCACGCCGGCGAGCGTCGCATAACCGCCGTACGATCCGCCGATGATGCCAATTCGCTTCGGATCCGCAATGCCTTCCGAGACCAGGTACTTCACGCCCCACGTCACGTCATCCTGCATCTTCTTGCCCCACTCGCCGTTGCCCGCATTCAGAAATTGCTTGCCATAACCCGTCGATCCGCGGAAATTAATCATCAACACCGCGTAGCCGCGATTCGCGAAGAACTGCGCCCACGCGTTGTAGCCCCAATAATCCCTCGCCCAGGGACCGCCATGCGGCAGCATAAGAGTCGGCAATCCCTTCTCGGGAACGCCCTTTGGAAGCGTCAGGAATCCCGCGATCTCGAGCCCATCGGACGATTTGTAGTGCACTGGTCTCATCGAAGCCAACGACGTCCGCGGCAGCTTCTCCCGCACGCGGTACTGCAGCGTGACCTTCTTCGCACTCGGCTCATACAGGTAAATCTCGCCCGGCTCGGTATCGCCGTTGACCGAAATCAGGCACAGCCGGTCGTCGGCGGTGCGTCCCGTAATATCGACATTCCGGCCCGGAAATCGGTGCTCGAGCCATTTGTACTCGGCCTCGAACGCCTTGTTGTGGAAGTACGTCCTCTGCCGTTCATCGACGTATTGGGTGGCGATCAATTCATCAGTCGCCTCCGAGAACTCGGCGCCGCCGATGTCCACGCGCTTCAAAGGGTCCGACTCGACCGTCTCCGCCTTACCCGCGATCGGATCGAACAGCGCCAACTCCGCCAGGTTCGATTCCTTATTCGTAATCATGTACACGCGCTTGCCGTCTTTGTGATAATGCACCGGCACGCACGTGTCGACGATCGAGCACGAATAGACCTCCGTCAATGCATCCGCATCGACTCGCAACACTTCCTGATCCCCGTTATCCGCCGTGCGGGTCGCGAGTTTGAGATTCCCCTTCAGATCGAAGATCCAGCTCGAGACACGCTCGACATTCTTCCGTAGCAGCGTCTTTGCGCCGGAATTCACATCGAGCTTATACAGATCGTGCCACGCCTTGTCGCGATCGTTGAGTCCGATATAGAGCACTCCCGGATCGTTCTTCGGCGCGCTATAAAGCTCCACGCGCACGCCCTTCAGGCCCGTGAGATCGCGCGACACCGGAGCCTCGGCTCCCGCCGCATTCGCCGCCGCCGGATCGACCGCGAACACGTTGAAGTTCTCGTCGCCCTCGTTGTCCTTGACGAACACGACGTACTTACTGTCGCGAGTCCACAGGAACCCCGGAATCGGCCGCTTGGTCTCGGTCGTCAGCAGCCGCGCCGTTGAAAAAGGTTCACCGGTTTTCTTGACCCAGATATTCCGCGTGTTCTTCCACGGCTTGAGGAACGCAATAAATTCCCCACTGGGAGAGAGATTTGCCCCGCTAATCTCCGGATCCCCGAACAGCAGTTC
The DNA here is from genome assembly GCA_036502165.1 of Bryobacteraceae bacterium. Lineage (GTDB taxonomy): Bacteria > Acidobacteriota > Terriglobia > Bryobacterales > Bryobacteraceae > F-183. The sequence goes on from DASXZC010000054.1 coordinate 12,748, forward strand.
CCGATCAATCAACGGCGGCAACGCCTGCCGTTCCTGCTGGGCGAATGCATTGACACCAGCGACGATGGGAACGAGGATCAGCGACCAAAGCGTGTTCATAAGATGAGAATCTCCCAGAGAAATGGATGTCATTCCCAGTGTAATGGAAGGCACCCTCCGCACTGGACGCGGTTTACTTCGCTGCGATCTCTCCCGATCCTAATCTTGCCTGAACGCCGTCATCGGCTCGATCCCCGAAGCTCGCCACGCAGGCAGAGCGCACGCAACCAGGACGACGACACCAAGAGTCAAAGGCCCAAACATAAGAACGACGGGGTCGTAGGAACGAACCCCATACAGCAGCGATTCGAGCAGTCGGGCACTGATCAGCGCCAGAGCTACGCCGGCCGTTGCGCCTGCCACCGCCAGTCGAAGCGCATTACCAAAAACGCTTCGCGTGATGTCGCCGCGACCTGCGCCGAGCGCTACCCTCAAGCCAATCTCGCGCCGCTTCTTCGAGACGACATAAACCATCAAGCCGTAGAGCCCAACCGTCGCAATACAGAGCGTGACGGCAGCGCAGCCCCCCAGCAGAGTCATCATTTCACGCTGTAGCGCTATCGAATTGTCGACTGACTGCCGCAATGTAGTCACTTGTGAAATAGATAGCTCTGGATCAAGCCGCCGGATGACTTCACGCGCCGCAGCGAGCGCTGACTCGTCGGCGACAGCCGTGTGCATCGACACGAACTGAAGATTTGGAGACAACGAATAAGGGATATACACTTCGGGAACGGGCTCCTGCGCGGGTCCGAAGTAGCGTTCGTCCCCGATCACTCCTACGACCGTTAACAGCGCAGTGCCGATCCGCACTCGGTTGCCGACTGGGGGACCGTCTGGTAGCAGTCTGCGCACAAACGCTTGGTTGACTATTGCAGCCGGCTCAGAAGCCGCCGTGTCGTTTGCGGCAAAGAAGCGGCCAGAACGGATACTGATCCCCATGGTCCGGAAATAGTCTGGACTAACCACCGCGCCGCGCGTCGTCACGTTGGCTGCGTTCCATTGTTCGGTTTGTCCATCGATCCTCGCCGGAACCATGACAAATGTGCCACCCATCGGAATGCTATCCGAGGCCGCGACGGACAGGACTCCTGGAACTGAACTAAGCCGATCCAGAAGCTTGTCCCAAAACTGAAGCCGTGCAGCGTTTGCGCTGCCTATTGATTGGGTTCAATCTGGTCGAGCGCCATCAGGCGGGTTGGAGGATGTGGTTGAACGCCCGCCATTCAGCTCAGACAAGGCAGTTCTAAGCGGCGACCATCGGCGGCCGCGGTGCGATCGCTACCTTAGTTTGCAAGTGTACGTTGAGCGCGTCCAGAATTTTGCCAGCTCGTTCAAGAGTGACGCCGAAGTACTCGTTGCGCTCGTCGCGGGACACCTGCGACTCATGCACGCCCGTGCGTTTGGCGAGTTCGCGCTGTGAAATGCCCTGGGCGATTCGAAGAGCGATCAGCAGATGTCCCAGTCCGCGAAGGTTGTAAATCTCGTCGAATTCTCCTCGCTTAAGCCGTTCGTAACTTTCCACCTCTTCCTGCAATTGGAGATGGAAGGATTCCATCGGATCGACGACCCGCTTGATCTCGTCGTCCGCCAAGCCGGATTTCTCGAGCCGCCGCCGGTGTTCCGTCAGCCTCTGGCGTTCCTCAGCGAGTCGCTTGGACGCTTCCTGATATTCGTTTTCACTTCGGATCATTGGCCACCTCCGTACCGGATCTTTACGATGCCTCTAGGCTTGCCGTCGCGGCGTCACTGCCGGAAGGCTGAGGGAAACTCAAGCTCGTGTCCATATTGGTCGCGAATTCCGCTCAGGAGTCCGGGTGCGTGGGGATACAGTTCAACTCGGTATTGATGCCACATCGGCAGTTGCTTCTTCGGGTATCCGCGGAATCGTTTCCGGGAGGTCGGGTCCCATGTCCACACTTTGAAGGGGTCGAGGAGATTGAGCTGCCGTGTGAGCGCGCCGCTGCGAAGCATCGCTGGGTCACAAACGAAATATCCGTCAATGTCGTTCGGGTGAGCTTTATCCTCAGCGAAAGAGCCATCGGCAAAGATGTCTCGAATGCCAATCTTCCAGAGCTGTATGGCGAGGATCTCGAGGTTTTCGACAAGTAGGTTGCGCCACGCCGCATCCCACACCCCGGAACCCCGCACTAAGAACGATTGTTTGATCTCCTCAAACGAAAGCTCGTAGTCGCCCGGAGGGAGGAGGCATCCGAGGTAAATGGTGGAAGCGGGATCACCCAGTGTTTTTCCTACTTTACATCTTAGTCTTGTATGACTCTTACGTCAAGCGCGATGGGCGGGCACAAAGGCAGAGCGGCCAAGCGCGCCCAAAAATCAAAGTTGTCTCGGATGGTCCCCCTTTCCGGCATCGCGGGACTGCCTTGGCAAGAGGCGAGCGACTCTACTCGCCGGGAGAAAGCTCAATCCATTCTATTCACATCACCCAGATCTGTTTCAGGTATGGACTCACGTAGCCTATCCTACTGACCGCCTTTGACATCCACACGGCAGGTGTATAGGATGTGGATAGAATCATTTGGGCGCTACCTTATGACCAAACGAATCAACGTCATCATGCCGACGACTACGGTCCGAGCGATTGATCGACTAGTGAGGCCCGGCCAGCGGAGCGAATTCATAACCCGCGCCGTCGAACACTACGTCGCCACCCAGAGCGCCGAAGCGATCCAAAAGCGGCTGGAAATGACCGCTGTACGCGATCGCGATCTAGACCAAGAAGTAGGTGAAGAGTGGTCTGAGGTAGACCGACAATCATGGCAACACATCGACCCGCAAGTAAAGAGCACCAGCAACAAGCCCATCCCAAGCGGGGCGAAATCTACCTCACGGCGCTAGACCCGACCGTTGGTTCGGAGATCAAAAAAATCAGTCCGGCGCTGGTCATTCAGAACAACACATCGAATCGAGTGACCACCACGACCATTGTCGCGCCAATCACGTCCACGGTTCGGTCTCCTCTGAATCCCGTTCATGCTCTGCTTGTAGCGGATGCCGTGACCGGCTTGTCAGTGCCTTCGGTGGCTCTGCTCAACCAGATCAGAGTTGTCGACCGTCAGCGACTGGTCACACGCATCGGATCGGTGGACTCGAACACGATGCGCGAAGTCGAGGCGGCCATCAAGATCAGCCTGGCCATTCCGTAGACGAATTTAGAAACCGACGTAAATTTTAGTATCGGTCGCAGCGATCAAAGAGCGGAGCACCGTCATAGACCATAGGATCCGCCGCGCGTGGTTCGGCCGAGCCTTCAAACGCCCCACCCCCATCTTCCTAGCTCCGCATGAATGGCTTCTTAGAAGGAAGTGGCATATCGACTTCGGCAAAGCTGCTTGGCTAAGCGGCGTTCACGGCCGCCACGATCGCATCCAGATGTTGCCGTAGAAGCCACCAAGGCGATTGGCCAAGGACAACGATCGCAATTCTTCTCTCGGAGAGGTTCTGTTGGTATCGGACGTTTTTGTCAGTTGTCACCAGCAGATCAAATCCAACAGTCTCGGCCAGTTTGAGCAGATCGCCGTTTGAGATTTTTTACCATTTGAGTGCTCTCGCTTCGGTAACCTCGTGGCCTTTGAGCGTCGCAGTGAGGCCTCGTGGTACGCCCTGATCAAAGAGTATGCGCATCAACTGTACTTGCGGCCCCGACGGGTGGCGCGTCTAAGCTTCGGGCGGCAAACTCAAGCACCGCCTGAATCTGTTCCCGAGTAACGTCATACTGCTCGATGATTTCATCGATGCTTGCTCCTCCCTCGAGGTTTTCAAACACCGTGGCGACCGGCATCCGTGTGTCACGAAACACCCAGGCACCACTGCGGCGATTAGGAACGCTCTCCACAGCCGGGCATTGCGACCAGTCTAGATTTGCCATCGCTCAGGGCTCCTCTTCTCCAAGCGTAGCGGTATAAACGTCGATCGCGCTATCACGCCTTTGTGCCTTAACACCACACGGAGCGGAGTAGAACTCAATGCAACAGCGATTCCCAATCCTCAGGCACACGCCCCGCTGGACCAGGCACCGGCTGCCTCACCGGATGCGAATGCGGCGGCGGCAATTCAACCCCTCGGATGACCCGCTGCGACTCGTAGTCGAAGAACCAATCCTCGCCCGGTTCGAAACTGGTAATCACCGGATGCCCCGTCGAGGCAGCGTGTCCCGACGCGTGCTGGCTGGGCGAACTGTCGCAACACCCGATGTGTCCACACTCCGCGCATCGGCGCAGGTGAAACCACCAACCGCCCGCTGCAAGACACTCGACGCACCCATCTCCGGAGGGTTTTGATGCTGCGTTAATTCCTCGCCGATCTTTTTTCATGACTGCCTTCAGCATACACTCGCGACAGCCCAATCGGGCAGTCGGATGAAGATCGGCTATCCCATCGCCCGATCTACTCGCAGATGACCGGACTTGCTGGCTTGACGTACTTGGCCTTGAACGGTCCTTCAAGCTTCCGCTCGTCGTCGAATATGATCTCGAAATTGCCTGACATCTCTACGGCTCGCCACCAATGTCGAGATATATGAAGTATTTGAACCCGGCTGGACTTCGCGTCGTCGTCTCGCGGCGAATCGATCCATTGATTTACATACAACCGGAGATCAAAATCGCCTAAAGCCTTGAGCTTAATTGGTGGCTCCAGCCTATTTCCTTAATAGTTAGTTATTTCGAGAATGTATAGATGCGGCATCGCGCACGTGCGATGCAGGACTCCCGTGGCCTCGCCCGCGGATGCGCTCGGAGGTAGCAACAGTGAGAAGAATATTGCACCGGTTCGTACTGTTACCCAACCCAACATGGCGGATGGCTCCTGGTTTACATCAACCTTTCCTGCGCCAAACTACTTCGCCAGCCGTTCTTACTGGCAGCTCAGCGATTGACTCCCAGCCAGTGGAGTTTGCGAGTTCCCAGGAAGCATCGTAATCGTGTGCGTCGCCCCGTCTTTCAACGACGCAGGAGTCGGAATGCTGAAGCCGTGGAGCCCGTTATCGCCGATCGCCATTCCAACGTCAGGGCGTGACGTAGCGGCCAGAATAGTGGTGAGCAGCGTCGATCCGTTGTAGATGCTGACGTTAACGCTTGTGTTCAAATTGTTGCGGTCCGCTGCCCAGCCGGCGATAGTCGTGCAATTCAGTATGTCCACATTTCCCGCGTAGTTCGCAGTCGCGCTGCCGCACTTGAGCGTCACTGGCGAGCCAATCAGTTGCGTCGACGAACTCTCGAAGTGGACTTGCAATGCGTGGCTCACTCCATTGGCGTAAGCGCTCGGGAGTTGGAGCGAATAGCCGTGCACCCCGTTGTCTCCAATCGCCGCGCCGACATCGGGACGCGAGGAATTCGCGGTAGTGGAAGCGATCTGAGTGGCGCCATCCCAAAGCGAGACGGTGATTGATGTATTGAGGCGATTGAGGTCCGCCGCCCAACCGCTGATGCCAGAGCAACTCGCTGAATCCACGAAGCCAAGGTAGTTCGTAGAACCGCAAGTGAGCGTGAAAGGTTGACCGACTTCGCTCGCCGTCGATTCATAATGCACCTGCAGCGTATGAGCCGCGCCGTTTTTATAAGCCGAGGGGACCTGCAGTGAGAAGCCGTGGAGTCCATTGTCGGAAAGATAAGCGCCGACGTCCGAGCGTGAAGCGTTGGCAGTCGTGGAAGC
>DASXZC010000055.1:0-2958 GCA_036502165.1 Bryobacteraceae bacterium
GGTTCCTCTCCCAATCCGGCGACCACCACCAAGTGCAACCGTTTGTCGGTCCTACCAGGCGAATCCGCTCGACGCGGTAGTGCAAGTCGTAGATCCTCTCCTGCCCGTCCTGAATCTTGACGATCCGTGCTTGATAGCGCAGCCTGCACTGGGCGCCCAACTCCGCCACGCTGCGTTTGCTGTTCTTGCGATCCACCACGAAGCGCTTCCCCGTGGAACGGATGACAAAGCGCCCGCGCTGGTCCAGCAAGGGTTCCAGCAGTTTCTTGCGGTCTCCGCCCCGATCCACAGCCCAGATCCCGCGGCCTTGTTTCGTGGCCTGAAGGGGCGAACTCGCGCCAGTTTACCGCCGGCGCTTCGGGTTTTCCGGGCTGCGCCGGGCGTCGCTTCGCGGGCCTAGCGAGTTGATCTGAATGACCGGTACGAGCGACTGGCTGGTTTCGCCTTGCCGGTTTGCTACGCGCTCCGACAGTTCCTGGTTCAGCGTGCGCACAAATCCTTCCATCTGTTGCTGCATGGCTTCCATCTTTTCGCGCATGTTGAGAATGATCTCGACTCCCGCCAGGTTGACTCCCAACTCGCGGGTCAGCTTCAGGATGATTTCCAACCGCTCCAGATCCGCATCCGTATAGAGCCGGGTGTTACCCTCACTGCGCGAAGGGGCGAGCAAGCCCTCGCGCTCATATAAGCGCAGCGTCTGCGGATGAATCTCATATTGCTCGGCGACTGCCGAAATCATGTAGGCCGCCTTGCCTCTGTTCCTTGTCATATCGATACCCTAAATGCCCGGCTGCACTTTCTGCCAAATCTCCTGGCGCACATCGGTCGTCTGGACCTGAGCCAGCTCGCGAAGCAGCTCGCGCGTTCGCTCGTTGTGCACATCGGGAGAGTGCAGAACGACTTCGACAATTTCGTCGCCTCTGGTGTTTTTGCGACTGTTGAAAACGCCCTTATCGCGCAAACGGAACTTCTGTCCGTTTTGTGTGCCTTGCGGGATCTTGAGGAGCGCCCGGCCGTCGATGGTGGGGACCTCGATTTTCGCTCCCAAACCGGCTTCGCTGACGGTCAGCGGAACCTGGATGTCGATGTTGTCTCCATCCCGCTTAAAGAAAGGATGCTCCTCGACGCGAATCGTGATGTAAAGATCGCCCGCGGGGCCGCCCGCCACGCCGGCATTGCCTTTGCCTGCTACGCGCAAACGGGAACCCGAGGCCACACCTTGCGGTATGCGAACTTCTACCGTATCCGAGCGCGAGATGAGACCTTCTCCGCGGCAAGTCGGGCAGGCATTTTTCAATCTGCCGCTTCCGCCGCATCGTGGGCAAGTCAAGTTAAACTTCATGGCGCCCGCCATCTGGGTTACGGTTCCGCTGCCATCGCACTCCGGGCACACAACAACGCCGGTACCCGCCGAACCCGTTCCATGGCATGTCTCACATGTTTCCTGGCGGGTGATATTGAGCTTGACTTGCGTACCGCGAATCGACTGCCAGAAATCGACATTCAAACCGTATTCGAGGTCCGCGCCTCGCTCCGGTTGCGGGGCCGCTTGCCGGGCTCGTCCACCCCCGAAGAAACTACCGAAGATGTCGCGAAACGAACCGCCGGGGCCTTCACTTTCCTGGGCGCCCGCACCCGCCCGTTGCTGTTGCCTTAGGTACTCCGCGAAATCGAATCCGCCGAATCCCGGACCGCCGCTTGCTCCGCCGCCCGCTCCGTTGGGAGGAATGTTCGGCGAGTAGAAACCGTATTGATCGTAGGTCTTCCGCTTCTCTTCGTCGCTTAGTACGTCGTAAGCCTCCTGGACACTCTTGAAACGCTCCTCCGCCGCTTTGTCTCCGGGATTTACGTCCGGATGGTACTTGCGCGCCAAACGCCGATAGGATTTGCGGATCTCTTCAGCATCCGCGCTGCGGGCAACGCCGAGCGTCTCGTAGTAGTCCTTCTTGCTTGCAGCAGGCATAATGATTCCCAAAAAATGCAGATGAGGCGCGTTATTAGAAACGCGCCCCGATCGATTTACTTCACCGAATTACTTCTACTTCTTGTCTTCGACGTCGACGAATTCGGCATCGACGACGTTGTCTTTCTTCTCTTCGCCGGGTTGAGCACCGTTTCCTTCAGGCCCCGCACCCGGAGGCGTGCCGGCCGGCCCACCCGCGCTCTGCGTTTTATACATCGCCTCCGCCAGTTTGTGGCTGGCGGTAGTGAGCTTGTCGGTGGCCGACGTAATCGCTTCGAGACCGCCATCGGCCATTGCCTTCTTGAGGTCCTCGACGGCCGTTTCGACCTGTCTCGCGTCGTCAGCGGAGATCTTGTCACGATGCTCTTTCAACATCTTTTCGACGTTGTAGACCATGGCGTCTCCACGATTACGCGCTTCGATCTCCTCTTTCTTCTTGCGATCCTCAGCGCCGTGCGACTCTGCGTCGCGCGCCATCTTTTCCACCTCTTCTTTGCTCAAGCCCGAGGAGGATGTAATGGTGATCTTCTGCTCGTTGTTGGTCGCCCGATCCTTGGCTACGACATTCAGAATGCCGTTCGCGTCGATATCGAAAGTGACCTCGACTTGCGGGATGCCGCGCGGGGCCGGCGGAATGCCGACTAACTGAAACACGCCCAACAGGCGGTTGTCCCGAGCCATCGAACGCTCGCCCTGGTAAACCTTGATCTCAACCGAGGTCTGGTTATCGGCCGCAGTAGAGAAGGTCTCGCTCTTGCGAGTCGGGATGGTGGTATTGCGATCGATCAACTTGGTGAACACGCCACCGAGTGTCTCGATACCGAGCGACAACGGCGTCACATCGAGCAGCAGCACATCTTTGACTTCGCCGCCCAGCACGCCCCCCTGCACCGCCGCGCCTACCGCGACTACTTCGTCCGGGTTCACGCTCTTGTTGGGCTCCTTGCCGAACAGATCCCGAACGATCTGCTGGATACGGGGCGTGCGGGTAGCGC
>DASXZC010000056.1:0-7262 GCA_036502165.1 Bryobacteraceae bacterium
TGTACGTCGATTATCACCAGCGCGGCCTGAATGCCAATTCGACGCCGACGATCCTGATTCGCGCGAGCGGTCTGCCGGCGACGGAGATCATGGCGTCCGCGCGAACGGTGTTCCACGACGTCATTCCCGATGTGCCCGTCAAGTTCTCGACGTTCGCAAACGAAATGGGCGGCTGGCTCTCCGATCGCCGGTTCCTGCTTCTTCTGGTCGGATTGTTCGCCGCGACGGCCCTTTCGCTCGCCGCAGTGGGCATTTACGGAATCGTGGCTTTTTCCGTCGCTCGACGCACGCAGGAGATCGGGATCCGCATGGCGCTCGGCGCACATCGCGGGGCGGTGCTGCGTATGATTCTAGGCGAGGGCGCGAAGCTCGCCGCGTTCGGAGTCGTTATCGGCGTCGCCGCTTCGCTCGTCATGACTCGCCTGGTTTCGAGCCTCTTGTTTGGAGTCAGCGCCACTGATCCGATCACGTTCATCGGTGTAGCGGCGCTTCTCTCTCTGGTCGCGCTGGTTGCATCCTATCTACCGGCGCGCCGCGCGATGCGCCTCGATCCCACCATCGCATTGCGTTACGAGTAATCCGCGCCGCCCTCGACAGACTGGCTGAGTGAAAAAAGTCGCGATCGTTAGTAACCGCGCGGCATGTTTCACGTATTATGATCAGACAGTCTATGGGAACGGATAAGAACAAAGCCGACCTGCTGCCGGGCACGCTCGACATGCTGGTCCTTAAAATATTGATGAGTGGGCACTTGCACGGCTACGCCATCGCGCAATTGATCCAGCAATTGTCCGATGACCTGCTGCGCGTCGAGGAAGGTTCGCTGTATCCGGCGCTGCAGCGGCTCGAGCTGAATGGATGGATCACCGGCGAGTGGGGCTTGTCGGCGAACAATCGGCGAGCGCGCTTTTACAAGCTGACGGCCGATGGGCGCAAGCAACTCGCTGAGGAGTCCGCTCGCTATCGGCGCGTAACCGGCGCGGTCGCGCGGATCATGGGGTTCGCCTGACATGCAGCCCGTCGATTCCACTTGGCGCCGACTGCGGCGCCGTATGCATTTCCTGTTTTCCCACAGCAAAAGGCAGCGATTGTTGTGGGAAGAGATGGAGTTCCACCTCGAGTCACTCGCTCAGGACTTCATTGCGCAAGGTTTGTCGGAAGACAATGCGCGAGCCGCGGCAAGGAGAAAATTCGGCAATATGACACAAACATCGGAAGAATCCCGCAGCGTGTGGCTGGTGCGCTGGCTCAGTGATCTCGCCCAGGATCTGCGCTACTCATTTCGCAGCATGCGGCGCGATTCCGGCTTCACGGCGTTTACGATCATCATCGCCGGCCTCGGCATCGGCGCCAGCGCGACTGTGTTCAGCGTCGTCAACGCAATGCTCCTGCGCCCGCTACCGTTCCGCGATCCGAGCCGGCTGGTCTCGGTATCGAATATCGACGACTATACTGCGATGCAGACCGAACACTATGCCGATCTACGGGAGCTGAACCACTCGTTCGCCGACATGGCGGGGTGGTCGGGATTCTACTTTCCTGGCGACAAAGAACTGACCGGATCGGGCGAACCGGAGCGGCTGACGAGCGTACCTGTGACTGGGAATTTATTGACAGTGCTGGGCGTGGATCCATTGATCGGAAGGTCATTCACAGCGGAGGAGAGCGAGGGAAAATATGCGGCTCCATCTGCGATGATTTTGAGCAACAGCTTTTGGCGGCGGCGCTTCAACGCGGATCCGGGCGTGCTCGGGCGCAGGCTGATCCTGAATAAACAACCGGCGACGATCATCGGCGTACTGCCCGCGTCGTTTGATTTCGCGAGCCTCTTCGCGCCTGGCATTCCTGTCGACATATTGATCCCGTGGCCATTGAAAGATCCGAAGAAGCCCAGCGGAAACACGATGAAAGTCATCGGACGGCTGAAGCCTGGCGCGACCATCGAGGGCGCAAAGGCCGAGCTTGCCATTCTGGGCAAGCAACTCCAGGATCAACATCCGGAGCGGAATCATCTCGAACCAATCCCCATGCCGCTCGCACAGCGTGTCAGCGGACGAGTGGTTCCTGCGCTCTCCGTGCTCGCCTGCGCGGTCGGTGTTGTGATGTTGATCGTCTGCGCGAATCTCTCGAATCTGCAGTTGTCGCGCCTTGGCGTGCGACAACGGGAACTCGCGATGCGGGCGGCGCTCGGCGCGGGGCGGCTGCGGCTGCTCAGACAGATGTTCACCGAGAACGTCGCGCTTTCCTGTTGCGGAGCGGTGTTAGGGCTCATCCTGGCCATGGCCGGAACGCGTGAACTCGCGCACCTGCATGCATTCAATCTTCCTCTGCTCGAGACCATACGGATCGACGGGAAGGCGCTCGGCTTCACTCTGCTCGCGGCGATTGGCTCCGGCTTGCTCTTCGGACTTCTGCCGGCGATGCGCGTCTCTTCGTTCTCTCTCGGCGAAGAAATGCAGGACTCGAGCCGCGGATCGAGTGGCGGCAAGCCCCACGCATTTGTTCGTGACGGACTCGTGGTCGCCGAGCTCGCCTTCGCGTGCATCCTGCTGGTCGGAGCCGGACTCCTCATCCAGAGTTTCATACGCGTCCTCGACGTGAATCTGGGATTTCAACCGGAACGCGCGGCGGCGCTGCGAGTCGATCCTAGCTTCAAAATCGCCAGTTTCGATGAGCAGAATTCCTTTATAGACGACATGCTGCGGCGCGCGCGATCGGTCCCTGGCATCGTGGCCGCGGGCCTCACTGACGTTCTTCCACTGCGCGATGACCGGTCGTGGGGCGTTGGCGCGAAGGGGCAGGTCTACGAGAAGGGCCATATGCCGGAGGCGTACATTCGCGTGGTGAGCGACGGTTATTTCGAAGCGGCCGGCATCCCGTTGCGGCGTGGGCGAGAGTTTAACGAACGTGATCGTTCCTCGAGCGAGAAGGTCGCGGTGATCAACGAGACTTGTGCGCGGACGCTTTGGCCGGGCCAGGATCCGTTGGGGCAAATGGTCACGACAGACGGCGGGCGGCGCGTCGTCGGCGTGGTCGCGGACATCCGTCATTCCTCACTCGAGTCCTCAGGTGGTATGGAACTGTACCTGCCGATGCGTCAGACGGGAGACTACGCGACGATGCAACTGGTCGTGCGAACCGCGCTTCCGGTTGAAGGGTTGGCAGCGGGACTTCGCGCTGCATTACGTCCGATCGATCCGAACCTGCCCGTGCGCGAGTTTCAGACGTTCCAGGATCTCGTCGACAAAGCGGTATCGCCGCGGCGATTCCTTGTTCTGTTGCTAGCGGGATTCGCGGGCTTCGCGTTGATTTTGGCTTCACTCGGAATCTACGCGGTGATTTCGTTTTCCGTCAGCCAACGAGTGCAGGAAATCGGTATTAGGATGGCGCTCGGCGAGCCCGCCACTGCGGTGCGGCGGCGCATCGTACTTCGCACTTTGGCATTGGCCGGGATCGGCCTTGCGCTCGGAGTTGTCGGATCGCGCGCCCTGTCGAGCACGCTCGGCAGCCTGCTATTCGGAGTTACGAGCGGCGATCCTTTGACGTTCATCGAAGCCGGCGCGCTGCTGCTCGCAGTCGCCGCGATCGCCGGCTACATTCCCGCGTGGCGCGCATCGCGGATCGACCCGATGGTCGCGCTCCGTTCGAATTGAGAGTCACGGCCACGACGGCCGGAACTTCAGGCCGTTCATATCAATCCGCAGCCGGACTCCCTGCTCACCAGCAACAATGCGGCAGTCCTCCTGATGCCGCCTTGCGAGACACGTCAGAACAGTCGGCGACGTCCACTCCATCTCGTGTATAAAGAATATTTTGTCCTCTGGTAGATCAAGGGCAGGACTTGCAATCGTACGAGACCAAAGATCGACTATCTCGATTTCGTGCAATATGGCGGTCCGGCCGACGACACAACCCCCGGCCGGTGAAAGATGGTGGTCTTTGATGAAGGCAAAGTATCGCCCGTTCTTCGAAACCGTCCCCAGGCTAAAGCCGGCGCCCCAGGCGTTCACTAATCGCGAAGATCGCCGGGTTGCGAGACTATAGCTGAATATTTGAAAAGGCCGCTCGAACGATTGGGCCATCGTCGTGAGGGCGAAGTAGAGTGTTTGGTGCCGTTCATCCCAGCCCACAAGGTCGGGATCCGACGGCGCACATGCCGGGCAAGGTGCTGTCGGGGATCCTGGACAAATCGGCCCGCTGGCGCAGTCGATCCCGCGGACGAGATTGCGAAAGTCGATCCGCCACTCCTGCCCTCGCCGCTTGATCAGGATTTGGGAACTGTCGAAAGTAACATCGATCGTCCCCAGCCTCCGAGCAGGAGTCATGTAGCCTTGACCATTCGCGACCAATGGCCAAGCCCAAAGCACGGCCATCGCGCCGCCGCGCAACACCGAACGTGATCGAACTCCTCGCCCCATGCAAACGCCGCCTGTTACTGCGGAGCCTGCGCCTTCGCGCTGCCGAAATACAAGCTGTTGAACAACAGCTTGTATGTGCCATGCGGCTGGTCACGGAAATTCACTTCCGGACCGAGCAGCACAACCTTGCCCTCGCCGACTGTTGCCTCGACAACTGCCGTGCCGCCATCCAGATACTGCTGGCCCCACGCCCATCCGCTGTCGAGGATTCCCGGGCCTGAGAACCACGCAACCGGCGAAGTCTTCTTCTGGCCGGCATCCGGTTCCAAACGGAACACGGGATTGTTGTCGTAAAACACGTCCACCGTCTCGGGCATCCCATACGCCAGCGGATTTGTGTTGTCGATATGCGCCTTCAATAGTGATCCCGGAATGTAGAATTTCTCGCGAGGAAGCGGCCGGTCGCGGCCGTCGGCGGTCTTCTCAGTCAGGTAGCTCTTCACCGGTAAGCCGAACAACTCGGCCGCGCTGGTGGAACTGCCAATCGTTACGATCGATCCACCGGACTCCACGAATTTCTTGAGCTGCGGAATCGTCTTCTCATCCGTGATACGTCCCATCGTCGCGCGAAATTCTTCGGGCACTGATTCGGGACTCGGCTGAGCTCCGAAGCCGCCAGGCCCACCGGGTCCACCGGCGCCGCCAGGGCCAGCCGGTGCGCCGGGGCCACCGGGCGCTCCGCCGCCGCCCCCGCGTCCACCGGCGTTCGCGCCGCGGCGGATCGCGCCATCGGGAAACACGAGCACGTCAAACTTACTCTTTAGATCGCCCGCATCGAGCATCGCCGGATACACGACTTCGAATGGAAATTCGTAATTCTCAAACAGCCAACGCGTCCAGCCCGACGGCATCGATCCGCCGTAGTTATCGTACAGGCCAATTCGAATCGGCTTGAGTTTCAAGGATTCACCGGACGGCGCATTCGCCACCGCCCAGGCCGGAACGCCGTTATCCTTCGCGGACTTCTCAATCACCGCGCGGGCCGCAGGGCACGCCGGAACCCAAATCGCTCCCGTGCCGAGATCCATGCCCTCTGGGACTTTCTTCAGCCAATACACGTCACAGTTCGCCTTCAACAAACGATTGATCGTGATGAAGGAATTGTTGACGCGATGGCTGAGCAAGAAGCCTGCCGTACCTGTTCCCTGAATCGCAGCGGGTGGCGGCGGCAAGATGCCTTTGACCTTCTCGAACGGACCATCGAATCCATCAAACACGCGGACGTATTGAACGCCCATCTGCATCGCGAGCGTCCATCCCGTAATGTCGTAGGGAGGCCGCGGCGCGCCGCCCGGATAGGGAATGTCGTTCGGATGATCCTGCGGCTCGAACATGTCCATCACGTGCGGACGAAACGCCTGCGCGGTCTTCACGACATAGGAACCCGCTGGATAGCTCTTGCCTGCAACATCAAAAGCCGACGTCGCGCGCATCACGTCGATCCCATTCTTGAGCAGTGCATTCAGGAACTCGACTGCATTGGCGAAATCCGCTTGATCGGATGGCAGGATGTATCCGCGTGGATCGCGCACCTTCGGATCGTGCAGCACGCTCGCATAGAGTTCGGTTGGTACCGTGCGCGCGCCCAGTCCTCCAGGTGTCAATCCTGCCGGAGTCTCGGCGGCAGCGGCACCGCGGCCACGGCCTCCTCCACCGGTGGCCGGAGCCTTCGCCGCGGCCGCTTCTTCGAGCGCGGTGATCCGCTTGGGTGTAATCGTCCAGTTGTCCTCGCTGCCCTTCTTGATGGAATTCCGGCCCATCTGATAGATGTTGTAGAGGAAGGTCTCACGGTAACGCGACGCGAGGTCCAACATAGCGCGATTGTTGGTGATTTCGTATTCAATCGACTGGCGGTAGTGCCATTCCTGCGGCTGGATGGGAAGCGGCCAGTCGCCTTGCGGCAACTGCTTGTCAGGTACCAACGCAATCGGCGTCGGCGTCGGACTGCCGATAATCTCGGTCAGGATTCCGATCATGTTGTGGAAGTATGTGACCGTGCGCAGTCCGCCGTTCCACCATGTTGAATAGTTCGCGCCGGTGCGCATTGCGGATCCACCTTTGCCTTCGGCGACCAGCCGCGTGTGCATGGCCGTGCCGACCATTTCGATTCCCAAAGGAATCAGCGGATCGAAATTGTAGTTGAACGGATCGCGGAACGGCGGCATGAAAATCACCGCGCCCGCCGGACCGGTCTGATGGTGGTTGTACATGATCTGCGGATACCACTCGAGGAACAACTGATGGTTCATGTTCGTGGTTTCCTTCATGTTCGACATGTAAAAGTCGCGATTGTCATCGTGCCCGACGTACTTCGCGTAGAGCCGCGGCAGTCCGTTCATGGTGCGCTTCTTCGGATCTTGCTCCCGCATGTACCACTTCGCGACGAGTTCCTGTCCATCGGGATTGGCCTGCACATAGAGCCCGATCACGTCGTTCAGCAAACGCGTCGTTTCCTCATCCGTACGGCTCGCCATCTGATAGACCATCTCCATCAACTGCTGCGATCCGACGGTTTCGCTGGCATGCAATCCGCCGTCGATCCACACTACGGCTTTGCCCTCTTTCGCGAGCGCATGTGCCTGCTCATCAGTCAGTCCTTCGGCATGCGCGAGGCGCGAAGCGATTCCCTTATAGTGATCCAGCTTCTTCATGTTCTCGGGCGACGTGACGATCATCATGTACTGCCGCCGGCCCTCTTCAGTTGGGCCGATGTCGACCAGTTTGCAGCGGTCGGGACACTCCGACGCGATCTTGTGCCAATAGTGGTCGAGCTGCGTATAATCCGCGACGTTGTAATCGTCGCCGAGGTTAAAGCCGAGAAACTCTTTAGGAGTGGTAATTTTG
>DASXZC010000057.1:0-7420 GCA_036502165.1 Bryobacteraceae bacterium
CCGAAAACTTGGGATCGCCCTCGACCACTCGCGTCTCGAGCGAGGGCGCTTCCCCGCTCTTCCAAAGCTTCGCCCGGCACTTGACGCGGTACTTCAGCGGACCACCGTCCTCGCGTCCGCTCCGCTCGATCGGCCTGGGGATGCAAACGAATTCGGTTTCGAGAAAATCGGGCGCGGCGGTCACCACGGAATATCCGTGGCCTCCCATATCGACGAACGAAACGTGCGGAGCTACTTGCGGATTCGATACCGCACGCGCCTTCTCGATGTCGCCAGACTCCGTGTACTCGAGGCACGACCGCACGCCACGATGCACCAACATATTCAACATCGGCTGCGGACTCTTATCGTTCGGCCCCTGCCCGACGAACAATGATCGCAGTGGATGATCTTTCGGCAAGTTGTGCTCGAGAGCCTCGATGATGCCCGGCGCGGAAATCGAGCCCGTCACGAACGCAATGCCCACCGGTTGAAACGGCTTCGGAGGCAATCCCTTCGCCGCCAAGCCCGCCCAGAAACTGTGGCGATCGCCTGCGACTGTAGTAAAGCCGGTAATATTATGGGCACTCACAAAATCGTAGATCTCACCGCGCTCGACGAACGCAGTCGCATGATCGCCGCTGGGCGACGCGCCATAGCCGGCGCCGGGCCACGGCTTGGTTTTCCCGGCCGGAAGATTTTGAAGATCCGCGCGAGTGTCGAGCGTCGCCGTCGTGTTGCCCCAGATCTTCCACGTCGCCCGAGAACTGCGCAGACGCTCGAGGAACCACTTCTTCTGTTCATCGCCAAGAATGGTTTGTGCCGGCTCATCCTTGCGGAAGTTCGGGATCGAGGCGTCGCCCAAGCGGATCGTCTCGGGCGGACGCCCCCCATTATAGGTCCGGCCCGCATCGAGAATCTCCATCACTTCCTCTGCGAAAAATTGCGGAAAGTCTTTGCTAAGAAGGGCATTCACTTTCTCATTGCCAACAGGCTCTTCCGAGCGATAACTACGCTGATCAGTAATGATGAGATCTACATTGCGGCCCCAGTGCAAAGCCCGATATCCCTTGAGGCTTCCGACAGCGATGCGGTTATTCGGCTCGTCACCAAAGCCATGATCGTCAAACTTCGTGATCGGCCTATCCTCGACATGCGGCGGATCGAAGCGATCGAACGACGGCCCGCTCGGCTTCAGCATCCGCGCCGGTTGGAACTCAAAAAAGGCCTGATTCGCAGCCACTTTGCGAGTTTGCGCCGCCCGCGTCGTCCCATTGAACTTCTGATTCGACTGCCAGCCCATCCAACTGAACTCATGGTTGTCCCACATGTTGACGAAAGGCCACCGAGCTCGCGCGTCCTGCAGATCCGGATCCTTCAAGTACGCACGATAGACCGCCCGATAGTCGCCAACGTTGGTCGGAACGTGAAAATCCTGGATCTTTTCGCCATTCGGATATCGCACCAGATCCCGCACACGCCTGTCGTACATCCCTTGCGGACGATCTTCCGGATACCAGACAATCTCGTAAATGAAGTCGCCGAGATGCAGGACGAAGTCGATCCGCTCGCTCGCGGTAGCCACACGCTCGTCTTCGTGGATCATCCGCCGATACGCATTCTGCGCGCCGTCGTTCGCATTCTGACAACTGACGAACACGAACCGTACGGGCTTCGGATCATTCACTGCCGGCGCCGTAATCGTCCTTCCAATTCGGCTCCCGGAACCCTCCGGATCCGCGAAGCGATACCAATACACGCGGCTCGGCTTCAGTCCGCCAACGAGTACTCGGCAAGTCCAGTCCTCGGCAGCCGAGATCGGCGCCGATGCCGATGCCACGACATGGTTGAACCCTTCGTCTTCGGCGACTTCCACATGCAAAGTCGACGCGCTGCTTTCACCAACCGGAGGCCGGCGAGTCCACAGCAGCACGCTGTTGCTGTCGGGATCTCCCGATGCAACTCCTTCCGGAAAAAAATCGCGGCGTTCGCTCCACTTCATGCTCGAGGATGGCTTCGACTTCGCCCACGCGGCCGTCGCGCCGATCGCTGCCGCCTGCGTTAGAAAAGATCGTCGTGTGATGGTAGACATGTTTTACTCCGGACGCATCGCGATGATGGGATCCACTTTCGCCGCCCGGCTCGCCGGCGCCATGCACGCAAGCATCGCCGCGGCAACCAATATTCCCGTCACCGCCGCAAACGTGAGCGGATCGGTCGGCGTCACGCCGAACAGCAATCCCTGTAAGACGCGCGTCAGTGCGAAAGCTCCCGAAAGACCAACGATTACTCCAATCGCTACCTGTCCGAGGCTCTCCCGGAACACCATTCGCGCAATGTCAGCAGGCTTCGCTCCAAGCGCCATGCGGACTCCGAATTCATGCGACCGCAAAACCGCCAGATAACTCGTCACGCCGAAGACCCCGAGCACCGCGATCGCGAGTGCAGCAAGTCCAAACGCGAACACGAGCGCGCTGCTGAAACGCTGGCGCCACAACGAACCGCTCACTCTCGCGTCCAGCGACGAGACGCCTGCCAGCGTAAGAGCGCTATCGACATCGTGAATCCGCTGCCGCACGCCCGCTACCGTATCCGCGGGATTGATGGCGCTGTTCGCGACCACCCACAAGTTGCGCCAGATTTCCTCAGCCGAGTCCTGTTGCGCGATCGGAACCCAAGCCGCCGGATCCGGTTCGCGGTCGAGTCCATACATATGGATGTCATGAACGACGCCAACAATCGTTCGCGGACCCGTCTCGCGAAGTGCTTCAGCGTGATTGATCCAGATCTTCTTTCCGATCGGATCTTCTAGAGGAAACTGGTGCCGCGCCAGCGTCTCGTTGATGACGACCGCGGGAAGTCCTTCGCGCGTATCCACGGCGGTGATGAAGCGTCCGGCCTTCAGCCCAATGCCCAGAGCTTCAAAAAATCCCGGCGTGACAACGGAATAACGAACCAACGGCAATTGCGCAAAGTTCGTGATCCCTTTCGGATCCGTTCGAGTCAGCGCCTGCAGCCAGCGAGCGCCAGGTGCAAAAGGAACCGATTGCGCAAGCGCAGCTTGCGTCACTCCAGGCGCCTCGAGGATTGCTTCCCGCAGACGTTCAGCGACCGCCGCGACTTCCTTCGGCCCCGCATACCTTGCCCGTGGAGCGGAGATCGCAAATGTCAGTCTATGCTCGGAAGCAAAGCCCGGAGCGACGTCGAGCAGCCGCGCGAAACTCCTGATCAGAAGGCCCGCACCGCACAACGGCACTAGCGCCAACGCGACTTGCGAAGCGACCACCACAGCCCGCAATCGGCTCGTCACGCCGGCCGTGTTGGATACCATACGCCCGAACAAAGCCGATCGCGAAACTCCAATCACAGGAAGCAGCCCCGAGACGACGGCCGCTAGTAGCGTGACCACGATCGAGAAGAGCAACACCCTGCCGTCGATCGGAACCTGCAGCCACGGCGTCTCGCTCGACGGCACGAACGACAGCAGCAGCCGCACTCCCACAGGTGCGAGCAGCACGCCGATTCCTCCGCCGATTCCGAACAACAACGCGGTCTCGATGAATAACTGGCGAATCAGGACCGTGCGGCTTGCCCCTAACGCCATCCGCAAAGCCAGTTCTTTCCGGCGCGCCTCCAAATGAACGCGCCGCAAATAGCCGATGTTGATCGACAGCAGCAGTAGCGCAAATCCTAAAGCGCCCGACAGAGCGATCAACGGCGCGCGGAAGTTCCCGGAGACGGCCTCGCGCATGGGAATCGCGATCACTCCGTAATCGTGATCTTCCGGATGCAGCGCCGCGAGGCGCGCGGCAATGACGTCCAGCGCGGATTGCGCCTCCTTCGGATTGACGCCGGGCGCGAGTTTCGCTGCCACTCGATACGCTCGCATCGAACGGTCGGCGACCGACATCCCGGCCAAAGGGAACGCGGTCCAGATATCCACTCGCGCTTCCGGCGGAAAAGAAAATCCCGGCGGAGCGATACCGACCACCGTATGACTCGCGCCGTTGAGCGTGATCGTCTTGCCCGGCAAGTTGGGATCCTGGCCGTACGCGCGCTTCCAGAATCCGTAGGATAGAACCACCCGCCGATCGCTGCTTGCGCTATCCGCAGGCTCGAGCAGGCGGCCCGCTGCGGGCACAGCTCCCGTTGCCCGGAAGACCTCTGGCGAGATGACTGCGGCGCTGACCGCCTCGGAGTTGGCGATACCTTCGCCCGAAGCCGTGTACGTATGTGGAAGCCATACGATCACGTCCGAGAAGACTGAGGAACTTCCGCGTTTCCAATCCTGGAAGTTCGGCATCGACGCACTGATCTGATTTAACGATTGCGACTTCGTCCGATGCTCCCACAGGTACATCCACTGATCCGTGTTCACGGGTCCGTACGGCCTCACGAGAACGGCGTTCACGATCGAGACGACCGACGTAACCGCGCCGATTCCAAGAGCCAGACTCAGCACCACGATGATGCCGTAACCGGGCCGTTTGGCCAGCAGGCGTACTCCGAAACGGATGTCCTGAAGCAATCGTTCCATGGCCGGTATCTTAGCACCACGAGAGGGCCGGGATGCCCACCGTGTGGGACCTCTTTTGGCTATACTCATACTGAAGAATGTCTGATTAGCGCACATCCCTGAAGGAGGCAGATGAGCAAAGAAGACAACATTGAAGTCACAGGCACCGTCGTTGAAAAATTCCCCAGCGGCCAATTCAGCGTCCAGTTGGACCAGGAGCGAATCGTCCTCGCTCACTTGGCCGGACGACTGAGACGGAACCGCATCCGGGTGCTGGCCGGCGACCGCGTCACGCTCGAAATGTCCCCTTACGATCTCACCAAAGGCCGCATCACCTATCGCCACAAATAGTTGATTTTCGCCCTGGGCTGATTAGGCCGTTCACAAGTTCGCAATAGATTCTTCGGAGGCCATCCGCTGACTCCGTTTGGACTTTGTTTCGAGCGAGATGGCGATCCCCGCTGAGTTGCAGCAGCCGCGAAAATCGCCTTTCACAGGCCGTTCCCCATAGGCGTCATGTGTATACTCGCTGACGTATGAAGGAGAACAGCCTCCGGTGATCAAAAACACAATCGGATCCGCCCGCTCGCGCCGTTTGGACTCGACTGCCTCGCTCGACGAGCAGGTCGCTCAGCTCGAACAGCGTCTGGTGGGTCAGACCGACGCTCTTGCTCGCATTCTTCCCTACGTGCACATGCATCAGGCCGGTCTCGCGCCTGAGAATCGGCCGGTCGGGGTGTTCCTGTTACTCGGACCGACTGGAACGGGCAAGACCCGTACGGTCGAAGTCCTGGCCGAGTCGTTGCACGGCAGCGACCGGACCCTGCTGCGCGTCGATTGCGGCGAGTTCCAGATGGAACATGAAGTCGCAAAGCTGATCGGCGCGCCACCCGGATATCTCGGGCACCGTGAAACCCAGCCGATGTTGAATCAACAGAAGCTGAACGCCGCGACCAGCGAATATTCGAACCTGTCGATCGTCCTGTTCGACGAAATCGAGAAGGCGGCGTCGAGCCTGCAACGTTTGCTGCTGGGTGTTCTCGACAAGGCCGCGCTGAAATTGGGCGATAACTCGAGCGTCAACTTCGAGCGCAGCCTGATTTTCATGACGAGCAATCTCGGCGCGAGGTCCATGATGCGCGAATTGCATCCGGATTTCGGATTCGAAGCGCTCATCGGAACGCGGGAAAGCCCGGACATTACGGGCAAACTGCAGAAAATCGGAATGTCGGCGGTGCGGCGCAAATTCTCGCCCGAATTCGTTAATCGAATCGACGGTGTAGTGACTTATCAGCCGTTGAGTCAGCAGGCGCTCGCTGCCATCGTCGAGCATCAGCTCTTCGATCTGCAGCAACACATCAATAAGCGGCTCGGTCCACGGGCTTTCCGCATCGCCACGACGAGGGGAGCCCGCGCATTCCTGCTTCGCACTGGCACCAGTATTGAGTATGGCGCGCGCGAACTGAAGCGCGTGGTACTTCGCCATATCACGCAACCGCTCGCGGCGTTCGTCTCCGGCGGACGCATCGAACCTGGCTCGCGCGTCACGATCGACGTCGATGCCGACGGCGAGTCCCTCAGGATCCAGCCGCAATCGCTGCTGCCATCCTCATCCTCCTCGAGCGAAGCCGCATGAGGAGGACCTATACAATAGGGACTTATGCCGTCCCGCCCCATCGACGAAGTTCGCCGCCGCCACGCCGCCGCTGAGGCCGGTGGCGGCGAGGAACGCAAGAAACGCCAACACAAAGAAGGCAAGCTCTCCGCCCGCGAGCGCATCGACCTTCTTCTCGACGAGGGCTCATTCGAAGAGATGGACAAGCTCGTCCGCCACCGCTGCCGCGATTTCGGCATGGATGAACAGGTCATCGACGGCGATGGCTTCGTCACCGGCTACGGTTTGATCCACGGGCGGCCGGCGTACGTATTCGCTCAGGATTTCACCGTCTTCGGGGGATCGCTGTCGGAGACGAACGCCCTGAAAATCACGAAGATCATGGATCTGGCGCTCAAAACGGGCGCCCCCGTAATCGGCCTCAACGACTCCGGAGGCGCACGAATTCAGGAGGGCGTGCTATCGCTCGGCGGCTACGCCGACATCTTCCTGCGCAACACGATTTCGAGCGGTGTCATTCCGCAGATCTCCGCGATCATGGGTCCCTGCGCGGGTGGCGCAGTATATTCGCCGGCGCTGACGGACTTCATTTTCATGGTCGAAAACACCAGTCACATGTTCGTGACGGGACCCGATGTAATCAAGACCGTCACGCACGAGGATGTCGACAAAGAGAAACTCGGCGGCGCCCGCACCCACAACGCGATCAGCGGCGTGGCGCACTTCATGGCCAATGACGACGCCGAATGTCTGCGCATGATCCGCGAACTGATGTCGTACCTGCCGCAGAACAATCAGGATCCTTCACCGCGCAAACCGACCTCCGATCCGATCGACCGCGCCGACGCCAAGCTCGACTCAATCGTGCCGATCGAATCGAACATTCCCTATGACATCAAGGACATCATCCATCGCATCGTCGATGACGGGGCGTTCTTTGAAGTCCACGAGCATTGGGCGCAGAACATCGTTGTCGGATTGGCGCACCTCGATGGCCGCACCGTCGGGATCGTCGCCAATCAACCAGCATTCCTCGCCGGATGCCTGGACATCAATTCGTCAACCAAGGGCGCCCGATTCGTTCGATTCTGCGATGCGTTCAACATCCCCATTGTGACGTTCGAGGATGTGCCTGGATTTCTACCCGGCACCGATCAAGAGTTCGGCGGCATCATCCGCCACGGTGCGAAGTTGCTCTATGCCTACGCCGAAGCGACCGTTCCCAAAATAACGGTGATCACGCGCAAGGCCTACGGCGGCGCGTACTGCGTGATGGGCTCCAAGGACATGGGTTGCGACGTCAACGTCGC